>DATEGE010000151.1:0-7327 GCA_035280265.1 Gemmatimonadales bacterium | reverse complement strand
CCCTGAGTGAGGAGCTCCGCACATGATCGCACGCACGTGGCACGGTCGCGTCCCCACGCACAAGGCCGACGCCTATGCAACGTACCTCGAGCGCACGGGCCTGCCCGATTACCGGGCGACACCCGGCAACCGCGGCGTGCTCGCCCTGCGCCGCACCGAGGGCGACGTGACGCACTTCGTCCTCACGACGTTGTGGGATTCGGTGGACGCCATCCGGCGCTTCGCCGGCGATGACTATCAACGCGCACGCTACTATCCCGAGGACGAACACTTTCTGCTCGAGAAAGAGCCGCTCGTCGTCCATCACAACGTCCTGATGGCTGAGGGCGTGCCGCGCTAGCAGCCCGTTTTCGGCCCGCCCCCGCCACCACCCCCGAACGTCGCCCCGAGTCGCCGTAATGGGCTCGTCGGCGTCACCGGTGACGGACCGCTGTAGGCCGTCCCGAGACCCAGGGAAAGCACCCACTGGGGCGAGGTGCTCGTCAGGCCGCGGCTCGCATCGAGTACGACCGCGAGTGGTCCCGCGATGCTATGGCGCACGCCGAGACCGACCACGCGGTCGGGGGTCGAGTCCGCGGCGCCGACATCCAGGCCGACCGAGGCCGTCCACGTCCACGCGGGCGAGACGTCGTACCCCGCCTCGACGCGCAGCGTGGTGGCGCTCGGTGCGCTCAACGCCGACCGAGCGGCCACGCCGGAGAGGCTTCGGCTCGCGTCGGCCGAAACGTGCGCGCGCCCCTCTCCGGGCGCGACCCCAACGCCCACGTCGACCTCCGTGGTCGTCACGCCGTTCCCCAGCCCACAGGATCGCTTGCCCGTTGGCAGGACTATACTGAGCGCAGCAGCGACGGTAGGCGACCACGCGGTAGCAGGCGTGTACTCCGCGGCTGCAAACAGCGGCAGATCGCCGAGCCCACTGCTCGATACCGAACGGCCGCTTACGGTGTCGGAAATGCGCAGCCACGCCGGTACGGCATACAGGGTCAACCACGCGCTCGGTTGGAACTCGACGATGCCGGAGAGCGCCTGCTCCGAGCGCTCGCCCGAGAAGCGGACGTAGCCGCCGCTCGCGCCGGCAGTGGTCTGACTCCGCACCGGTGCGACGCACGCGAACACCGTCAAGAGAACGACAACGAGCCGCATGGTGTCCACAGTAACACCGGGCACCAGTGACTGCCGTCACGTTAAGAAATCTTAGCGGTTACCTCCCCAGCGGCGGCACCGTCTTTACCCCACGAAAGGAGGTCCAGGACCACCATGAAGCACACATGGCAACTCGTGACGCTGCTCGTCGTCGCCGGGGCAACGGCGGCGGCGGCCCAGCGTCCTGCGCGCGCGCATGCGCCCGCGCCTAACGTGGAAAAGAGGGCGCGGCCATCCGACGCGCCCGAAACGCGGGGGATGGAATCGGCGGAGCACGTGAAGAGCTTCCGCGGTCTCGCGAAGAAGCTGAACACCACTCCGGATGCGTTGGAGCAGGCCTACGCCACGGCGCGCGCCGACAATCCCAAGCTGACGCGCGGCCAGTTCATCGCGGCGAACATGATTGCGCACAACCTCGGAGCCAAGAATCCCGCGATCACGACTGACGCGATTCTCGCCGGTTTGAAGAGCGGTAAGAGCATCGGCCAGACCCTGAAGAGCCTCGGCGTCACCGACAAGGAAGCGGATGAAGCCGAGCGGGCGGCTGACAAGGAAGCGAAAGAGGCGGAGCAGGACAGCGACAAGGCCGCCAAGGAGAAGTAGCAGCAGAAGCAGTTGGAGCGAGCGGTGCCGTCCGAGGTGACGGTGCCGCTCGTTGTGTTCTCACCGCCTCCGGATATCGCAGCGGATCGGTGCCGCGGGCGCCGAGTGCGTGAGCGCCCCGATCGCGATCAGCCCCGCCCCAGCCTCGGCGTACGCGCGGACGGTCTCGAGATTGATCCCGCCCGACGCTTGCACGGTGACCCTGGGGCCGGCGCGCCGCACCCACGCCGCCACGCGCGCCGGCGGCTGGTTATCGACGAGGATGTGACGGACGCCGGCCGCGAGCGCCTGCTCGAGCTGGGCATCGCTCTCCACTTCGACGACGAGGGGCGCTCCCGACGGCGCGCCCCGCAACGCCGCAGCGAGGCTCCCGCCGTCGAGCAGCGCCCAGTGATTGTCTTTCCACAAGACCGCCTCGGCGAGTGAGCCCCGATTCTCCACGCCGCCACCGACGGTCACGGCATAGCGCTCGAGCGCCCGCAGGCCGGGCGTCGTCTTCCTGGTGTGGGTGATCCGGGCTGCCGTGCCGGCCACCGCGTCCACCGCGCGGCGCGTCACGGTTGCGACTCCCGAGAGCCGTTGCAGAAAGTTCAGCGCGACGCGCTCACCAGCGAGCAACGCGTTGGCGGTCGCATGAACGCTCGCGAGCACCGTCCCGGGCGCGGTCCATTCCCCCTCACCGCACCGCGCTTCGACCCGCGCCGCTTTGTCGAGCTCCTGGTACACGAGCGCCACAACTGGCAGACCGGCGACCACGAAGCGGCCTTCGGCGACGAGATCCGCGCATGCCTCACGGCCCGCCAACCCGCCGAGCAGCTGGGTCGTCACGTCGTCCGAGGCCCGGTCCTCCGCCAGGGCCCGACGCACCTCCTCCACGCCCAGCGGCTCAACCAATCGAGAGCATCCGTTCGATCGCCCGACGCGCTCTGCTCGCGATCTCGGGCGGCACGGTGACCTCGTACTTCTCGTCCCGGAGCGAGTCCCGCAGCTTCTCGAGCGTGATCAGCTTCATGTAGCGGCACTCGGCTGAGTCCAGCAGGGCGTGGAACTGCTTGCCGGGATTCTCGCGGCGCAGGCGATGCAGCACTCCCGTCTCGGTAGCGACGACGAAGCGGCGGCTCGACGACGTCCGCGCCCGCTGCGTCATCTGCTCGGTCGAAACGATGTGGGTTCGGCCGCCAGCGACGTCGCCCTCGGCCGCCGCGTAATACATCGTGCTCGTGGTGCAGCCACACTCGGGGTGCACCAGGAACTCGGCATCGGGATACTGGCGCCGCCGCGCGGCCACATCCTCAGGCGTAAGCGCCGCGTGCACGTGACATTCCCCCATCCACACGTCGAGCGCGCGCCCGGTGATGCGACGTACATGGCTCCCCAGGAAGAAATCGGGAACGAACAACACCGGGACGCCCGGCGGCAGCGCCTGCACCACCGCCACGGCGTTTCCGGACGTGCAACAGTAGTCCGCCTCGGCCTTCACCGCCGCGCTGCAGTTCACATACGCCACGACGAGCCCGTCAGGGTGATTGGCACGCCACGCCCGTACGTCCTCCGGCCGAATCGTGTCGGCGAGGGAGCAGCCCGCTTGCAGGTCGGGGATCAGCACGCGCTTCTCCGGATTCGCGATCGCCGCGGTCTCCGCCATGAAGTGCACGCCGCAGATGACGAGCAGCGACGCGTCCAGCTCGATCGCCCGCCGGGCCATCTTGAGCGAGTCGGCGACGACGTCCGCGACATCCTGGATCTCGGGTCGCTGGTAGTTGTGCGCCAGGATGGCCGCCCCACGCTCGGCCTTGAGCGCTCGGATTTCGGCAATCAGGTCGGTCATGACGCGCGCGCCCACGCGGGCGCCCTCCCCTTCCGCCGCGGGTAGTCCACCCGAATGTGGCCGCCCCGCGTCTCGCGTCGGCGCCGCGCCGCACTCACGATGAGCCGCGCAACGAGGAGCTGGTTTCGTGTGCGCCACGCCCCGGGAGGTGCGGCCGCGGCCAGCGCATCGAGAACCCGGGCCGCCCGCGCGAGCGATGCCTCGCTGCGCTCGACGCCAACGTCCTCGCTCATCACGCGCCGCATCTCACGTCGCAAGTCCTCACACCGGTCGTCCCCACTCCCAGCAAGATGCGCCCCCGCTGCCCCCGCCGCCCCCGCCCCCGGACTGCACGAAAGCCGCGCACGCTGCCACCGCTCGCGCTCCGCTGCAATGCCATACGCGACCCGGTCCGCAAACACCAACCCCTCGAGCAGCGAGTTCGACGCCAGCCGATTGGCGCCGTGCACGCCAGTCCAGGCGACCTCCCCCACCGCCCAGAGGCCCGGCCGGCTCGAGCGCCCGGCGAGGTCGGTCGCGATGCCGCCCATGGCGTAATGCATCGCGGGTGCCACGGGGATGAGGTGCCGCGTGGGGTCCAGTCCATGGCTCGAGAGAGTCGCCGATATGGTCGGGAAGCGATCCGGGAAGCCTGGAACGCGCCGCGCGTCGAGCCACGCGCCACCACCTCTACGATCGATCCGGGCGACCGCACGGGCCACGACATCACGCGTTGCGAGCTCGGCACGCGCATCCACGTCGGGCAAGAATCGGCGGCCCGCCGCATCCACCAGGGTCGCACCCGCGCCGCGGACCGCCTCCGAGACGAGCGGCGCGGGGTTCACCCCCGCGAGCTTCAGCGCCGTGGGATGAAACTGCAGGAATTCAATGCCGCGCAAGGTGGCGCCCACTTGATGCGCCAACGCCCAGCCGTCACCGGTCGCGACGAGCGGGTTGGTGGTTACCGCGTACAGCTGGCCCACGCCACCCGTCGCGAGTACTACGGCCGGCGCCTCGACCGTCACCACCGATCCGTCACCGGTCACCACTACGACACCTATCACGCGTGCGTCGGCGAGCAGCAGTTCCGCCACCTCGGTGTTTTCCTGGATCTCGATCAGGGGGTGCTGCGAAACGACGTGCGCGAGACACTGGACCAGCATCGCCCCGGTGCGGTCGCCGCCGGCGTGGAGGATGCGCGGCCGGCTGTGCGCCCCCTCGAGTCCCAACAACAGCCGCCCATCGGGACCACGGTCGAACACCGCGCCAAGCGCCACCAATCGGCGGATCCTGTCCGGTCCCTCGGTCGTGAGGATGCGGACCGCCGCGGGCGCCGCGAGTCCGTCCGCTGCCGCCAACGTGTCCGCGGCGTGCAGTGCTGGACTGTCGCCGGGACTCATCGCCGCGGCGATTCCGCCCTGCGCCCAGGAGCTCGCGCTGTCAGACACAGCGCGCTTGGTCAGCAGCCGACAGGCGCAGCCTTCCTCGCCCAGCCGCCAAGCGGTCCACAGCCCAGCGAGACCGGAGCCGACGACGAGGGGGCGAGCGGTGCCCGCCGCAATCACTGATTCGTCGAGGAGCCCCGTATACTTTCGGAGGACATACCCACGCTCCCATTGGTGAGGGGTACCGCCGCTGAGGGGCCGTTTGGGCAACGCCTCGGTGCGCCGAAGTTGGCGGACCGCTCCCAGCGGGGGGCGCGTACACCGCGCCGTTCTGAAGCTACAGGAATATTACATCGAACGAGGTTCCGGCGCTGCCACGCTGGACGGCTCACCGTGTCGCGCGGTACCTTCAGCCCCCATGCCTCACCCTACGTTTGCCAACCTCACCGTGCTCGATCATCCGCTGATCCAGCACAAGCTCTCGATCTTGCGTGACAAGAGCACCACCACGAAGGACTTCAAGCAGCTCGTCAATGAAATCGCCATGCTCATGGCGTACGAAGTGACGAAGGACCTGCCTCTCGAGACCGTGGACGTGGAGACGCCGCTCGAGCGCATGCGCGGCGTCCGGGTGGCGGGCAAGAAGCTCGCGCTCGTGCCCATCCTGCGTGCGGGGCTCGGCATGGTGGAAGGGATCGCGCAGCTCATCCCTTCCGCCCGCGTCGGCCACATCGGCATTTACCGAGAGCACGACACGCTCGAACCGGTCGACTACTACTTCAAGATCCCTTCCGGCGAAGACGCGCGCGACTTCTTCGTGCTGGACCCGATGCTCGCGACCGGCGGCTCCGCGGTGGACGCCGTGAGCGCGTTGAAGCACGCCGGCGCCCAGCGCGTCCGGTTTCTGTGCCTCGTCGCGGCCCCGGAGGGAGTGCGTCGCCTGCTCGACGCTCACCCCGACGTGCCCGTCTTTGCCGCCGCCCTCGACCGCGAGCTCAACGCGCAAGGCTATATCCTGCCGGGACTGGGCGACGCGGGCGACCGGCTGTTCGGCACCCGGTAGCCTGGTTGACAGTTTACATCATTTTTGTAAATTATGACAAAATACGTCATCACAGTCAATCGTGACGTAATATGTCAAAGCTCTACGTCGCGCTCATCGCCGATGCCGTCGCCTCCCGTGCGCTGGCGCCCCCGCGCCGGGCCCGGCTCCAGGCCGACCTGCGCGCCGCCCTGGGAGACTTCAATCGCCGCTACCGCCGGGCGCTCGCGGCTCGGTTCGGCATCACCCAGGGCGATGAGCTCCAATGCCTGCTCAGCGGCGCCGGCCCAGTGTGGGACGTGGCGCACGCGATTCGCGCCCGATTCGCCACGGTCGACTGGGTGATCGGCTGCGGCCGCGGAACTGTCACGACGCCGCTCACCAGCAGAGTGGCGGCGCCCGAGGTCGATGGACCGTGCTTCCACGAAGCGCGCGCTGCGATCGAGGCCGCCAAGCGCGATCGACAGCTGTTCGCCTTCCGTGGATTCGGCGCGGCTGACGCGACCCTCAATGGCTGTGCCAGCTACTACTCCGCCTTGTACTGGAGCTGGACGCGGCGGCAGCGCGAAGCGGCCGCCACGTGGCGCTTCACCTGGAGCCCAGGGGAGGCGGCCTTGAGCCCCGCGGCGCGCCTGAAGGTCGTCCCGAGCGCCGTCTCGCACTTGCGGCGCCGCATGGCCTGGCCTCTGGTAGACGCCGGGGATAAGATGTTCCGAGCCATCCTCGAGGGAGAGACCGCGTGAATCCTCTCTTCGTCGTACCCCTGCTCGCCTACACCCTCGCCGCGACGTTGTGGCCGGGCCAGGTGGACGGTCGGCGCCGCGGCCGCACGCTGCTGGTGGGCGAAGCGTTGTTCGTCATCGCGGCGCTCGTCGCGGGCACGCTGCTGCGACCGCTGGCCACGCCCAGCGCCGCCGGATTGTGGTGGGGCCGGGTGGCCCTGCTCGCCACCGGGTACCTGTACGTCGCCGGCCGCGGCGTCGTCCTGATTCGGAGCGTCCTCGAGTTGCCTTCGCTGCAGATGCGGCGCGACGAGGACCGCACCACCGGAGCGATCGAGGTGGCGCGTGGCCGCGCCGTGGGCTCGCTCGAGCGCGCGCTCACCCTCACGCTCGTGTTGCTCGGGGAATACAGCGCCGTCGGGTGGATCATCGCCGCCAAATCGCTTGCCCGCTTCAAGCAGCTCGAGGATCGCGAGTTCGCCGAGTATTTCCTGGTCGGGACCCTCTCCTCCTTCTTGCTCGCGCTGCTCGCCGGCCTCGGGATTCGCTTCCTCCTGCACTAGGCTCCTCCCAACCCCCACCCCCCCCCCAAGCCAACCCTCCCGCCGGCTGCCGTGTCTGAGGG
>DATEGE010000150.1:0-2741 GCA_035280265.1 Gemmatimonadales bacterium | reverse complement strand
GGGGGGCGGGGGGGGCATGGTGGACCCGGCTCAACCGCGTGCAGCGGTCTCGAATGACATGCTGCTGAATGCCGCAGCGAGTGGTGACTGGCTGATGTACGGCCACAACTACTGGAACAACCGATTCTCGCCCCTGAAGCTGATCAACACTAGCAACGTCCGGCGCCTCGTCCCGCGGGCCGTCTACACCCATGGGTCGAGCACGCTGGGCAGCTTTGAGACGACGCCCGTCGTCGTGGCGGGCATCATGTACATCACGTCGCCGGCGACGCCCAACAACATCGTGCGCGCGTTCGACCTGCGGACCCAGAAGATGCTGTGGGAGTACGTGCACAAGAACGGCCCCGTCTCGACCGCGTGCTGCGGCCCGAACAACCGGGGCGTCGCCGTCTCCGAGGGCTCGGTCTTCGTCGCCACGCTCGATGACGAGCTCGTGGCGCTCGATGCAGCCACCGGGAAGGAAAAGTGGGCGGTGAAGGTCGGTGACGGCCCGGAGGCGGGCTACACGGAGACCATGGCGCCGCTCGTGGTCGGGTCGAATGTGATCGTCGGCACGTCGGGGGCCGAGTACGGCATCCGCGGCTACGTGAAGGCGTTCAACGCCGCCAACGGGCAGCTGGTGTGGACGTGGTACACGCTGCCCGCCCCGGAAGACGGCGGCTGGTGGGGTCCCTGGTCCAAGACCACACCAGACGGCGACGACCTGAAGCGCGACATCGCCAAGGAGAAAGCCGATTCCGCGAAGTACGCCGACGCCTGGAAGACCGGCGGCGGCTCGATGTGGATGACGCCGGCGTACGACGATGCCAGCAAGACGCTGTTCGTCGCCATCGGCAACCCGTCGCCCGACCTGGACGGCTCGATCCGTCCGGGCGACGACCGCTGGACGGAGTCGGTCGTGGCGATCGACGCGACCAATGGGAAGTTCAAGTGGGGTTACCAGGAAGTACCGCACGATGTGTGGGACCTGGACGCCGTCAGCCCGCCCGTGATCGCGATGGTGGGCGGCAAGAAGGCGGTCGTCGAGGCCGGCAAGACGGGGTTCGTGTATGTGCTCGACGCGGCGACGGGCAAGCTGATCCGCCGCTCGGCCGCGTTCGTGCCGCAGCAGAACATGTACACGCAGCCGACGGCCGACGGCGTGTTCATGCTGCCGGGGGCGAACGGCGGCGAGGAGTGGTCGCCCATCGCGGTGCACCCCGACCTTGTCTACGCGTACACCGTCGCCCTGCACCAGCCGATGCACTACAAGGTCCACTATGCGCCGTGGGAAAAGGGCCGGCTCTGGCTGGGCAGTGCTTTCGTGCGCATTCCCGACGACAAGGGCGGCTACTCGGGTGAGTACGGGCTCGTCAGCGCGATCAACCTGAACACCGGCAAGATCGCCTGGCAGCAGAAGACCGACCTGCCGATGATGGGTGGCGCCACGGCAACGGCGGGCGGTTTGGTGTTCACCGGCGAGGGCAATGGCTGGTTCAAGGCGTACGACGCCAGAACTGGTACCGTGCTGTGGAAGTTCTACTGCGGCGCGGGCGTGAACGCCGCCCCCTCGGTGTTCGAGGTCGGCGGCGAGGAGTTCGTCGCGGTGGCAGCGGGTGGCAACTTCCAGATCAGCTTCCCGCTCGGGAACTCGGTGTTCGTCTTCGGACTTCCGAAGGCGGGCATGTAGTCTCGATTACCGGCTGCTGGCGTCTCCCGTCGCGACAAGAGACGCAGTCGCTCCGGGAGACGCCAACAGCTCAGCAGTCGCTGCTTTTCTCATGCGAGGTACCTCGTTGTGAAGCGTACGACCTTGGCCGCGGTGGTCGGTCTTGCGACCACCGCGGCCCTGCCCAGCTCCGCGTGCGCGCAGGGCGACCGCGCCGCTCCCGTGCAACCGATCGATCTCTCCTGGTTGCAGGCTGATACGGCGACGCGCACCGCGACTTTCGAGTTGATCGCCGGGCTCACCGGCCTCAACGGCGCCCTTAACTTCGACGGCTTTCGGGACGGGGGGCTTACCCTGACGGTGCCGCTCGGCTGGACCGTCGTTATGCACTTCCGCAATCACGACGGGATGCTTCCCCACTCCGCGGAAATCATACCAGAAGCGCATCCTCTCCCTATTCAGCCGGTTACGCCCGCCTTCCCGAAGGCTTTCACGGTTCGGCTGGCCGAGGGGATCCCCTCGGAGGGGCGGGACGACATGCGATTTGTTGCAAATTCGGGGGGGTCCTACCTAATATTTTGCGGGGTTCCGGGCCACGGGGCGGCAGGGATGTGGATCCGCTTCGTGGTGTCGGGCTCCGTTCGGACGCCGTCCTTGGCGGCCACTCCTGGGGGAGCCCCCTAGCGTCCCCGGGTGGCGGGAGTGCCGAGCAGGCGCTGGCGCGGTGCGGCTGGCCGCGCGGCGAGTGGTATCGCGCGAACGACTCGCCTTCACGAGGAGGTGCGCTCGCTTTCCCTTTCAGTCACAACCGTAGTGAGAAGCCAGACGAGCATTACTGGTGGGAGGACCACGTTCCCACTCGGCTGAACTTGGCGTCGGCGGTGCGTTACAGCGACGCCTCGCAGGGCACGAGCGGCAGGATTGACCAGGTAAACTCCCAAGGAGGGATTCTCGTATGAAGCGTCTCACGCTGTTGTTGTTAGGTCTCGCGTTGGGTGTCGCCGCGACGGCCAGCGCGCAAGGCCTGACGATGCAGATGTCCAACGGCTGGACGTTCACGTTCGCAGGCAACGTGAACGTCTTCTGGGTGTTC
>DATEGE010000149.1:0-4507 GCA_035280265.1 Gemmatimonadales bacterium | reverse complement strand
TTTGGCCGGCGGTTCGAGCTGGACTTTATAAAGGAAGCGTTGGAGACGTCCAAGGCGGCGGGCGCCCCCGTGAAGCTGATCTGGTCGCGCGAGGACGACATTCGCAACGCGCAGTATCGGCCCGCGTCCTTACACAGGCTCCAGGGCGGCCTCGACGCGAGCGGGCAGCCGGTGGCCTGGACACACCGCATCGTGGCCCCGTCCATCATGGCGCGGGTGTTCCCCGATACGGTAAAAAACGGGCTCGACGGTGAGGCGGTAGAGGGGGGCGTCGGCGTGCCATACACGATCCCGAACGTGCACGTGGATTATCAGCTCACCGATACCGGGATTCCGGTCGGCTTTTGGCGCTCGGTGAACAACTCGTTCAACGCGTTCGCGGTCGAAACCTTCATCGACGAGTTGGCCCACGCGGCCAAGAAGGATCCGTACGAGTACCGCCGCGACCTGCTCGGCAAGGCCCCGCGCCATTTAGGCGTGTTGAATCTCGCCGCGAGTAAGGCGGGGTGGGGCACGCCGCTCCCATCGGGCCGGGCGCGCGGGATCGCCGTGTACAAGGCGTTCGAAACCTATGTCGCCGAGGTGGCCGAGGTGTCGGTCGACTCGGACGGCACGCCGCACGTGCACCGGGTGGTGTGCGCCGTCGACTGCGGACCGGTGGTGAATCCCGACATCGTGGAAGCGCAGATGCAGAGCGCCATCGTGTATGGGCTGACGGCCGCGCTGTGGGGAGAGATCACCATCGACAATGGCCGGGTGAAACAGAGCAACTTCCACGATTACCGGATGCTACGGCTGGCGGACATGCCGATGGTGGAGGTTCACATCGTGCCGTCGACCGACGCGCAGGGCGGCGTGGGCGAGCCGGGCACGCCACCGATCGCGCCGGCGGTGTGCAACGCGATCTTCGCGTTGACGGGGAAACGGATCAGGAAACTGCCGATCGGGAAGGTGGCCTAACACAAGAGTGGGGAGTAGGGAGTGGGACCCTCCGTCGCATCGGAAGGAACCACTCCCCACTTCCCACTCCCTTGAGCTACGGAGTCCTCACATGCGCTCCGATCCCCGCATGTCTCGCCGCGAGTTTGTCGAGTCAGGCGCCAGTCTGGTGATCGCGTTCGCGCTCCCGCAGCTCCACGAGCCGCGCTTGACGTTCACCGACTCACCGGCGCCGTTCGCCCCCAATGCGTGGATCAGCATCGACCCGAACGGCATCGTCACGCTCACGCTCGATCGCTCCGAGATGGGTCAGGGCTCGCAGACGGGGCTCGCGATGATCCTCGCCGAAGAGCTCGACGCCGATTGGTCGAGCGTGCGGCTCGGCCCCGTGCCGGTGAATCCGGCGGCGTGGTCGCGGACCATGCGCACCGGCGGCAGCAACGCGATCCGCAGCTCGTGGGAGCCGCTCCGCAAAGCGGGCGCCGCCGCGCGGGAGCTGCTCATCACCGCCGCAGCGGACACCTGGAAGGTCGACCGCGCCACCTGCCGGGCCGAGAACGGCGCGGTGCGGCATGTGTCGAGCGATCGCCGCTTGGCGTACGGCGCGCTCGTGGCGCGCGCGGCGACCCTGCCGCTGCCCGCGGAAGCTCCACTCAAGGATCCCAAAGATTTTAGGCTGCTCGGCACCCGCGTGCGCCGGCTCGACACTCCCGGAAAAGTGGACGGCAGCGCGGTCTTCGGCATCGACGTCAAGCAGCCCGGGATGCTCATCGCGTCGATCGAGCGGTCTCCCGTGTTGGGCGGCAAGCTCAAGCGCGTCAACGCGGATCGAGCGAAGGCGCTTCCCGGTGTGCGACACGTGGTGGAGCTCGAGCCCAGCTCGTGGATGCAACCAAAGGCGGGGGGCGGGTGGGCGGCGGGATGCGCCGCGGGCGTCGCCGTGGTCGCCGACAGCTATTGGCAGGCCGTGCAGGGACGGCGCGCGCTCGAGATCGAATGGGACGAGGGCGACGCCGCGACCCTCGATTCGGCGGGGATCCGCGCCCAGCTCGCCGCACTCGCGAGCCAGCCGGGCATCGTGGCGCAGACGATCGGCGACGCGACGACGGCGCTCGCCGCCGCCTCCAAGCGCATCGAGGCCGTATACGAAGTCCCGTTCGTGCACCATGCCACCATGGAGCCGATGAACTGCACGGCGCACACCCAGCCGGACGGTGTCGACGTGTGGGCGCCGACACAGAACCAGGGTGACGCGCAGAAGGTGGTGGCCCAGGTGACCGGCCTCCCGGTGGAGCGCGTCCGCATTCACACGACGTTTTCGGGTGGCGGCTTCGGGCGCCGGCTCGAGCCAGACTTCGTGTCTGAGGCGGTGCGGGTCTCGAAGGCGGCCGGCGCGCCGGTGAAGGTGATCTGGACGCGCGAGGACGACATGCGGAACGGCTTCTATCGGCCGACCAGCTACAACAAGTTCACGGCGGGGATCGATGCTTCAGGGCGACCGGTGGCGTGGACTCACCGGATCGCGGGCACACCGCTGCGACTCAAGTTCGGGCCGCTCGAGAAGGGAATCGACGACAGCCTGGTGGACGGCGCGGTCGACCTGCCGTACGCGATCCCCAACGTCCTGGTGGACCAGCTCACCCTCGAGCTCGCCCCGGTACCGCGGGGACCGTGGCGCTCGGTGGGCGTGTCGCACAACGGCTTCGTGACCGAGTGCTTCCTGGACGAGATCGCGGCCGCCGGGGGTCGCGACCCGCTCGAGCTGCGACGCGCGCTGCTGCGCGACAAGCCGCGTCACCGCCGCGTGGTCGAGCTGGCGGCGGAGCAGGCGGGCTGGGGCACCCCGCTCCCCGCCGGTCGCGGTCGCGGCATCGCGCTCGCCGAGTGGGGGCCGACAGTGTGCGCCGAAGTGGCCGAGGTGGTCGTGGAGGCCGACGGCTCGGTGCGAGTGCCCCGCGTCGTGTGCGCCGTGGATTGCGGTCCAGCGGTGAACACGGACCAGATCGAGGCGCAGATCCAGGGCGGCGTGGTGTTCGGCCTGAGCGCGGCGCTGTACGGCGAGATTACCCTCGAGCGCGGCCGCGTGGTGCAGGGCAACTTCGACACGTACCCGCTGGTGCGGATGCCCGAAGCCCCCGTCGTCGAGGTTCACATCGTGCCGAGCACCGAAATGCAAGGCGGCACGGGCGAGCCCGGCGTGCCGCCGATCGCGCCAGCGGTGTGCAACGCGATCTTCGCCGCCACCGGGAAACGGATCCGGAAGCTGCCGATCGGGAAGATTAGCTGAAGGTACGGGGTGCGCCGTGCGCGGTTACCGATGCCGGGTCCGTTGCCGCTGAGTTCGAGAACATCGGAGGCAACCGCGCACCGCGCACGGCCGGTTTTTTCTAATGCACGACCGTCAAGCTCCCGGTCATCTGGCCCGGGTGGATCGTGCAGTGGTAGCCGTAGGTCCCGAGGGTCGTGAACGTCGTGCTGAAAGTCCCAGTCGATTGGGTGTTCGAGCTGGCGGGTAACGGCGCCGGGCCCGATGTATAGGTGACGTTGTGCCCGATTGAGCCTTGGCTCCACGTCCACGTCACGGTTCCACCCACCTGAACTGCCGTGTCCGGGGTACTGAAGAAGTTGTTGCCCACCGTGACGTCGACCGCCGTCGGCGCCGCAACCGAGGTTACCTGAAAATCGGCGGTCGGTAGCCCCCCCGATGCCGCGTGAACGACCTGCGGCGATGCTACACCAACGCTATCCAAGATCGTCGCGATGCCGCTCGAGTTGGTGGTGCTCTGCGCGGCGCTCAACCCACCCCCACCCGTGATGATCGACCAGTTCACGACGACGCCGGGAACCGCGCAGCTGTTGGCGTCCTTGACGGTGACGCTGAGGGGCGCGGGCAGCGGATTGTTGTGGTACCACGCCGCGGGATCGCCGGTGGTCTTGGCCAGCTGGGTCGCCATACCCGGGGTGCACGGTCCCGTGCCGCCGCCGCCGTTGCCACCACATGCAAGCGCTCCCAGCAGAATCGCCAACGCCGTGAGGTGATGCTGACGGACAAATCGCATACGCGCCTCCTCATTCGGGCGAGACCGGAAAGATGCGTCAATGCGTGGGGAGTGCTACCCTCGGTGCGAACCGAGGTGCCGGGGCATTGGGTGTGGGCGATTTGTGTGGGAACCGTCAGAGAACGTACGGGAGGGCCCGCGCGACCGCCGCTCGGGCCCCACGGGGCTGCTAACGTTGCGCCAGCACCGCCGCCCGTCCGCGCAGTGCGGCATCAATGTCGCTCATCGCGACAGGCGCCGGCACGGTCCAGCGACCCCGCTGCATCGTGGGAACGCGGATCGCCACGACCTCCCCATCCGCGCCTAGATCGACCACCGCGGTCGCCGCGTCGTCCGGACCCTGGTTGGCTTTAATGACCAGCGTCCATGTCCCTTGCTGCGGCCACGTCTGCTTCAATGCGAACACCCCTTCCCGCTTCGTGTCCGCGAACTCGAGCTTCACCGAGCGGCGCTCGCCGTTCACGATTCCCTCGGCGGTGCCGGTGACGATGTACCCGATCGCGGTGCCA
>DATEGE010000148.1:0-2018 GCA_035280265.1 Gemmatimonadales bacterium | reverse complement strand
CGCGGCGACCGCCATGCGGCGATGGTGGCGCTCTGGTGGGTCGCGCAGAACCTCTGGAACGTGTCAGTTTACGTGCAGGACGCCCGCGCCGAAGAGCTGCCGCTCGTGGGCGGCGGCGAACACGACTGGAACTACCTCCTGGGACGGCTCGGCTTGCTGAACCAGGATCATCAGATCGGCGCGGCAATCCGCGTGCTGGGAATACTGGTGTATGCCTGGTCTTGCATCATGGGGTGGACCTACGCCGCATCGTCAACCAAGGAGCCGTGATGCCCACCGCTAACGTCAACATCCTCGCCGTCCTCGTCGCCGCGCTTCTCACCTTCGTGCTGGGCGCGTTCTGGTACTCGCCCGTGCTGTTCGCCAAGCAGTGGATGGCCGCGCAGGGCTATACGCCGGAGAAGCTCCAGGAGATGAAGAAGCGGGGAGCGACCCGTGCATACGTGGTATCCGTGCTGTGCTACGTGGTGATGGCCTACGTGCTGTCACTGCTCGCTTCGTACACGAACTCGACGACCTTGGCCCAGGGGCTATGGCTCGGATTCTTGTCCTGGCTGGGCTTCGCGGCGACCATCGGGCTCACCGCCAACATGTTCTCCGAAAAGCCGATCGCGGCGTGGGTGATCGACGCGGGATACCAGCTCGCCTACCTCCTGATCATGGGGGCGCTGTTGTCGCTGTGGCGTTGAGCGCGTGAGCCGCGGCGCGCTGCTCGCCGGGGCCTCGGGGCTCGTCGGCGGTCACGTACTGCGGCTGTTGCTCGACGACTCGCAGTATGAGCGCGTCACCGTCCTCGGCCGCCGGGACCTCCCCGTGACGCACAAGAAGCTGGTGCAGCGCGTGGTGGACTTCGACCGGCTCGCCGAGCTGGGCGACTTTCCGCGCGTGCACGCCGTGTTTTGCTGCCTCGGCACGACCATCAAGCAGGCGGGCTCGGAAGCGGAGTTCCGTAAGGTCGACTACACCTACGTCGTCGAGCTGGCGCGCCTCGCGCTGCGCCACCGCGCCTCGCACTTCCTGGTCGTGACGTCCATGGGCGCCGATACGCGGTCGCGGTTCTTCTATAATCGGGTGAAGGGCGAGGTGGACGAGGCGGTGCGACGCCTCCAGTTCGACGGCGTCCACATCTTCCACCCTTCGCTGCTGCTCGGCAAACGGACGCGGGGCCGACTGCTCGAGCGGCTGTTGTCGCTCCTCAGTCCGTTCGTCTCGTGGGTCATGATGGGTCCGCTCGCCCGCTACCGCCCGATCAGGGCCGCCCGCCTGGCGCGCGCCATGGTTCGCGTGGCGCGAGAGGCGCCACGCGGGGTGCACGTGTACGAATCCGATCAGATCAGGCGGCTCGGGCGGGGGCGGGGGCGGCGCTAAGTGCGATTCCCACACCCCCTGCTCCTGCTGTGCGGCTGTGTGCTCCTCGCCGCCGCGGCGAGTCACGTGCTTCCGGCTGGCGAGTACGATCGGCGCGACGATCCCGTCACGGGCCGGCGCGTGGTAGTAGTAGGCACCTATCACGGGGTGCCAGCGCGGCCGGTCGGTCCGTTCCAGGCGATCGTAGCGATCCCGCGGGGTATGGTCGATGCTGCCGCCGTCATCTTCTTCGTGTTCCTGATCGGCGGCGCCTTCACCGTGGTGGACGAGACGGGGGCGCTGCGCGGCGGCGTCGACTGGCTGGTGCGACGGTTCGGGCGCTCCGAGCTGCTGGTCATCCCGGTCGCGTCGCTGGCTTTCGCGTTGGGCGGCGTGCTCGACAACATGAAGGAAGAGATCATCGCGCTCGTGCCCGTGACGTTGTTGCTGGTGCGGCGACTCGGTTACCAGCCGGCGGTCGCCGTAGCGATGAGCCTGGGCGCGGCGGCCGTAGGCGCGTCGTTCAGCCCCATCAACCCGTTTCAGGTCGGCATCGCGCAGCAGCTCGCCCAGCTGCCGCTGTTGTCCGGATCGTGGTTCCGCATCGCCGTCCTCTTCGTGGCACTGGTGATCTGGATCCTGGGCACGCTCCGCTACGCCGTGCGCACCCG
>DATEGE010000147.1:0-80583 GCA_035280265.1 Gemmatimonadales bacterium | reverse complement strand
GTACCGTGTCCCCGCGTACGCTCACTGGTGGGAATCAAGACGTAACGCGCGCTCTTGACCCTGGGAATCAGGCGCTCCATGAGGCCCAGCTCTGGTGGGTTGATGAAATCATCCGCTGAATTGATGGCCAGGACGGGCGCGGTGACGCGCTCGAGCGCGCCGCTCGGATCATAGTCGCGCGACGCCGAGACCTGGTACAGCAAGTCGTTCGCGTCCGTGGCTGCGAAGCGGCCGTCGAGCCAGTGCGCAATGTAGTCGTCCGCCGAGTCACGAGTCGGCGCGAGCCGCTGCTGCACGAGCGGAGCGCTTCCCGCAATGGCCAGCAGCTGCAACGCGGCGCGCAGACCGCGTGGCTGCACCGTGTACTCGCCGCCCTTCCACTCCGGATCCGATGTGATGTCGTCGATCACCATCTTGCGCCACATGCGGTTCCGGCCGGCGATCTGCGTCGGAATGCACGCGAGCGGCACCACGCCCTCCATGGCGTCCGGATACCGCTCGGCCCAGAGCCAGCTGTGCATGCAACCCATCGAGGTGCCCATCACGAGGAGCAGGTGGTCGATATGCAACCCCTCGGTGACCAACCGGTGCTGGGCCGTCACCATATCCTCATAGGCATAATGCGGAAAACGAGCGTGCAAGCCGTCGCTCGGCTTGGAGGAGCGACCGTGCCCGATGTTGTCGGGCAGGATGACAAAATGGGTCGCAGTATCGAGCGGCTGACCGGCGCCGTACAGCTCGGCGGCGAAGAGCGGCGACAGGAATTGCTCGCCCGACCCGCCGGTGCCGTGGAGAATGAGTACGGCGTTGCGGCGCCGGTGACCGAGGGTGCGGTAGTGCATCCGCACCTGAGGCAGCGTCTCGCCGCTCGCGAACCGGAAATTCGAGATGAAGAAGCTCCCGGTGTCGCCCTGTGCCGCCAGGAGGAGCAGCCAAAGGGCGGGGGCTGGACTCATACGCCGTAGCGCTCGTGCAGGATGCCGACGTGGTGGCGCTCGTGCCCGGCGATGATCCAGGCGAGCGCACGCACGCTCACGATGGTGTTGTTGGCCGTGCCGCGGCGCCCCAGGGATTCGCCGTCCAGCCCACGGAACAGGGCAATAGTAGCTCGCCGCACGGCGTCGAGCTCCGCCGCGAGATCCTCGAGCGGGCGGGCGTCGAATCGTCCGGCCGGCACCCACGCGTTCTCGTCGTAACCCTGGAGCGGCTTCTCGTCCGCGCGCGCAAATCGCAGCGCGCGATAGCAGAACACGCGCTCGCTATCGGTCACGTGTCCCACCACTTCCTTGACGCTCCACTTCCCGGGCGCGTAGCGGTGGAGGGCCTTGGCCTCCGGAAGGCCGGAGAGCAGCCGCTGCGTCTCGCGAACCTGTTCCTCGAGGACCCGTAACAGGTCGCCCTTGGGGACCTTCGCGATGTACGTCTCGAAGTGCGGCGCGTATTCAGACGACGCGGGGCGCGGAATAGTGGCGGTCGTCACGAGGCCCTCCGCGATCGCTTGGGCGAGTCGAGTCGCGGGCGCCGGAACCGCGCGATCCGCTCCTCGGCGTCGGGCATCCGCATGATCAGCTGCTCCAGCTTTCCGAGGTAGCCGGGGTTCTTGAGCAGGGCACGCAGCTCGGCGAGAAATGGGTGCAGCTTGGCGTACACCATGATGTGCTCGCCGTTCGTGTCGGCGAACATCTGCTCGTCGATGGCGTCGTGCAGCACGAGCGCCGCCGCCATGGTCCAGTAGGTGGTCACCATGCGATAGGGCGCGCTCGCCTTCCCGCGGTAGACGCTGAGGATCTCCTCGGCGCTCGTCGGGGCGAACTGGTCCCGGAACCAGGCGCGGGCTTTGCGCATCACCGGCTCACGGCGGAGGTCGTACAGCTTGAGCAGTAGATCGGCGCTTTCGTATTTGGAGGCCACGCGGAGCTCCGTGGAAGAGGTCGAGCACTGAAGCTATGCGGGGCCGTGCGCCGCGGCGACCCTCCACTCGTCCTAGCTGCCGGTCGAGAACCGCACGGCCCCGAGGTCCACGAGGCCCCGAAGAGTTTCCCGCACCGCCGCGACCGCGAGTCCCGCGCCGGCCGCGACTTCCGCCACCGTCCGGGTGCCGTCCGCCAGGTCGATCAGGGCGGCCACGCTATCGTCGCTGCGGGCGACGGCGACCCGGCCATGCGGCGACCGCGCAACGAGCAGTTTCGTGGGGCGCGCCGGGGCCTGCGGCACGTCGCTCCACGGCTGGAGCAGCTTGGGCAGGACGGTGGGCAGATCGTACGCGAGCTCCAACAGCACCGTGCCCGCCACGGTCTCGGGTCGGTGCCGCTCCGCGCCAGCTGCCGCCCCAGTCGAGTCCGCATCGCGCCACACCCTGGGGCCGGCTTCGACGACCATCATCGCTTCCTCGTACCGCAGGAGATCTGGCAGATAGGGAAGCCGCGCAACCGCTCTCGAGGCAACGTGCGCCGTCACCAGCCGCGCCACGGCCGCCGCGGTCTCGCGGCTGCCGAGTACGAGCGTGGGCAGGAGCGCCGCGAACGCGGGAGCCTGGAGGACCGCCTCAGGCCGCCGCCCCGTCACCGACGCGAGGCTCCGCGAGTACTTGAAGAATTGGACGATGCGCTCGAAGTAGTAATGCCGCGCCAGGAACCGCGCATAGCGCTCCACGCGATCGGGATCGGCGAGCCGCCGGCGCCGCCACTCGGGCGACGCGCGATAGGGCGCGTCGGCGAGGGCGCGGATCACCTCGTCCTGAAGGGCGCGGTCGGTCGGCGCGAGCGTCACGGCATGACCGGCGGTCCGCAGCCTCGCAGCCGCACGACGGCCGTGCGGCCGTCGGAGACGACCTTCTGGCCGGAGCCGTTGCGCGCCTCGGTGACCGCGCCGGGCAGCGTCATATAATCCAGCAGGTCGGCGCACCCGCCCGCCTCGAGATCGTGCACGACGCGGTCACGCTCCCAATCGATGTGCGACTCGATCTTATGAGTAGCCTGCGGCTCCCACGGCTTGAAGATCACGCCGATATCCTTCGTGGCGGCGCCGACCCAGACCAGCGAGAGACTGTCCAGCAGCCAGATCCGGATGTGGTGGCGGATTCGCACGTTCGGACCGGCGAGCTCATACGCGAGATCCTGCGGACGGCCTTCGAAGTACTGTGTGCTGACAGGAGCGGTGATGGCGGGCCGGCTCGCGATCGCGGCGGTGATCTCCCGCGTGACCGTTGCGACGGATCGCTTCTGCGCGGGGAGCCACCCGGCGGCGCGAAACGCGCTGTCGATCCCTTCCCCGGTGCCGAGCAGCAGCATGTTGAACGGGTCGCCGAGCGCGGTGCCCGTGCGGTTCTCGGAGCGAGGGACGAACGTGGGGAGCGCCGGGAGCTCGGTCAGCTCGCGGTGCGCCGTCACGGGCTCGCACCGGTCCTCCCCCGGCAGCACGAGCGGCTCCGTGAGCCGGATACCGCCCACCTCTCCCGCGAAGATGCGCACCGGGGGACCCCGGCGGATGAGCGAAAAGCCGCCGAGCAGCGCGACGGGAATCGCGTTCAAGTCCACTGCCGCCGCGACACCGGCCGGCACGAGCCTGCCGCCGACGCCGCCGACCGACGTCTTGCCGCTCGACACCAGCCCGGAGTCGCTGACCGTGCCCGGCTTGGCGTACTCGAGCGTGTCGAGCACGCCTGAGATCGCGACCCAGAGTCCTCTTCGCACCTCGAGCGAGTCGAACTGCAACCGCAAGCGGCCGTGGCGGCCGAATCGCCCGCCCTTCTTGGAAACAACGATGCGACCCTTTGCTCGGACGTAGGGCGGCACCACCACGCAGCTGTCCTGCACCAGCGCGCCCATCGTCTGCACGAGCACCGCCGTGCCGACGGTGTCCCGGCCGCTGGTGATGCGCTGCACGAAGCGGATCGGGATACGGGTGCCCGCCGGGATGACCACGTCCGCGGCCAGCAGCGCAACCAGGGCGCCGGCGAGCCGCATCACAACGCCCCCCGGATTCGTTCCACGCTGCGGAACAGGACGTCCGGCGTGAGGGACGGCGAGAACGCGTCGAACGTGACGGCCTTGACGCGAGGGCAACGGCTCGCGGCATGCGCCGCGAACGCCAGCATGTCGTCCGCGGGCTCTACAGGCGCAATCCACGGACCGTGGAGGTCAGCGTCGTGCGCCACGCCCGCGACGTGCAGCTCCACCACGTGCTCTAGGGGAAACTCGGCGAGCCAGCGCTCCGGCTTCATCCCATGATAATGCGCCTGCAGCCACACGTGCGGCAGGTCGAGCAGGAAGCCGACCCCGGTGGCCTCGAAGAAACGGCACAGCCACGTTGGCTCCGGCATCTGGCTCGCCGCGACATCGAAGAACCCCGGGATGTTCTCCATGACGAGCGGTTGATCGAGGCGCGCCTGGAGCGCCTGGGCGTTGCGAACGAAGCGCCCGAGGAACTCCTCGGTGTAGAGCGGCGGGAAGACATAGTTCAGGTTGTAGCGGCCGTCTTCGGTGTGCAGACATTGGAAGTGCTCCGCCACCCAGGGGGAGCGGTACAGCTCCGCGAGTGCGCGCGCCCGCTGGATCGAGCGCTCGTCCAGCGGCTCCGACAGCTGCCCCAGGTAGTCGTGGAGCAGCAGGGTGTAGCGCTCGCGGATCGCCGGCCACCACGGATCGGCAGCCGCCGGCGGGTCCGCCATCGCGAGGTGGTCGATCCCCGAGGCGCGGGCCAGCTCCGCGCCCAGGTGAGGATTGTAGAACGCCCCGACCATTAATGTCATCCGTCGTCCGTTATTCGTCATCCATTGTTACTAACTCGCGTTCCGCGAGTTGGTCACAAAACGTCTTGACCTGGGCCGCGATCATGGGGCCCTTGCCGGCGTCGGTCCAGAGGGCCGCGATCGCCTCCGCGCTCGTGCTTCCGTCCAGATGCCGTACGATAAAGCGTTCGCGCTCCCCCCACGTTGCCGCATCAGCCCTGAGCTGCTCTGTAGCGCGCGGGAGCCGAAACACCTCCGCCACGATCGCGTCGATCTCGGCCACGGTGTCCGCCCGCAGCCGGCGGGTACCACCGAGGCTCTGATCGACCTGCTCGGGGCTGCGCGTCCCCACGAGTACGATACTCACCCCCCGCTGCGCGAGGATCCAACCGAGGGCGAGTCCGGCGAGCGGCACACCGACCCGAAGGGCGATGGGCCGAAGGCGGTCGACCACTATTTGCCGGCGAGCGAACTCCGGACCCCTGAACCAGTAAATGCCCCGTCGGTGGTCACCGTCGGAGAAGGCAGGCGGCGCTTCGTACTTCCCGGTCAACAGCCCTGAGGCGAGTGGACGATAGGCGAGAAACGCGAGCCCGCGCTCGCGGCACAGCGGCAGCACGCGCTGCTCGACGTCCCGATCGAACAGATTGTACGGCCCCTGGTACGCGGCGAGCGGCGCGATCTCGAGGGCCCGGGCGAGCTGTCGGTGGCTGGCATTGCACAGGCCAACGGCCAGCGCCTTGCCCTCCGCCTGCAGCGCCACCAGTCGCTCGAGACGCCACTCCCACCCGTCGAGCGTTTCGTGAAGCTGCACCAGGTCCACGTAGTCCGTCGCGAGACGCCCGAGCGACGCTTCGAGGGCGCGACGGGGATCATCGTGCGGTCCCACCTTGGTGGCGATGGTGACGCGCTCGCGCCGGGAGCGGAGTACGCCGCCGAGCAGTGTCTCGGATGCGCCATCGCCGTATGCTGGTGCCGTGTCGAAGAAGGTGATGCCCAGCTCGAGGGCTCGCTCGATGGCGGCGAGACGATCGCGCTCGGCGGGCGGGGGACCCCAGCCCTGCCCACCCACCGCCCAAGCGCCGAACCCCAAGCGGGGCTCGGCCGTTATGAAAGGGGAAGGGGGCCCGACGTCAGTCCGGGCCCCCTGGCGCATCAGAGCCGCTCCCTCAGGAGTGGCAGGTGGGTACCAGCTCCGCCGTCTCGACGATCTCGGGACGATGACAGCTGGGCACCAGTTCCTGCGTCTCAACGATCTGCATACATCCTCCTTCGCATGGAGAGATTCAGCAAGACGGCCATTGGGGGAATCCTACGGGTTGCCGTCGCACCCGTCAACCGGTAATACTCAACCGCTCATGATCTCGATTCACGCGTTATTGACGGAGAACGCCCTAGCCGACGAATTCGTTTCAGCCTTTCAGGCGCGCCGACTTCCGGAGAAGTTTTTCTACTGGTTCCCCCTGTCGGTGCGCGCGTGGCTGGCGCTGTGCTCGGACGGCGCGTACCGCAACTTCGTGCGCTCACGCTCGCTCATCGCCCGCACCGGTGCCGAGCTGTCGCGTCAGGTTCCCGCGGCGCCACTCGAAGTGCTGAGCCTGGGGGCGGGCCAAGGTGACAAGGATCTGCTGCTGCTCGAAGCGTTGCGGGAGCGCGGCGCGCGGGCGGCGTACGTTCCCGTCGATACCAGCCAGGCGCTGCTGGAGATGGCGTGCGCCGGCGCGCTCGCCGCGCCCTTTCCCACTCACGGAATCAAGGCCGACTTCACGAACCCCGGCCATCTGGCGGCGCTCGCCGCCGAACCCGAGACGCCGGCCCGGCTGGTGTTGCTGCTCGGCAATACGCTCGGCGCATTCGATCCCATCGCCGCAGCGGCTGAGCTCGCCCGCCTGCTGCGTCCGGGCGATGCGCTGCTGGTGGACGGTGAGATCTACGCGGGCGAAGCCACGGTCGCGGGATACGACAACGCGCTCAACCGCCGCTTCGCGTGGGCGCCCCTCAACGCGGTCGGCATCCGCGAGTCGGACGGCGAGCTGGTGTTCGCCGCCAGGGACGATTCGCGCCTCCCTGGACTGCACTTGATCCCCAAGCACTTCCACGCGGGTCGGGACGTAGAGGCGCTCATGGGCGGCGAGGCGTTGCGCCTGGCGCGGGGGGAGCGCCTCGCCATGAGCCACTCCTACAAGTACGCCCCTGAGACGTTCATCCGGATCCTTTCCGATGCGGGGCTCGCCCCTACCTGGCAGGCCCGCAGCGACGACGACCGCTTCCTGATGGTGCTCGCGGTCCGCCGGTGACCTCGGCGCTCGAGGTGACCGATCTGGCCTACCGGATACCGGGACCCCCGCAGCGCGAGCTGGTGTCGGGCGTCAGCTTCGGGGTGAATCCGGGCGAGACGCTGGTGCTGTTGGGTCGCAGCGGGGCGGGTAAGACCACGACGCTGAAGCTCATCAATCGGCTGCTCGAGCCGACGGCCGGTGAGGTGCGGGTGGCGGGGCAGCGTGCGGTCGCCGTGCCGGCGACACAGCTGCGACGGCGGATCGGCTACGTGATCCAAGAGGTGGGCCTGTTCCCGCACTTCACGGTAGAGCGGAACGTGGGACTGGTGCCGCGCCTCGAAGGTTGGCCGCCGGCCCGCATCGCGACGCGCGTGCGCGAGCTGCTCGAGCTCGTGGGGCTCGACCCCGACACGTTCGCGCGGCGCTACCCGCGCGAGCTGTCGGGGGGGCAGCGTCAGCGTGTGGGCGTGGCGCGCGCGCTCGCCGCCGATCCCCCGCTGCTGCTGCTCGACGAGCCGTTCGGCGCGCTCGATCCCATCACGCGCGTCGAGCTGCAGCGCGAGTTCCAGGGGCTCGAGGGGCGACTCGGCAAGGCCATGGTGTTCGTGACGCACGACGTGCGGGAGGGGCTGCGGCTCGGCACGCGCATCGGGCTCATGGATCAGGGCCGGCTCGCGTTCCTCGGCACGGCGGAGGAGTTTCGACGCAGCGAACACCCGGCATGCCGGGCGTTCATGGCGGCCGCGTGAAGCTCTGGCAGTTCTACTCGCGCAATGCGCAAGAAGTCGTCGGCCTGGTGGGGCAGCACGTCTATCTGGTCGCAATCTCGACGCTCACCGCGATTGTGGTCGGGGTTCCGCTCGGCATCCTGCTCACGCGCCGCTCCGGCTGGCGCCCGGCGGTGCTGGGCCTGGCCAACCTGTTCCAAACGATTCCCAGCCTCGCGTTGTTCGGGTTCTTGATCCCACTCCCCCTGATCGGCGGGATCGGGGCGCGGACCGCGATCGTGGCGCTGGTCGTGTACGCCCTGTTGCCGATCGTTCGCAACACCTACCAGGGGATCGCCGACGTGGATCCGGCGGTGCGTGAAGCGGGGCGCGGCATGGGGATGACCGACTGGCAGCTACTCACCCAAGTGGAGCTGCCGCTCGGTTTCGGCGTGATCCTGGCGGGGGTGCGCGTCGCCACGGTGGTGAGTGTGGGGACGGCGACGATCGCCGCCGCGATCGGGGCCGGCGGACTGGGCGTGTACATCTTCCGCGGCGTCGCCGTGGTCGATGACACGCTGATCCTCGCGGGGGCGTTGCCGGCAGCGCTCATGGCCCTGGCGGCCGACGGGCTGTTCGGCCTCGCGGAGCGGCGATTCGCTCGGCGCGGGCGATGACGATCGGCCCCCCTGACGGTCGGAGGGTGAGCTCGGTGATCGTTACGGTCGCCGTGCTGTTCGGGTGCGGGCGCGGCGACCGGATCGTCGTCGGCTCCAAGAACTTCACGGAGTCCGACCTGTTGGGCGAAATCGTGGCGCAGCAGATCGAGCGCAAGGCCGGTCTCCCGGTGGAGCGACGGTTTCATCTGGGCGGCACGTTCGTGTGCCATCAAGCCATCACGTCGGGCCGAATAGACCTGTACGTCGAGTACACCGGAACGGCGTACACCGCGGTGCTCAAGCTTGCGCCGGTGCAGGATCGGGACAGCGTCTATCGGGCGGTGGCAGCGGAGTACGGGCGCCGCTTCGACCTCACCTGGGGGCGTCCCCTCGGATTCGACAACACGTTCGCCATCCTGGTGCGCCGCGCCGATGCTCGACGCTATCGATTGCACGCCATCTCGGATCTCGCGCGTGTCGCCCCGCGCTGGCGCGCGGGGTTCGGATACGAGTTCCTGGAACGCACGGACGGGTTTCCCGGCCTCGCCCGGACGTATGGCCTGCGATTCGCGGCCCCCCCGACTGCCATGGACCTGGGGCTCACCTACCGCGCGCTCGCGGACGGGAAGGTGGACGTGATCGCCGGCAACTCGACCGACGGACAGATCGCGGCGCTCGATCTCGTCGCGCTCGACGACGACCGGCACTACTTCCCACCGTACCAGGCCGCGGCGGTGGTTCGCGCTCAGACGTTGGCGCGCCATGGCGCGCTCGCGGCGGCGCTAGCGGAGCTCGCCGGGAAGATCTCGGATGACGAGATGCGCCGGCTCAATGCCCTGGCGGACGTCGAGCATCGCGACATCGCGAGCATCGCGCGCGACTGGCTGCGGGCGAGTGTGCCGTGAAGGGGGGGCACCACGCCCGTGGTGGCGGCATGAGCACACGAATCATTCGCACCTATTTCGCCATTACGGGTCTCTTCAACCTGGCGATGTCGCTCATCTGGGGCATCGACACGCTGTTCAAGATGGGCGCGGGGCTCAATATCCAGCAGGTGCTCCTCACCAATGCCGCCTTCACGGTCGGCTCGATGGTGTTCGAGATCCCGACGGGAGTGATCGCCGACACGGTGGGACGCCGGGTGTCGTTGCTGTTGTGCCTCGTCACGTTGTTCGTCACCACGCTCCTCTACGTCATCACCGCGTGGCGCGGTTGGGGATTCTGGGCGTTCGCGGGCGTTTCGGTGCTGCTCGGGCTGGGCTACACGTTCTACACGGGCGCCGTGGATGCCTGGCTGGTCGACGCTCTCAAGACGACGGGGTACGCCGAGCCGCTCGAGGGCGTGTTCGCCCGCGGCCAGATGTTCTTCGGCGCCGGCATGCTGGTTGGAACGATCGGCGGTGGGCTGCTCGGTCAGATTCGTCTCGACATTCCCTACCTGGCGCGCGCGGCCCTGGTCATCCCGCTGTTTCTGCTGGCATGGTTTCGGATGCCAGAGCTCGGCTTTACGCCGCGCGCGCTCGAGCTGCGGCGCGTCCCGACCGAGATGCGGCGCGTGTTCGTGGAGGGGCTGCGGTACGGGTGGCACAACCCCGTCGTGCGGCCGGTGATGTTCGCGTCGCTCGTGGGGATGAGCTTCATGATTTTCGGCTTCTACAGCTGGCAGCGCTACTTCCTCGATCTGCTGGGACGCGACGCCGTCTGGGTGGACGGGGTGATCAGCTCGCTCGTGGGACTGAGTCTCATCGCGGGCAACGGGCTCGTGGGCCCGCTGGCCCGGGTGGTGCGGACGCGGACCGGGCTGCTGATGTTGTCGGTCGCCGCCCAGGCGGTGCTGGCGGTCGCCTGCGGGCTGCTCACGAACTTCTATGTGGTCGTCACGCTGTACCTGCTCTACGGGGTGGCGATCGGGCTGCTGATGCCGGTCAAGCAGGCGTATCTCAACGCGCACATCCCGTCGGCCCAACGAGCGACGATCATCTCCCTCGATTCGATGTTCGCGAGCAGCGGCGGCGTGATTGGCCAGTCGGTGTGGGGGTGGGTGGCGCGGACCCGCTCGATCGGTACGGCGTGGGCGTGGAGTGGAGTGACGCTGCTGCTGGGGATTCCGTTGTACTGGATCGCGCGGCGCAACGATCCGCACCTCGACGCGATACCGGACTAGACGCACTGACGCACAGCGGAAAGCGCTGCGCGTCTGTGCGTCTAGAAGTGTTTGTCCTACTTCGTGCTGTCTTTTGCTTCTTGTTTATCCTGGTGCAGGTCCTTCCGGTCCTGCCGGGCGTCGCGGACGTCGTGACGACGATCGCGCCTATCCTGCCGGAGGTCGCGTCGATCACTGCGCAGGTCGCGGCGGTCGTGACGGGCGTCCTTGAGGTCGCCCTGTTTCACATCCTGCCGGATGTCCTGCCGGTCCTGCCGGATGTCGCGCCGGTCCGAGCGAATGTCTTTGGTGTCGTGACGGATGTCCCGCCGGTCGCCACGCAGCTCGCGCCGGTCGTGACGCACTTCCTTACGATCCTGCTTCACGGCGCCCGAATCCTGGGCCGAGAGCAGCGCGGGGGCGGCCGCGGCGAGGGTGAGCAAAGTGACAAGCGCGAAGTGACGTCGCATATGTGGTCCCGGTTGAGGTTCGCGGATAAGACCCTACGACCGGCCCGGACGTTAACAGCGTGATCCGGCTCACACCGTCAGGTGGCGACGCTGCCGGCACTTGGGCGCAACGCCTGCATCGCCGCCGCTCGCGCCGCGCTTTTTCCCGGTCCATATTCCCATGACCCCTGCCGGAGTTCGCTGCGCCTATGCGCGTGTACAAGACACCGGAGATCCGCAACGTGGCGGTCGTCGGCCACGGCGCGAGTGGTAAGACGTCTCTCGTCGACGCCCTCGCGTTCGTGGCCGGCACCAGCAAGCGCCATGGGTCCGTGAAGGACGGCACCGCCCTCACCGACTACACCCCCGACGAAATCGAACGGAAGTATTCGATCAACCTCGCCCTCGCGGTCGCCGAGTGGATGGACACGAAGGTCAACCTGATCGACACGCCCGGCTACCTCGACTTCACCGGTGAGGCGCTGGCGGGCGTGTACGCGGTGGACGGCGCGGTGATCGTGGTCTCGGCGACGGGCGGCGTGGAGGTCGGGACGGAGAAGGTGTGGGACTACGCCGGCGAGCGGGGGATAGCGCGGTTGTTCTTCGTGTCGCTGATGGACAAGGAGCACGCGAACTTCGAAAAGGTGTACGGCCAGATCAAAGAGCGGCTTACGCCGAAGGTGATCCCGGTGGAGATCCCCGTGGGGGAGGGACCCGAGTTCCACGGGATCATCAATCTGTTCTCGAAGAAATGCCATATGTACAAGAAGGGGACGAAGGCGGGGGAATACGACGAAGTCGACGTGCCGGATGAGTATCGGGAGCGGTTCGAGCGGTATTCGAAGGAATTGATCGAGCGCATCGCCGAAACGGACGACACGCTGCTGGAGCGTTACCTGGGGGGCGAGGAGATCACGCGCGACGAAGCGATCGCCGCGATGAAGGCCGGCATGGCGAAGGGTGAGCTGTTTCCGCTGTTCTGCGGCGCCGCCGAGCTGACCTACGGGATGCGGGCGCTGCTCTCCAAGCTGGTGGAGCTCGTCCCGGCGCCGCACGAGCGGCCTCCCGTCGCGGCGCAGCGGTGGGGCAGCGCCGAGCGCGTGACGCTGAAGGTGGACGATGCCGGGCCGTTCGTGGCGCAAGTGTTCAAGACGATCTCCGAGCCGCACGTGGGCGACGTGACCTACTTCCGCACGTACTCGGGGGTGGTGAAGAACGGGCAGGACGTGTACAACGCCCCACGCGAGGCCGTCGAGAAGCTCAACCACCTGTGCGTCACGGTGGGAAAGGATCGGTTCGAGATTCCCGAGCTGCACGCGGGAGACATCGGCGTGGTGGCCAAGCTGCGTGACACCCACACCAACGACACGCTCTCGACCAAGGATCACGCGATCGTGCTCCCCAAGATTCCGTTCCCGGAGCCGGTGATCACCGAGGCGATCGAAGTCAAGCAACGTGGCGAGGAAGAGAAGCTCTCGAACGGACTGCACAAGCTGCACGACGAGGATCCTACGTTCCAGCACGAGTACAGCGGCGAGCTCGGGCAGACGCTGATCCGCGGCCTGGGGGAACGGCACCTCGAGATCATCGTGGGCCGGCTGGCGCGCAAGTTCGGCGTGCACGCCGTGATCGGCAAGCCGAAGATCGCCTACCGGGAGACGTTCAAGGGCCGGGCGGAGGGGCAGGGGAAGCACAAGAAGCAGACGGGAGGCCGCGGTCAGTACGGCGACTGCTGGATCCGCATCTCGCCGCTGCAGCGCGGCTCGGGATTCCAGTTCGTCGACGAAATCGTGGGCGGGGTGATTCCCCGGCAATACATCCCCGCCGTGGAGCGCGGCATCCAGGAAGCCGCGGCGCGCGGTCCGGTCGCGGGGTATCCGGTCGTCGATTTCAAGGTGGAGCTGTACGACGGCTCCTACCACGATGTCGACTCGAACGAGATGTCGTTCAAGATGGCGGGCATCCTGGCGTTCCGGAACGTGAGTCCCAACTGCCGTCCGGTGCTGCTCGAGCCGATTCTCGAGCTCGAGGTGTGGACGCCGGACGAGTACCAGGGCGCGGTCATGGGGGATCTGTCGTCGCGCCGCGGGCACATCCTCGGCACGGAGCCCGACGCGCGGCAGGTCAAGATCAAGGCGCTGGTCCCGGAGGCGGAGCTGGACCGCTACGCCACGACGCTGCACTCGCTCACGCACGGGCGCGGGACGTACCGTTCGCGGTTTCACGTGTATCAGGAGGTGCCGCCCGACGCGGCCCAGAAGGTCGCCGACGTGCGAAAGAAGGAACTTGCGGAGGCGAAGGCTTAGCCTATGAACCTGCGATCGCTGTGCGTCGCCGCGGCGGCACTGAGCGCGGCCTGCCAGCGCGTGCCCAAAACGGCAGGCGGCTCGGACACGACCGCGACCGCGGCGCGCACCGACTCGCAGGCGTCCGTCTCACCGACAGCTCCCGCGCCGGCCCCCGCCACCGCGCCACCAACCCCTGCTCCGACTGCAACGAAGCTCCTGACCGTCGAGGGATTCCTGTCGCCCGAGTCCGTGTTGCACGACTCGGCGCAGGACATCTACTTCGTGTCGAATATCAACGGCAGCCCGACGGCGAAGGACAACAACGGGTTCATCAGCCGGGTCAAGCCGGATGGCGCCGTCGAGAACCTCAAGTTCATCGAGGGCGGTCATAACGGCGTGACGCTCAACGGGCCGAAGGGACTTGCGCTGGCGGGCGACACGCTGTGGGTCGCGGACATCGACGTGGTGCGCGCCTTCAACGCGCGGACCGGCGTGCCGATCGACAGCGTGAGCCTGGCCAAGCTGGGGGCGGTGTTCTTGAACGACCTCGTGGTGGCGCCGACGGGAGCGCTCTATATCACCGACACCGGCATTCGGTTCGATGACGTGGGCAACGTGCTGCACCCCGGCCCCGACCGCATCTTTCGTATCGGACCGGACCGTCAGGTGACGGTCGCCGTACGAGGCGACACGCTGGGCCGGCCCAACGGCATCGCGGTGGACGTCGCCGGCAAGCGGTTCATCGTGGTGTCGTTCGGAGGTCGCTCCGTGCTCGCGTGGAAGCCGGGCGACAAGGCGCCGACGGTCATCGCCAAGGGCGCGGGCGCGTTCGACGGCGTCGAGGTGGTCGGGAGTCGGATTCTGGTGTCGAGCTGGAACGACTCCACGGTCTCCGCTTACGAGACGGGTCAGGAAGTGAAACTCATCAGCGGCGTGCCGAGTCCCGCCGACATCGGTTACGACGCGAAGCGAAAGCGGGTGCTTGTCCCGATCCTGACGGGCAACCGCGTGGAGGTGTGGCAGCTGCCGTAAGACAACGCGGAACCCGGAACGTGGAGCGCGGAACAGGCGGCCAAGGTCGAGAGGCGATGGTTCCCTCTGCGTTCGACGCTTGTTCCATCTGTTCCGCGTTACGCGTGTTAGAGGTACAGCACCGCTGCTCCCCTGACACGTCCCGCCCTCAGGTCCTCCAGCGCCGCGTCGGCGCGCTCCAGCGGGTACGGCTGAACCTCCGTCCGCACGGGGACCCTGGGCGCGAGGGCGAGGAATTCCTCGCCGTCCCGTCGCGTCAGGTTCGCCACCGATCGGATCACGCGCTCGCCCCAGAGGCTGGAGTAGGGAAAGGACGGGACGTCGCTCATATGGATCCCGGCGCACACGACGGTGCCGCCTTTGGTGACGGCGGACAGCGCCGTCGGCACGAGTGAGCCGACGGGCGCGAAGACGATCGCCGCATCGAGGGGCTCCGGCGGCGGGGCGTCCGACGCCCCCGCCCATACGGCGCCGAGCTCACGGGCGAATGTTTGTGCCGCGGTGTCCTGCGCGCGCGTGAACGCGAAGACGCGCCGTCCCTGATGGCGCGCCAGCTGTGCGACGATATGGGCCGCCGCGCCGAATCCGTACAGGCCGAGCCGCTCCGCGTCCCCCGCGGCCACCAGTGAGCGGTACCCGATTAGCCCGGCGCACAACAGCGGGGCCGCTTCCCGATCGCTGTAGCCAGCGGGGATGGGAAGGCAGAATCGCGCGTCCGCGACGGCATACTCGGCGTAACCACCGTCGATCTGATAGCCGGTGAAGCGCGCCCGATCGCACAGATTCTCGCGACCGCTACGGCAGTAGCGGCACTCACCACAGGTCCAGCCCAGCCACGGGACGCCGACCCGGTCGCCCGCGGTGAAGCGATCGACTCGTGCTCCCGTTGCGGCGATGGTACCCACGATCTCGTGGCCGAGCACCAGCGGCAGCTTGGCGTCGGGCAGCTCTCCATCGGCGACGTGCAGATCGGTGCGGCACACGCCGCACGCGCGCACGGCTAGCAGCACTTGCCCGGCCCCAGGCTCGGGCGGAGGGACCGCGGCGCGACGCAGGGGTCGGCGGGGAGCGTCAAGCAGCATCGCGCGCATGGCTAAACGTACCTGCGTCCTCTTTCCGTAGCGCCCGCGCAACGCCTCGCGCAGGGTGGCTTCCTGGTATCATCGTTGCAGCGTGTGGCAGTCAAAGGTCTCGATGGCCACCGTCAGCTCCGTTCCCGATCCGCAACCGATTCGCCTCCTCTTGGTCGACGATCATGTCGTGCTGCGCTCCGGCCTGCGCGCCCTGCTGGAAAAGGAGCGGGATCTCGTTGTCGTGGGTGAGGCGGGGACGGGGAGGGACGCCGTCTCGCTGGCGCGGACGCCGGGGCCGCGCGTCGTACTGATGGATCTCGCCATGCCCGGAAACGGCGGGCTCGTGGCGACGCAAAGCATCGTCGCGTTGGGCCTCGGCATCCGCGTGCTCGTGCTCACCGCGCTACCGGAGGAGCAGCAGGTGTGCGACTCGCTCGAGGCCGGGGCGAGTGGCTTCGTGCGCAAGACGGCTCCGGTGGAGGAGCTGACGCGCGCCATCCGGACCGTGGCGAACGATCGATTGTTCCTCGACGAGGACGCAGCGCGGGTCGTCGTGCTGCAGCGGTACCGCAAGTCGGGGCAGACGGAGGACGAGAAGGCCGTGGCCGATCAGTTGAGCGGGCGCGAGCGCCAGATGTTGGCGCTGCTCGCGCTGGGGCACACTTCGAAAGAAATCGCCCGGGAGCTAGACGTCAGTCCGAAGACGGTCGATGCCTACCGTGTGCGGTTAAAGGAAAGGCTGGGCTTCACGGGCAGACCGGAGTTGGTGCGGTTCGCGTTACGGACGGGGCTCCTCGCCGAGCCGTAGGCGCTGGGGCTCACTCCCAATCTTCTGTCTTTACCTCTGCCAATACCGACTGGAGGGGATTGAGCTCCACCTCCGTCGGCTCCGCCGGGAGACGGAATTGGAACTCTGCGCGTGGCCCGTGCACACTCACCCTCACGAAGGCGTGTCCGCCGCCCGCGAGTTCGAAGCGTACCGGAACGAGCATCATGAAGTCGTCGGGCACGTCTTCCTGGCGGACCCGGAGGCGGACCACGAATTTGTGGTCCGCGGTGGAGTCGGCGTGCCAGGAGTAGATGTAGGTCGGTATCGCGGTGCCGTTGACCCACTGTTCGAAGAACCAGTCCATCGGCGCGTCGAGGTGACGCTCCACGACGCGCTGGAAGTCCCGCGTGGTCGCGTGCTTCCCCCGGTACTGCTGATAGAAGTCCGCCATCATGGCCGCGAACACGTCCTCATTCATGGTGCGGAAATCGAGCATCAGATTCCGGAGCATCTGAAGGATCCACGCCCCCTTGAAGTAGGTCATGAGTCGATAATCGCGCTCGTTCAGGTCTGCGGCGCGCGTGCCGATGCCGATCGGCGGCGCGTCGCGGCGGCGGGAACGGATCTCGCGGCGCCAGTGGTCGAGATGCTTGAAAAACTTCTTGTTGTCCCGGAGGATGATCTGCATGTACCACCAGCCCGAGAACTCGGCGAAGCCTTCTGACAGCCAGTGATCCCGGTACCCGGCGGGCTCGACACCGATGCCCCACCACTGGTGGGCCATCTCATGAGCCCGGAGGATCTCGTCGTAGCCACTGTCGGCGGGGGTCTGAAACGTCCACACGGGCAGATAGATCAGCCCCGGGAACGCCTGCCCATACGAGAACGGGATCTCGGCGGCATAGTAGCGGTCGAACAACGGTGGGCCGTAGACCCGCGTGAAGAACGCCAGGCTGTTCGCGACATCGGCGCCCACCTCCTGCTCCGGCGCGCGTGACGACAACAGCTTCGTGAAGGAAAGGTCGTTAAAGCCGTACTCTGATAGGAGTGACTGCATGCCCAGGAAGAACGTGTTCAGCTGACGATGAGCGTCGCTGTTGGTGTGCAGGGTCACCGGCGGGATGCGTGGATCGTTGATCTTGAACTCTTCCAACTCGCCCAGGCTGAAGCATACCTGATTAGCGGGTCGCACGGTGGTCCACCGGGTCGTCATGACGTCGCCATCGAGATGCGACTCGACGAGCTGCCCGATACTCGCGACGCGATAGCGCTTGGGGGCGTGGAAGGTCAGATCGACGTTCGCGGCCTGGTCGCCGTAGCGGGGAAACCACGCGTACGACGACTTGACGTACAGCCATTTGTCATGCGCCCCTGGGAGCTTCGACCGCTCCATGATGGGGAGCCAGCGGCTCATCTCGTCGGTGACCGAGGTGTACCCGATCAGGTCGCCGTGGTAGACGACTCGAACGGCGCGTGTCTCCCCACGTCGCAGCGCCGGGTCGAACCGGACCCACAACTCCGGGTTCTTGTTGCCCCGGAAGAACGTCGTCGCCGCTGAGCCCTCGTCGCGCAACGAGTCGACTCGCAGATCGGAAAGCAAGACGAGGCGGATCCAGCGCACGCCGTCGCGCCGCGCGGTGAGCCGTACGGCAGCAGTCGCGGAGAAGTCCAGACCCTTGGCGATCGTCGCGTCGATCTGGTAGGAGCCCAGCTCGAACGGCGCCCGATCGCGGGCCCGAGCCGTACTATCCGCCAGGTCCTGCGCGCTGCCGAACTCGGAGACGAGCTGCACTTTCTCACCCTCACGACCGTCGCGCAGCAGCTCGATCGCCTCGGCCTCCACCGGATCGACGATCAGCGTCAGATCCTCCCCGTGCTCCCGCTTCACGCGGGCGTAGAAGTATCCGTTGGTCTCGCCGTTCAGCAGCGCCGCCATGAGGGTCGGCTCCGACACCCAACGATTGTTGACCACGAATCGGTCGATGGCGTTGCCCAGGAGGCCCGGGCTTGCCGCTCCAGAGGGACGTGGCCCGAAGGTCAGCTGCCGCCGGAGCTCGCTGAGCGTGGAATCGGTGAACACGAAGGCGACGGCCGAGATCCGCGCGTTGACGGTCGAGTCGCCCAGCAGGCGCCGCAGCTCCTTTCGCTCAATGGCGAGCGGGGCCGCGAACGAGACGGAGCCCTGGCCCACAAAAACGGCCGCGATAGTGCGCCCCGCGACGGGAGTCCCGACGAATAGGTTGCCGTCTTCGAGGTGGAATTCGATGGCGTCGCGTCGTAGCGTCAGGTTGTGTACGGGCGCGATGGAGTCGCCACTGAGCGCCATCTTGCGCAGCTCATCGAAGACGGGCTCATAGTGCTCGGCAGCGACGCGCCCGAGCTGCGCCGCGGCGGCCGCGTTGGTCGTGTCCGATCGCTGCCCGGCGGCGACTGGCGTTGTTGTCGAAAGGAGAAACGCGACGATACGCGAGGAGCAGCACGAGCCGTGAACCATGGAACCCTGGCAAGCTGGGGGCATCTGAAACATGTCCCGCGGGCCAGCGGCCGGTCAGGGTGCGTTTGCGACATCACAGGGTGAAAATGCGACACTGCCAACGGAATCGTTGCGTCCACGCCACAGCGAGGCCGCCAATCAGCCCACGAGCACTCCTCGGTGTGCGGCTGGCTGTCGATACACATAGCGTTTGCCCGCGTAGTTCTTGAGCACGACGGCGTCGTCGGTAATCGACTCAACGTACTCCGGTAGGAGCGGAATCTTGCCTCCGCCCCCGGGTGCGTCGATCACGAAATGGGGAACGGCCAGCCCGGAGGTCCACCCGCGCAGCGCCCTAATGATCTCCAGGCCCTTCTCGACGGTCGTGCGGAAATGCTCCGCGCCTGCCACCTGATCACACATATAGATGTAGTACGGCCGGACGCGTGCCGCGAGCAGACGCTGCATCAGCTGCTTCATGACTTCGGGATCGTCGTTCACACCCTTCAACAACACGGTCTGGCAGCCGAGGGGAATGCCGGCGTCGGCCAGCATGCCGAGGGCTTTCACCGCGGCGGGGGTGAGCTCGAGGGAGTGGTTGAAGTGCGTATTGATGTAGATCGGATGGTAGCGCTTGAGGATCGCGCATAGCGCGGGTGTGATCCGCTCCGGCAGGTGGCAGGGCACGCGGCTCCCGATCCGGATGATCTCGATATGCGGGATGGCGCGCAGCCGCCGGCAGATCTCGTCGATCCGGCGGTCGGAGAGGAGCAGCGGATCGCCCCCGGACATGATGACGTCGCGGATCTCGACGTGTTCCTCGAGGTAGCGGAACGCCGACTCGAGCTCCGCCAGGGAAATTTTCTCGGGATCGGCCACCTTGCGCCGGCGCGTGCAGAAGCGGCAGTAGGCAGCGCAGACCGGCGACACGAGGAAGAGCGCCCGATCGGGGTAGCGATGGGTGATGTTCGGCACCGGGGAGTTGGCGTCTTCCGCGAGCGAGTCCACCAGGCCGTCGTGCACCTCGAGCTCCTGGAGGTCGGGCACGTACTGCCGCCAGATGGGGTCGCCCGGCGCCTGGATGAGGTCCACCATGGCGGGGGAGATGCGGAACTCGAAGTTCTCCGCTGCCTGACGCAGCCGGTCCAGGTCCGGGAAATGCTCCGGTCCGAACCTCGCGGCCAGCGCGTCGAGCGAGGCGATGCTCTTCTTACGCAGTAGCTCTTGCCAGTACGTCATGCTTCAGGTCCTTGAGGTAGATCACCAAGTCGTCGCCGGGGGCGTAGTACCCGGGAAGCCGGGCGGCTTCGACGTAGCCGCGTCGCTCGTAGAAGGCGCGCGTCGGCGCGTACGGTGCGCGGGATGACGTCTCGACGACAATCAATCGTCCGTCGTCCGTCGTCAGTTGATCCTCGACCGCCTTGAGGAGCTGCGTGCCCACGCCCGTGCCTTGGCGCGCCGGGTCGACGACGATCCAGTAGAGGTCGAAGGTCCCGACCGTGCCCGGCGTGGGGCCCCAGCAGGCGTAGCCCACGAGCTCGTCGCCCAGGAACGCGCCGAGGAACCGATAGTCGTCGTCGCCGGCGAGGGCGTCGTCGAGCAGCTCCACGGCGATCGCGACCTCTTCCGACCGGAACAGGTCGGTGGCGGCCGTGAGCCGCTCAAGCCGTGCGCGTTGCGCGCGGCCGACGGGACGGAGCGAGCAGCTCACGCGCCGCCTTGGCGCCCTGCGCTTCGCGGAGCGCCACCTCGGCGATCCGCCGCACCAGCTCGGCGTAGTCCCACCCCGCGGCTCGAGCCATGCGGGACAAGCCGGCGTCGTCGTTCAGGTCGGGGTTGGGGTTGACCTCGAGGATCCACGGCCGGCCCTGGTCGTCCACCCGCAGGTCGACGCGCGCGTATCCCTTCCCCTGCATCACCCGCCACGCGAGCTCGGCGAGGCGGATGAGCCGGTCGGCGACCTTCTGCGGGATGGCGGCGGGGCATTGGGGCACGGAGCCCAGGTCGTCGGGCGAGCCGATCTCCCACTTGCCCGCGTACGTCAGGATCGGCCACGCGCCCTCGGGCATGCGACTGAAGTCGATCTCCGCCACGGGGAGCGCGCGGCCGCCCACGAAGCCGACGTTGAACTCGCGGCCGCCCACGTACTCCTGGACGAGGACCTCGTCGAACTGCTCCGTCATCGCCGCGACGCGGGCGCGCAGCGCCTTGCGGTCGCTCACGACGGAGCCGCGGTCGAGGCCCGCGCTCGCGTCCTCGGCGGCCGGCTTGACGATGGCGGGTAACGGGAAGTCGTCCTCGATCCTTCCCTGCGCCAGGGTCCAGCGCGGGATGGGCAGCCCGGCCTGCTGCAGCAGCGCGTTGGCGATCGGCTTGCGACGGCACGCCGCCAGCGTCCAGAGGCTCGCTCCCGTGACGGGAATGCCTGCGAACTCGAGCGTTCCCACGACGTGCTCCTCCCACTCACTCCTGCCGTGCACGCCTTCGCACAGGTTGAACACGAGATCGGCGCGGCGCGCGGTCTGGAACCAGCGCATGTCGTGGCGGACGGGGACCCGGCGGACCTCGTGGCCCATGGCGGCGAAGATGGCGGCGATCTCGTCGACGGCCTTCATGACGCCGCGGATATCTTCGGGCGTCCAGTCCTCGGCTCCGGGGTCGTACAGGACGACGACTTTCACGCGCGTGTTGCCGCCAACTGCACTGGCGAGGCGGCTTCGACGGAAAGATCCCGCCCCGTGAGGCGCCGCCACGCAATCCGCACCACTTCCTGAATCAGCTCGTCGTAGCTGAAGCCCGCGGCCCGAGCCGCCTTGGGGAAGCACGAGTTCATCGCCGGGTCGGGGATGATCCCGGGCAGTGGGTTCAGCTCGAGGATATTGGGGACGCCGAACCGATCCACGCGCAGGTCGACGCGGCACCAGTCCCGGCAGCCGAGCGCGAGATACGCGTCCAACGCGGTGCGCTCGACCTCGCGGTACAGCGCGGTCGGTACGCGGGCCGGGCACTGGAAGATGGCGAGTGGCGCGTCTGGGCGGTCCCACACCCACTTGGCCTCGTACCCGTAGACCGGCGGGGCTCCAGGGGGCAGCGTCGAGAAATCGAACCCGATCACGGGTAGGGCGTACGCCTCGGCCCCGTTGCCGAGGATCGCGACGGTGAACTCCTGTCCCGGCAGGTAGGTCTCGATCAGCACGGGCTCGGCGTACCGCCCCAGCAGGAACCGGACTCGCTCCCGCAGCGACTGCGGCGTGGTGCAGAGATTGCTCGTGAACACGCCCTTGCCGGAGCCTTCGGCCACCGGCTTCACGAACACCGGGAACGGCAGTGCCACGCGCTCCAGGTCCTCGACCGTTTCGGCGCAGGCGAACGGCGCCGTGGGCACGCCGCGGAACGCCAGGGTCTCCTTGGTGCGCCCCTTGTGGAGCGACAGCGCCAAGGTCAGCGGGTCGGAGCCGGTGTAGGGGACGTTGAGGTACTCGCAGATCGCGGGGACGAGCGCCTCACGGCTCTGGCCGCGAAAGCCCTCCGCCATGTTGAAGACGAGATCGGGACGAGTGTGCGAGAGCTTTTGTGGGAGCGACTGGTCGGCTTCGAGCCGGATGACGGTGCCGAAGAGACCGAGAGCCTGCTCCACCGCGGCGATGGTCGATGGGTCGTCCCACTCGGCAAACGCGTCGTTGGTGGTGTCGGCTGCTCGGTGGGACGCGGGATCGGGTTTTTCGTTGTATGCGAGACCGATTCGCATTTGGTCTCGGGTGACCTCCACAAAAAAAGGCCGCTCGTGCGGTCTGTGAATCGAAACGAGGTGTGGAGTAGAGAATAAGGAACGCCGCAGCGATGCGCAATAGGGAAACGCGGATTTTTTTTCGAATGCACGACGTCAGACTTTGTGGTACGCGACGCGCGCGGCCTCTTGTTTGTCGTCGGCGACGTAGATCGTGAAATCGGAGAAGAGCGCTGACGCCTCGCGCTGCAGCACGCGCAGACACGCGATTGCCATGCGACGGATCTCGAGCTCAGCGCCTTCGCCACAGCGCAGCTCGAGCATGGTGCGCCAGGCACGCGCGTTGGCCGAGACGACGATCTTCACTTCGGTGGCGTTGGGCAGAACGCTGCGTGCCGCTTCGCGCGACATCTTGCGGCGGTGCACCTTGTCGGTGATCCACTGGTAGCGTTGCATCAACGCCTCAACGGCGCGCACGTACGCGGCCTGCGCGTCGGCCATCTCCTTCTCCCAATCGGCTTCGAGCGTTGCATCGCCGAGGATCGCCGGTGGCACGACGAAGGCGGCGTGCGATTCGTCGACGTACCGCTGCGACAGCTGCGAGTACCCGAAGCCTGCCCGATGCCGCACCAGCTCGTGGGAGCAGGAACGCGAGATCCCTTCGATCAACAGCACGTACACGGCGTGCTCCAGCACCGACCCGTGGCCCTGCTTCTTGATGTTCTCGAGGTAGTCGACCGTGGTACGGCTCGCCGGGTTGTGCTGACTCATGTAACAGATCCGGCCCGCGAACTCGGCGAGCCGCTCTCCGGCCGAGGCGGTGCCCTGCCACTCGACCCGCAGGTGCTCGGGCTCGAGGAACTCGGGCCGGGCGATGAGGGTGACGCGCGGACCACGGAAGACTTCCATAGGGGCTAGGGCCTAGGGGCTGGGGTAGTGAGGTCGACCTTTGGTGTCGCCCAGCCGGCGGTTCGCTCGACCTCCCGCAGGCGGCGCGCGACGTCGCCGGGAATGGGCGCCGCGTCCGGGCCGACCTTGAGGTCGGCGAGCGGCGCCCAATCGGCCGACGGGATTATAACACCGGGATTGAGGATGCCGCGCGGATCGTACGCCCGCTTCAGGTCGCGGAACAGCGCCATCACCGCCGATCCGTAGAACCGCTCCAGCACGCCCGCTCGCAGCCGCCCTACCCCGTGCTCTCCGCTGGGTGTTCCCTGCAGTCGGAGCAGCAGCTCCACAGCGTCGTCGTACAGCGCCCCGAGCGCGTCCCGCCAGCCTGCGGCGGTCACGTCCGGGAGCGCGTTCACGTGCACGTGGCCGTCCCCCGCGTGCCCGAAGATCGCCACCCCGATCCCACGTCTCGCGGCCGCTGCCCGGATCCCCGCGACGTACTGCGACAGACGTTCGAGGGGCACGCACCCATCCTCGATGACCTGCAGCGAACGGCGGCTCTCCGAGAGCCTGGCCAAGGCGGGGCTCGCCAGGCGGCGGATCGCCCACAGAATTTCCAGCCCCGCACGGTCGACAGCGGTTGCCACGTGCGCGGCGCTGGAGCGGACACCGCGCACCGCGTCGCCGACTGCGCCGCGCGCGGCCGCAGCAGTTTCGCGCTCGAACTCGACGAGCAACAAGCCTTCGAGGCCGTCGGGGAGGCCGATGGTGGCGCCCGCCTCGGAGTCGCGCACGATCTCGAGCAGGGTACGGTCGAGCAGCTCCACGGCGGACGGGCTCAAGCCGACGAGGTAAGGAATGCAATCGGCGAGCTCGTCCAGGGATGTGAACCCCAGCGCGGCCCCGGCGATGTCGGTCGGAATGGGTTCGAGCCGCCACTCGACCGCCGTGACGAACGCCAGCGTGCCCTCGGATCCGATCAGCAGGTCGAGCTCGTCGCCCGACTCGGCGAAGCGGTCGAGCGCGTAGCCCGCCGAGTTCTTGTGCGTCTTCGGGAAGCGGGCCTCGATGAGCCGGCGGTGGTCGGCGGACAGGACGAACCGCCCCATGCTTCCCCCTCCCCCTCCCCGGGTGACTCGGCGGGCTTCTCCGTCCGCGCCGACGACGTCGACCGCCGCGATCGAGCGCCGCACGCTGCCGTGCCGCACCGAGCGGGGACCGGCCGCGTTCGTGGCCGTCATTCCACCCGATGTCGCGAACGCGCCCGATGACGGATCGGGAGCCACGCGCAAGCCGACCGCGTGCGCCGCACTCGTCACCTCGCCCCACGTCACCGACGCGCCGGCCCAGAGCTTCCGGTTGGCCCAGTCGGGTGTACTGCCATGGAAGCCCGCGCTGAGGTCGACGACGACGCCGCGGCCGACGTTCCCGCCCACCATCCCGCTGCCGGCGCCGCGCGGGACCAGCGATGTGCCGGTCTCACTCGCCCAGCGGACGAGGCGTTGCAGCTCCTCCACATCTCGGGGCTGCGCGACTGCGGCCGGCACGATGCGATAAATGCCCGCGCCCTCCGAGTAGGCGGCGCGGGTGCGCAGGTCGGTCAACAGATCGGGGGTCGGTTTCAAGAGCGTACGCGGTGCGCGGTGGCATCTGAAAGCTACCGCGTACGGCACACTGCGCATTTCGCACCCTTTTGCGCTTGACACGGTCAGGGGCGCAAGTGATGCTTGACTCGGTCTATGGCCACCGACGCGGCTCCGCGCGCTCAGCTCATCCACATCGAAACCGACCGCCGGCTCGGGCATGAATGGGACGAGTGGGACGGTCGGCCGCTGCCGGCGAACGGCGACTTCTCGGCGCCCGCGGGGCTGTTTTTCCGATTCGCCGCACTGACTCTCGGTCTCGCGATGGCGGCGGTCGCGGCGCTCATCTTCCTGCTGGCGCCGCGGATCAACACGGTATGGTCGGGGCTGCCACGTCTGGTGTGGTTGACGCTCGGAGCGGCGGCGATGGCGAGCTGGGTGTGGTTCGCCGTCTTGTTGCTTTCCTTTTACGGAGGCGTCCTGTTGCTCCCGGAAGGGTGGCTCGAGCGGGGGCCCTATCTCCGGCTGATGAGCTTGACCTCTCATGTCTCTCGCGTGTTCGGCCGGCGGGACTGGGTGGAGCATGCGGCCATCGACGTCTACAACCGGCTCGCGGAGCGGCGCGACCGCCAGGTAGGCAAGGGCGAGCTGCTGGTGCTCATCCCACGCTGCCTGTCGAAGCAAGCACTGGACGGCGTGCTGGCCATCGCCGGTCGCTACGAGGTGCCGGTATTCGTCGCCACGCGCGGACAGCTCGCGCGCCGGGTTATTCGCGAGCGCCGGCCGCGCGCTGTGGTCGCGGTGGCGTGTGAACGGGACATGATGACCGGCCTGCGCGATGTCGCGGGGCGGCTGCCCGTCCTCGGCCTCACGATGCGGCTCCCCAACGGACCGTGCCGGGATGCGATGCTCGACCTGGACCTGATGGAGCGCTGGGTCAAGGGTTGGGTGAGCGGGTGCGCGGGGGGCGCTGGGGGCGCCGCCTACTGAGCTGCCTTGGGGACGCCGAAGCGCTGTTTCAGCTTGTCGACCAGCTTCTGCGCGATCTTGTAACCCTCATCGTCCTTCGACAGGATCACCTCTAAGTCCCGCTCGCCACGCGACGGATCTATGCGCGGGCGATACACCGGCTCGACGGTGAGACGGGTCTGCCCCGGTACCCAGGGGTCCGCCCAGAAGCGGATCTTCATGGTGGCGCTCAAGTCCACGATGTCGCGCTCGTGATGTCGCGCGCGACGGGCCTGCTGATCGTACCATACCGTCTCCACGTAGCCGTCGCGCACGTTGAACCGCTCCACCTCGAGACTCTCGGCGGGCACCAGGCTGTCGATCCCGAGAGTGACCCGCTCGGGCCGCGCGTTCAGGATCACGACCAGCGCGCGGGGATCGGGGCGAAAGTCGGGGCGAGTGGTAATGGGAGTGCAGGCGGCGAGCAGAAGACAAACGCGGAACGCGGAGTGGGGAACGCGGAACAGCAAGTCAGGTTCACGCGCAGCGACGTGCGTACTTCTGTTCCGCGTTCCGCATTCCGCGTTCCGCATTAGTGTTTATGCGGCGGCGTGCCTGGGGGATGCGTGTGTCCGGCGGTTTTCGTGGAGTCCGCATGCTCGTGCTCTTCTTCCGCTCCCTCCGCCTCGCCGGGGTGATGATGGTGCGCCGCCTGGCGGTCCTTGAGCTCCGCCCACAAGGTCGCCGTGGAGCTGCCGGCCGCGTGCTCGAAGACCATCTTCCCTCCTACGACCCCGGTCCACAGGACGGTCACGAATCCCGCGAGGCTCAGGACCCGCAGGGCCGCTTCCTCGAGACCTGAGAGCTTGGCGCGACGGACGAGCTTCCACCCCAGCACAACGGTGAAGAGCCCCATGGTGGTGAGGGCCAGCGTCTCGTGCGTCTCCATCAGCTCATGAATCGCCTCGCCGTGCTCGATGACGTCTTCGGCCTGCAGGCCGGCGATCACCGCCACCCAGCCCCCCACCACGCCGGCCCACAGCGTCCACAGGGCGGCCGCCTTGAGCGACTCGCGCTTGGTGAGCCAGGCGCCGAGGTCGAACAACACGGTCACGAAGAGCAGCGCGGCAGGGAGGTCGTTTACCGCCGCGTGAAATCGGGGCCAGTCATAGCCGAACATGATTGGGGACTCGGGATTAGGGACTCGGGATTAGGGACTGGGACCAGGGACGTGTCAGACGCCCAACGCGACGACTTTGGGCGGATCGACGGAGTAGTCGTAGAATCCCTTGCCGCTCTTCCGCCCGTTCATTCCGGCCAGCACCATGCGCTTCAAGAGCGGTGGCGGCGCGTAGCGCTGCTCGCGATACTCGGTGAACATGATCTCGGCGATCCTGTAGGTGGTGTCGAGTCCCACGAAGTCGAGCAGGGTGAGCGGACCCATCGGGTAGCCGCAGCCGAGCTGCATCGCTTTGTCGATATCGGGGACGCTACCCACGCCGCGCTCCACGGCGCGAATGGCGTCGAGCAGATAGGGCACGAGCAGCAGGTTGACGATGAAGCCGGAGGTGTCCTTCGCCGCCACGGCCTCCTTGCCGAGCGACCGCGCGAACGCGAAGGCGCGCGCGAACGTCTCGTCCGAGGTCGTCACGGTCCGGACCACTTCGACGAGGGGCATCAGAGGCACCGGGTTGAAAAAATGCAAGCCGACGAAGCGATCGGCGCGCCGGGTGACCGCGGCCATAGCGGCGATCGTGAGGCTGGACGTGTTCGACGCGAAGATGGTCGCTGGGCCGCACAGGCCGTCGAGTTCCTTCCACAGCCCGTTCTTCCGCTCCAGGTCTTCGGTGACCGCCTCGACCACGATGTCGCACGCCTTCAGGTCGGCCGTCGCGGTCGTGAAGCGCAGCCGCTTGAGCGTGGCCTCGCGGTCGGCGGCGGGAAGCTTGCCCTTGTCCACGAACTTGGCGAGCGACTTCTCGATCGCGGGGCGCGCCGTGTCCCACACCTGCTGCGACACGTCACGCACGATCGTCTCGTACCCCGCGGTCGCCGCCACCTGCGCGATCCCACTGCCCATGAGGCCCGCGCCCAACACGCCAACGCGTTTGATGTCGGTCATGTCTCGATCAAATGGTCTCGAACGCCTTGCGGATCTCGTCCGCGATGCGCACCAGCGGGCTCGCCTTGAGCCCGGGTAGGGCGTGCTCCGGCTTGATCTCGCCGCGCTCCAGCCGGTCCAGCACCTGCTCCAGCCCGACGCGGATCTGCTCGTGTTGGGCGTGGTGACTACGGAGCACCGGCACGGCCGCGGCTCCGAGAGCCAGCAGGGGCACGTACGGGATCGGCGTGAGCACGCCCAGCGTGAGTAGCAAGACGGTCGCGACGGCGCCGACGCCGACCAGGGTGGCGGCGCCGGCGACCCGCTGCGTGCGGATGTTCCGCACGTCGGCGGACAGCTGCACGTGGCAGAAGCCGCTCTCGAGCGGCGTGACCCGGCCGGCCACTTCCGCGGCACGCGCGAGCGCGAACCGGCGGCCACCCGATCCCAACGCGCGTTGGATCGACGCCATCGCCCCGACCTTCGGCTCCCACGTCGTGTGATCCGCATGGCGGCGCTTCACTTGCAGCAGCTCGTCTTGCTGCATCCAGGCGTCGAGCGCCCGCTGCACGGCGGCGGGCTCGCCCGCCACGACGCGTTGGGCGGCGAGCCGACCGGGACCTACCAGCCATCCCAACAGGCCGCCCCGCTCCACGATGGGGGGACGGGTGCGCTCTTCCAGCAGCGCCTGCCGGAGGTAGCGTGCCGGGATGCCCACGTCCTGGCCGAGGGCGAGGAGCTCGGCCTCGCTCAGTCCCTCGCCGATGTCGCGCTCTCCGGCCTGCAGCTCCGCCGCCCGCTGGATGATGCGCTCGAGCGCCTCGCGCCCGATGAGCTCGCCCGCCATCCCTAGCCCCCGGCCTTCGCCTTACTCGGCTCCGCCGGAAGCGTCTCCCCGGAGGCCTTCTCGGGCAACGCCGGCGCCGGGTTCTTCTTGGTCACGGTCTCGAGGAACCCCTTGAACAGGTCGATCGGAATCGGGAAGAACGTGGTGGAGTTGTTCTCCGAGGAGATCTCCGTCACCGTCTGGAGGTAGCGCAGCTGGATCGCTGCCGGCTCGGCGCCGATGATGCGCGCGGCCTGGGCGAGCTTCTCCGATGCTTGCAGCTCACCCTCCGCGTTGATCACCTTGGCGCGGCGCTCGCGCTCCGCTTCCGCCTGCCGTGCCATCGCGCGCTTCATCTCGGGCGGCAAATCCACGTCCTTTACTTCGACGGCGGCGACCTCGATGCCCCAGTTCTCCGTGCGCTTGTCGATGATGTTCTTCAGGATGTTGTTGATCTTCTCCCGGTTCATGAGCAGCTCGTCGAGCTCCGTCTCCCCGAGCACGGACCGCAGCGTCGTCTGCGCGAGCTGGCTGGTGGCATACAAGTAGTTCTCGACGCCGATGACGGCCTTCACCGGATCCTTCACCAGCATGTAGAGGACCGCGTTCACCTTGATCGAGATGTTGTCGCGGGTGATGACGTCCTGCGGTGGGATGTCCATCGCCACGACCCGGAGCGACACGGTCTGGGTCTTGGCGAACAGCGGCGGCACATAGATCAGGCCGGGGCCTTTGGCGCCCCAGGAGCGACCCAGGAAGAAATACACGGCGCGCTCATACTCGCGCAGCACCTTGAGGCCGCCGAAGAGATACAACGCCAGCACGCCGAGGACGGCGGTCACCACTACGTCCATAGAGGCCTCCTCAGGCTGGGAACGCTTCCACGATCACGGCCGCGCCCTGGCCGCCGCCGATGCAAGCGGAGCCGAGCCCAAAGCGCTGCTTCGCGCGCCGCAAGGCATGCAGCAGATGAATCGTGATGCGCGTGCCGGTGGCGGCGAGGGGATGGCCAATCGCGATCGCGCCGCCGTGAACGTTCGTCCTGGCGCGGTCGAGTCCGAGCTCCTTCTCGACCGCGAGGTACTGAGGCGCGAACGCCTCGTTCACCTCGACGAGGTCCATCTGCTCGAGCTTCATGCCCGCCTTCTGCAGCACCTTGCGCGCAGCGGGGGCGGGACCGATGCCCATGTACTTGGGCTCGACGCCCGCTACCCCCCACGCCACCAGCCGGCCCAGCGGCTTGAGCGCGTGCGCTTTGGCGTAGTCGGCGCCCGCGATCACTGTCGCTGCCGCGCCGTCCACGATCCCGGAGGCGTTGCCAGCGGTCACGAGACCATCCTTCTTGAAGTAGGGCTTGAGCGAGAGCAGGACGTCGAGCGTCGTGTTGGGTCGCATGTGCTCGTCCGCGCGATACTCCACCGTCTCGCCCTTCTTGCCCTTGACCGGAACGGGCACCACTTCGTCCTGGAAGACGCAGGCGTCCCATGCTTGCTTGGCGCGCTGCTGCGAGGCGAGCGCCACCTCGTCCACTTCCTTGCGCGCGAGCTGGTACTGCTCGGCGAGGCCCTCGGCCGTCTCCGCCATCGACAGTCCGCACTGCGGGTCCTTGAGCGCTTCCCACAGCAGGTCCTCGAGCGGAGCCGCGGGACCGAGCCGCAGGCCCCAGCGCGCACCGCGCACCACGTGCGGGGCCTGGCTCATCGACTCGGTGCCGCCGGCGAGCACCGCTTGCGCCTCGCCCAGGATGATGAGCTGGGCACCCTGGGTGATCGCTTCGAATCCGGAGCCGCACAGGCGGTTCACCGTGACGGCGGGGACCTCGATCGGGAGTCCCGCCTTGAGCCCGATGTGACGAGCGCAGTAGATGGCATCGGACGAGGTCTGGAGGGCATTCCCGAACACCGAGTGGCCGACGTCCGCCGCCGGTACCCCCGAGCGCTCGAGTGCATGTTTCGCCGCGACCGCGCCGAGCTCTATGGCCGACAGGTCCTTGAGCGTGCCGCCGAAGGTGCCGAACCCGGTGCGCACGCCGGACACAAAGACGACATCTGTATTGGATCCTTGGGTCTTCATGGGGAAGCTCCACGTGAGACGAGGGGAATATCGGGGGGTTAGTGGGGGGGCGGTAGGGCGGCGGGGCGGCGGGGCAGCGGGGCTGGGGGCGGCGTGGACCGGCGTCGGCCATAAATTCGACACGATGAAGGCGTTCGAGACGCACGACGCGATGGATCTGGCCCGGATCGGCGTGCTGTTCGGGCCGGCCTGCATCTTCATCCTATCGGCCGCGTGGACGTTCCTGTTCGTCAAAGGCGACATCTCCGGGGCGACGTACCTGCTGCTCCTCGCGGCGAACATTCCGATCACTGTCGTCGGGGTCGGCGTGATTTTTCTCGTCGTGCGGACTACATCGGTGGGCGTGGCGCACATGGCGACCGCGGCGGGGAACATCACTCCACCGCCCAGCTATCCACACCAGGATCTCCTCATCGGCCAAGGGAAGTACGCCGAAGCGGCGGATTACTTCCGCGATCACATTCGCATCGCACCGGAGGACGTCGACGCGAGGCTACGCCTGGCCGACCTGCTGGAGCGGCACCTGCGGGACCTCGCGGGCGCGGAGGAGCAGTATCTCGCCGTGCGTCGGCTGAGCGACGATCCCCGGCTCGAGATCCCAGTGACGAACGGTCTGATCGACCTGTATCGCAAGCTCGGTCGCCGTGAGCGACTGATGGTCGAGCTTGCGCGACTGGCGGAACGGCAGCAGGGCACGTCCCTCGGGGTGGGGGCCGCGCGCGAGCTACAAGAAATGAAGAGGGGGCCCTAATATCCCGCGGCCATTCCGTCCTTCCGCGGGTCCGAGCCCGCGGCATAGCCATGCGGCAGACGGATGATGGCCTGCGCGCCTCCGAACGCCACCGCGCGCTCGTCCGCAATCTCGTGGCCCAGAGCGGTCAGGGTGCGCCTCGCCGCGTCGCCGATCGGCGCCTCCAGCGCTACCCTCCGGCCCGCGAGATGCCGGAACCGTGGCGCGTCGATCGCGTCCTGTAGGTCCATGTCGAACACCAACAGGTTGAGCAGCACCTGCACGTGACCCTGCGGTTGCATCGAGCCGCCCATCACGCCGAAGCTCATCCACGGCTGCTCGACGCCGTTCCCGTCGGGCTTGGTGACGAACGCTGGGATGAGCGTGTGAAACGGGCGCTTTCCGGGCGCGATCGTATTGGGCAGACCGGGATCCAGCGTGAACCCCGCGCCGCGATCCTGGAGCGCGAACCCCGTTCCCGGTACGGCCACGCCTGAGCCAAATGCATCGAACAGCGAATTGATGAACGAGACCATGTTGCCCGCACTGTCGGCGACGGTGAGGTAGATGGTCTCGCTCGCGCTTGCTGTACCCGCTTCGGGTCGATCGGCTGCGCGCTTTGGGTCGATCAGCGCGCGTCGCGCGGCGACGAAACCGTCGTCGAGCAGCGCGGCGGCAGACACCTGCATCGCCGCAGGCTCGCCGACGTACCGCGCCGCGTCCGCGAACGCGAGCTTCTTCGCTTCGATGAGGAGGTGCAGGTAAGGTGCGGAGTTGTGCCCCAGGCCGCGCAGGTCGTATGGCTCGAGCATCCGGAGCATTTCGAGTGCCGCGACGCCCTGGCCGTTGGGCGGCAGCTCCCACACGCGATATCCCTTGAAGGGTGCGGAAATCGGCTCCACCCACTCGGGCCGATGGTCGCGCAGATCGTCGAGTGTGAGGTAGCCGCCCAGCCGCTCGAGGCCCGCGACGATCCGCTGTCCCAGCTCGCCGCCGTACAAGGCCGAGGGCCCCTGAGCCGCGATCAGCCGAAAGGAGCGGGCGAGGTCGGGGTTGGTGAACCACTCGCCAGCGTGTGGGGCGCGCGTGCCGTCGACGAGGAACGTCTGCCGTGCGCCCGCGTCGCGGGCGAGCCGCGACGCCTCGCTCGCCCAGTCGCGCGCGATGATCGGCGTGACCGGGAACCCGGACTCCGCGTACCCGATGGCAGGTGCCAGCGCCTGCGCCAGCGTGATAGTGCCGAAGCGCTGGAGCAGCGCATCCCAGCCGGCGAGTGCTCCCGGCACGGTCACGTCCTCGACGCTGAGCTCGGGCATCGATCGATGCCCGCGCGCCAGCAGCGCTTCACGGGTCATGAGTCGGCCGGCGCGGCCGCTGGAATTCAGGCCGTAGAGTCTGTGGTCCTTGGCCGACCACACGATGGCGAACATGTCGCCGCCGATCCCGGTCATCATCGGCTCGACGACGTTCAGCACGGCGGCTGCCGTGACCGCGGCATCGATGGCGTTGCCCCCGTGCTCCAACACCGCGATCCCGGCGGCGGTGGCGAGCGGCTGGCTCGTAGCGATGGTCCCGTGCGGCGCGTACACCGTGGAGCGATGGGCCATGGTGGTGGGACGGGAGCGAGATTCCTGTCCGGTGGCAAGGGCGCCGACGCACACAAGAGCGCTGACGGCCAGCCCCGACGCGCGACGCTTCATGGCAGGAATATGGCGCGCCGCCGTCTCCACGCGAAGTACGCCGGCACCCCCGTCGCCATAATCCCCAGCCCGATCAGCGCCTGCACCGGCCGCGCGGTAACGGTGTTCACTACGATCGCCAGCGCGGCCGCGATGAACAGCGCTGGGGTGACTGGGTACCCCGGCACGCGGAACGGGCGCGGCGCATCGGGCCGGCGACGGCGCAGCACGAATACGCTCGCCGCGGCAAGCGCCGCGAAGATCCAGCTCGCGAACACGACGTAGGTGAGGAGCTGCTCGAAGGTGCCGCTCAGCGCGAGCAACGCCGCCCACACCGCGCTCGTGGCCACGGCTCGGGCGGGGGTGCCGAATCGAGGATGCACCTCCGCGAGGGACTCAAAAAAGACGCCGTCTCTCGCCATGGCGAAGTACATCCGCGGCCCAGTGAGGGCGAGCCCGTTGGCCGCGCTGAAGATCGACACGAGGATCACCAACGTCACGATGTTCGCCGCCGCCGGTCCCAGCAGCGCGCGCACGCTGTCCGCAGCGATACGGTCAGACGCGGCGACCCCTGACGCACCCACCGCCGCCACGTATCCGACGTTCGCCGCGAGGTAAATCGTCACCAGCACGACAGTCCCGAGGCCAATCCCCCGCGCGAAGGTGCGCTGGGGGTCCGCCGCTTCGCCCGCCGAGTTGGTCACGTTCTGCCAGCCTTCGTAGGCCCACAGGACGCCCAGCAACCCGACGCCGGCTGCGGACAGCGAGGCGAGCGAGACTGGCGTGGCGAACGCGCGGGTGTCGGGGCGGCGAAACCCGTCGCCCACGGCGAGGCCGGCGACGGCGAGCGCGAGGATCGCACCCACTTTGAGCGCCGTGCTCCAGTTCTGGAGCGACGCGGCCTGCCGCACGCCGCGGATGTTCACCGCGCTCACGGCGGCGATCATCAAGACGCCGGCGAGCTTGTGGCTGACCGGCGTGAGCGGCCACAGCTCACCCAGGTAGTTGGCGAACGCCACGGCCAGCGTCGCGGTGGAGCCGGTATTGATCGCGAGGAACAGCGTCCACCCCAGCAGGAACGCGGGGGTTCGGCCGAACGCCTCGCGCACGTACACGTAACTGCCCCCGGCGTCCGGCAGCATGGCGCCCAGCTCGCCGAAGGTGAGAGCGCCGAGCAGCGCGAGCACGCTCCCCACCACCCACACCACCGACGCCACGCCGATGTCCCCGCCCGACTGGCGCAGCACCGCCCCGGGCACCGTGAAAATGCCCGAGCCGATGGTGGTGCCGACGACGATGAGGACGAGGTCGCGAAGCGTAAGGACGCGGGCGAGATCGCGTGTCAAAACAGCCGTCCCAGGTTTGTCGTGCATCCCACGAAGACTTGGTCCGGCGTGCCGCTGGTCGTGCGTACCACCCCGCCGGCGTCCACCACCACCCATTCAACCACTCGCAGCGTCATCGCGCCCAACACTCCGGCGAGGCGTGAGCCCACGCCGCCGTCCGTGAAGTGGAAGACCTCGACCGTGACGCCCGCCCGGCCCAGAGCCCGGGCACCGCCGAGCGACAGGAACCATTGGGGCGCGCCCGCCCCGATGCCTTGAGGCCCAGCGTTGGCATCGAGGTGAACGCCGGCGGGCAGATCGACGCTCACGACCGCGATGAGACCGGCGAGGGCGCGTCCCGCGCCCAACCCCCGCGCCGCGTTGCCGGTCGGGGCGGTGACAGTGGTGACGATCGCCCCAGATGTTTGAGGCGACAGCTCGGTCCGCAGCTTGAGCGCTGCGCCAAAGTCCCCGATCCCCGTGCCGCCGGCGATGCGGCCGTACAGCGGCCCGAAGAGCGCTGCCTGCGCGTGGTGCGAGACGCCAACCTTCAGGTTGACGTCCCAGCGCGTTTCTTCGCGCAGCGACGCGACGCCGCGCGCCGCAAGCCCCTGCTCGAGCTCGACGTACCCGGGTGCGACCGCGTAGGCGTGGGTGGCGAAGGTGGGGCGCTCGGGGTTGGCCGCCCGTGGTGACTGCGCCGCGATCGTCACCGCCGCCAGCGCCAGTACTCCTACCAAGGGAACCGTCGCGTTAGAGCTCGCGGACAATCGCCTTGGCCACGTGTGCGGTCGTCGCCTGGCCGCCGATATCCGGCGTCCGGACGCCCGCCGCGATCGTTCGCTGCGCCGCCCCTTCCAGGTCGCGCGCCGCCTCCGGATGCCCCAACTGCTCGCACATCAGCGCGCCCGTCAGCACCGCTGCCATCGGGTTGGCGGTGCCCTTGCCCGCGAGGGGTGGAGCCGAGCCGTGCACCGGCTCGAACAACCCCGCCCGCCCCGGATGCAGGTTGGCGCTGGCGGCGAGCCCCAGCCCGCCGACCAAGCCCGCGCCCAGGTCCGAGAGGATGTCGCCATACAGATTGTTCGTGACGATCACCTGGAAGCGCTCGGGCTCGCGCACCATCTCCATGGCGAGCGCGTCGACGTAGCGATGCTCGGCCTCGATGCCGGCGAAATCGGCGGCGACGCGCTTGAAGGTGTCCTGCCACACTCGGTGCGCGGGCACGGCGTTCGCTTTATCGCTCATCGTCACCCGGGTCTTGCCGTGCAGCTTGGCCCACTGGAACGCCGCCCGGATGATGCGCTCCACGCCGCTTGCCGTGTTCACCTCTTCCGCCACGTACTCGTTTCCCGTGATCCGGCCGCGGCCGAGGTAGACGCCCTCGGTGTTCTCCCGGAAGATCGCGAAGTCAATGGTCGGACGGTCGGACGGTCGGACGGTCGGACGGTCAAGGCGGAGGGGGGTGAGATCGGGATGCAGGAGGCGAATGGGACGAAAATTGATGTACAGATCGAGCTTGAAGCGCAGGCCGAGCAGGATCTCGCGCGCGTGCTCGTTGCCAGGGAGTCTGGGGTCGCCGATGGCGCCGAGCAGGATGGCGTCCACGTCGTCGCGGAGGTGGCGGAACGCGGCGTCGGGTAGCGTCTCCTGCGTGGAGAGGTAATGATCGGCGCCGTACGGGAGGCGTTCGAAGTCGAGCACGAAGCCGTGCTTCGATGCCGCGCGCTCGAGGACGGGGATCGCCGCCTCGATCACTTCCGGCCCGATCCCGTCACCAGCGATCACGGCGATCTTGTGCTCGTGCTTCACTCGAAGCCCGTCGCCCGACCGCAGCTCACGCAGTAGCGCCACCCGACATCTACTTCCCCGCCGCACGCCGGGCAGCGGAGCTCCCCGGAGGGCGGCTGCCCGCACTGCGGGCAGAAGTTCACCTTGCGGCTCCCGGGGAGCGTCTCGCCGCAATACGGGCATTGGCGCGGGGACTCGCTCTGCTCAGCGAGCTCGAAGGCCGCGCCCGCGAGCGGAGCCTTGTCCGGCTCCTCCTCCTCGGGCTCGGCGGCGTCGGCTGCCTCGGGGACCGTCGAAAGCGGCGGCGGGGGTGGCGGCGCGTAGGCGCGGTCTCCCCGCAGGAATCGCTCGGCCGCCAGCCGGTTGAGGCTCAGGATCGCATCGGGAAACTGTCGGAACAGGCCGGTGTCAGGGTTCGACTCTCCCGTCTCACGCAGCAGCGCGTCCCGGACTTCGGCCGGCTCGAGCGTCGCGTATCCACGCTCGCCCGCGAGCAACCGAAGCACCGCCATCTCGTAGTCCTGATGGGTCGCGACCTTCAGCATCGAGCGATTGGAGCGGTACGGGACGAGCCGCTCGTACACTTCCGCCGCGGGGAACGGAACGGCGAGTCGGCCCGGGGCGTCGTCGGCGAGCACGCTCACCAGGCGCTCGAACAGGCGGTCCAGATCGTCAGGCATCGATCACCGTACGACGATCACGCCCTTCATGAACGGGTGCGGGGTGCAGTGATAGGGATACGTGCCCGGCCGGTCGAAGCGGTGGATGTACGACGCGTTGGGCGGGATCACCGGGGACCCGGCTTCGGTACCGCCGTCGAACGTGACCGTGTGCTCCACCGGATCGGCGTTGGTCCAGCGTACCGCCTGTCCCGCGGAGATCGGTACGGTCTCGCCCGCGAACTTGAGCGCGCTCATCCGGACCTCGGCGGCCACGGCCGTTCCGGGGGGCGCGCCGAGCGTGACCGCCTTGGGCGACTTGTGAAACCAGGGGCTGAAGCGCTTCAGATGGAGCGGGATCGTGAACTCGAAGCCGTAGAGGATGTTCTTCGGGGACGAAATGCCCTCGGACGTGCCTTGAATCGACGCGCTGGTGGCGTTGCTCGCCTGCAGTGAGAACGTGTGCGGGGAACCCGGTATCAACAAGTTGAGTGCCGCGCTCCAGGCCGCACGGACCGTCGGGCTGACGAACGAGCCGGCGTCGGCGCTGACGGCGACGTATTGATTCAGGCGAGCATTGAAGCCGCCGGCAAAAGCGGCGGCCGACTTTCCGGACTGACCTAACCGTCGTGACACGGCCCGCCCAGCCCCGTGCAGCGTAAGCGCGCCCCGCGTCCAGTCAAGTCCGACTTCGCCATCGAAGCTCTTTGCCAGCAGGTTGTACGCTGGGGTCACAGCGACGCCGAAGCCTGGTCGACCTTCGGCGCCGTAGACGCGCCAGCGGCCGAACAGCTCGGTCTCATTACTCGACTGGGCACCGTTGCCCGTCCCAACGAGTAACGATCGCGTCGCGAAATGTGCGCCGAGGGCGACTCGCCCTGGAAAACCCGCTGCGATGGTGAAGTTCGGAAAGTTCACCACCGCGTGCGATGGTCCCGGACTCACATAGAACCGATGCACGAAGTTGAACTGTACCACGCCCGCATCGGGCACCCACGTGCCGCCGAGATTGGGCGGGCGGTACAGCAACGATTGGCCCGACAGGGGACCCGCCATACCCACGAGGAGGAACGAAAGCGTTGCCCTCATCTCCACTCTCCTGTCCACTTGTCGTACAGCACTGGCGTAACGCCGCCCTGCGCCAAGACTTCGATGCCAGACGGGTCACGATACGCTTTGCGATAGAACACGTGCGTCACGCCGGAGTTTATGATCAGCTTGGCGCACATCACGCACGGCGACGCGCTGATGAACACGACCTTGTCGCGCGCGCTCCCCGGCGCCTTCACGAGCGCGTTCATCTCGGAGTGAATGCAGCCGCAATTCCCGGGCACCGTGGAATCACACTTGTTCGGGAGGCCGCGCGCGTTACCGTTGTAGCCGATCGCGAGCACGTTCTCGAGCCGCTGGTCGGTCACGACGGTTCCGACCTGGAGCCGGGCGCAGGTAGACCGTTTGGCCAGTTCCTCGGCCATGCGCATGTACACCTCGTACAGCGGGATCCGATCCACCGGGGGCGGGGACGCGCCATCGGCCAGCATGTTCAGGGAATGAGTGTTGGCGGTGACGCCGTCTTTAAAGACGCTCATGGATCTCCCGATCGGGGTCATACGCGATGTACTGCCCGCGGGCACGCTGTTCACCAAGCCACGTGTCGAAGCCCGAGGGCACCAAGCCGTTGGACCGGTCCTGACGGTCGGCGGCCCGTGTTGCCAGGAAGTCGGCGTATTCGTTCTTCGCCTGGCCCGCGTGGCCTTCCACCCAGCGCCATACGACCTGATGCGCGGCCGTGGCCTGCACGAGCTTCTGCCAAAGCTCGAGGTTCTCGAGCGCCCCGCCCTTGCGCTTCCAGCCGCGCGCCGCCCAGCCCGCCACCCACTCGTTCATGCCTTTCACCAGGTATTGGGAATCGGAGACGTACACCACGCGGGCGTGCTTCCACTGCCGGCGGATCCATTCCAAGGTAGCGATCGCGCCGGCGAGGGCCATCTTGTTGTTCGTGGTCCGGGGCGACGACTCGTAGAAATCCCACCGTGCCACGCTGTCCCCGGCCGGCGCTTCGATCAGCGCCGCGTTGCCACCGGGACAGGGCTTCGAGCCGTCGTTGCCGAGGCAGCTCTCGTCGGCGTGGACCAGGACGCGCGCCGTGGGGGGGGGCGTGCCTGCCATCTCAGGGCTGGATCACGACCGGAATGTCGGTGTGACGCAGGATCTCCTCCGCGTGGGACACCACCACGGCGCTGGGGCGCCCGTTGGCATGGCTCATGTGCGCGCCGGCGAACAACGCGTCGCAGTGCGTGCGCTGGATGACACGGGCCACGACCTCCCCCGGCTTGCCGCGCTCGACATGCGTGACGAACGCGACGCGTTGGAGCGAGAGCGTCGCCTCGGCCACCCCCACCACCTTGAGGCCGTCCTCACGGTCCTCGTTGGCGTGGATAATGTGGACGGTGCTCTCTGCGACGCTCGCGAACTGCATCGCGAGCTCCAGCGCGCGGCGACTGGTGTCGCGTCCGTCGAACGCGACCGCGATCGAGTGCATCGGCGACGGCACGCCACCGCAGACGATCACGCACCGCTCTGCGATACGGATCAGCGAAACGACGGTGGGGCCGAGCGTGTCCCGCTTGGTCGCGACCCCGCGGCGGCCCACCAACACCGCGTCCGCGGTTTTCGCGAGCTCGGCGAGCTCGACGTCCGGGTGACCCGTCAAGGCCGCCGTCTCGATCTGTAGACCCGCGGCCACCACCCGGTCCCGCGCCCGATCGAGCATCGCGGCGCCGTCGACCTGCTCCGCGTGGGGCTCGCGCACGTACGCCACGATGAGCGAGCTGCCGAACCGCTTTCCCAACAGCACCGCTTGCTCGAAGGCGGCATCGGCCTGCGGGCTGCCGTCCAATCCCACCAGCAGGCGGGTGAACATGACTTAGGGCAGCACCGCGAACGACTCGAGCTCACGCAACGGGAACGCCAGCAGCTCGCCCGTCATCGGCAACCGTCCTTCTAGTGCTTCGTTGCGCGTGGCCGTCGAGAGACGCTCCGCCACCACGACGTACTCCGTGCCGCGTCGGCGCAGCGCCACGCGCCGCCGTTCCCGCACCGCCCGCTCCAACGCGTCGAGCGCGGCGGGGGTGAGGCTCGAGAACTCGGGGATCGCGGTCATCGGCCCTTCCCCATCACGCCACCCTGATCCGACCGGCCGGTCCCTCGACCACCCGACCGATCACGGCTCGGGCGGGCGTCGCCTCGCGCTCGAGCGCCGCCACCAGTGCCGGCGCCCGCTGCGACTCGACCGAGATCAGCAGGCCGCCCGATGTCTGGGCGTCGGCGAGCAGCAGGCGCGTGGTGAGGTCCACGGCGGTGCCGAACGTGGTCGTGTCGGCGACGCTCTCGGCGTTTCGCTCGGTGCCGCCGGGGACCGCGCCCCGCTCGGCCAGCTCCCGGGCGTGGGGTAACAAGGGCACCGCCGCCGCGCGAACCTCCGCCGCCGCCCCGCTCGCTTCGAGCATGGTGCGCAAGTGGCCCAGCAAGCCGAACCCGGTGACGTCGGTGGCCGCATGGACGCCCACCGCGAGCATCGCGCGCGCCGCCCCGGCGTTGAGGGTCGTCATGGCCCTCACCGCTTCCGCCAGATCGGACTCCGTGACGAGGTCGCGCTTCAGGGCGGTGGTGAGCACCCCGGTGCCCAGCGGCTTGGTGAGGACCAGGGCGTCGCCCGGGCGCGCGCCGGCGTTTTTCACGATGCGCTCGGGGTGAGTCTCGCCGATCACCACCATCCCGTACTTCGGCTCGGGATCGTCCACGGAGTGGCCGCCCAACACGAAGGCGCGCGCGTCACGGGCCACGTCGGCCCCGCCGCGAATCACCTCGCCCAAGAGCTCGAACGGCAGCGTGTCGCGCGGCCAGCCGACGAGGTTCAGGGCCAGCAGTGGCGTCGCACCCATCGCGTAGACGTCCGAGAAGGCGTTGGTCGCGGCGATGCGCCCAAAGTCGTACGGATCGTCCACGATGGGCGTGAAAAAATCCACGGTCGCCACGATCGCGCGATCGGGAGCCACCTGGAAAACGGCGGCGTCATCGCGGCTCGAGGCGTCGACGAGGATCCGAGGATCCGTCGCGACTGGCACGTGGCGCAAGACCTGCGCCAACTCGGAGCTCCCGAGTTTGCAGGCTCAGCCCGCGCCGTGCGAATAGCGGGTCAGCCGGATCGCGGCCACAGAGGTGGTAGACATACGGTCTACCGAAGATACCCTATCCGAGTCTCCAGGCGAGAATGGCGCCGGCGAGGACGTAGCGCGCGAGGTCGGCAGCGGCGCCGGACAGGGCGACACGTCGCGGACGGACCGCTGGCCCCGGCTGTAGCCAGGTCGGAATCGTCACCAGCGCGCCGACCAGCAGGAACAGCAGCCACCAGCCGCGGCTGCCCAGCGAGTCGAACCACAGCGACGCGAACAGCGTGAGGAGAGCAGCCTCGACGATCCGCCACTTGAGCAGTACGAGCAGGAAGCTCGTCATATCGCCGGGCTGATCGGTCGGCCGCGACACCTGCGCGATGAGCACCGCCGTCCCGTAGGTCGCGATCACGAACCACGCGGCGACCGGCAACCACGCGAGCACGAGCCGCGTCAGGGTCACCGCCTGGCGCGCGCCCCCCGCGGTACGTACCCCGCTCCGCGCAGTCCCCGGCCCGGGCGCGCCGCCGTCAGCGTGCCGTGGTCCAGCACCTTCTGCCCGTTCACGAACACGTACGCGAACCCGACGGAGGGTTGATGCGGCTGTTCGAAGGTCGCCTTGTCCGCCACCGTCGCGGCGTCGAACACGGTGATGTCCGCCGCCATTCCCGGCTTCAGCAGCCCGCGGTCGTGCAGCCCCACCCGCTGCGCGGCGAGCCCAGTCATCTTGCGCACCGCGAACTCGAGCGGGAATAACTTCGAGTCGCGCGCGTAGTGACCGAGGATTTTCGCAAAGGTCCCGTAGGCGCGCGGGTGCGCGGACTGAGTGCCGAACGGCCCATCCGGCGCCACTCCCCCGAAGTCGGTGTTCACGGCCACCCACCACGTCTTCATCGCGGCCTGCACGTCGGACTCGTCCATCACGGCATACACGGCGTCGGTGCGGTGTCCACCTTCCGCCAGCACGACGTCGAACAGCGTCTCGACCTCGTCCTTGTGCCGTGCCGCGGCGATCTGCGCGATGGTTTTGCCCTGGAGGGAGCGCAGCGAATCCTGGAACGTGCCCGTGATCAGCACGCCGGCGCCGCCGCCCGCCTCATAATAGAAGCTCTCCGGTCCCTGGGGACGCAGCATCTCTTCGCGCAGCCGCGCGCGGGTCGCGGGATTGCGGAGCCGGGCGAGCAGCGAGTCCCAACCGCCGTTCTCCGCCCAGGTGGGGATCGAGGCATCGAGGGCCGTCGCGGCGCGGACGTACGGGTACTGGTCCGCCGTCACGTCCAGCCCCGCGGCCCGCGCGGAGTCGATGCGCGTCAACACTCGGGACATGCGTCCCCAGCTCTGCCGGCCCGAGACTTTCAGGTGCGAGATCTCCGCGGGGATGTCGGCCTCGCGCGCGATACGGAATACCTCGTCCAGGGCGTCGTCGATGCGCGCTCCCTCGTTCCGCATGTGGGACGCGTAGATGCCGCCGTGGCGTCGCGCCGCTTTGGCGAGCGCGATGATCTCTTCGGTCTTGGAATAGCTGGCGGGGGCATATTCGAGCGCGGTCCACACCCCCAGTGCCCCCTGCTCCATGAGGGAGTCCACGATCGCCGTCATGTGCGTGAGCTCCGCGGCCGTCGGCTGGCGGTCGTCCTTCCCGATCACCGCGAGTCGCACCTGTGTCGCTCCCACGAACGTCGCGATGTTGAGGGCGGACCGCTGCTTCTCGAGCTGCGCGAAATAGCCGTCCAGGTCGCGCCAGTCCTCACGATAGTGCCACTTCTTCATGGCGTCCGAATCGTCGCGGGCCAGCTGGTCGGTGAGCGGCGCGACGGAGCCTCCCTCCCCGGTGACCTCGGTGGTGACGCCCTGGGTGATCTTCGAGAGCACGCGGTTGTCGATCAGCACGTTGATCTCGGACTGGCCCATCATGTCGATGAACCCGGGGGCCACGATCAGGCCGCTCACGTCGACGGTCTCACGGGCCGCGCCGCCGTTCAAGAAGCCCACGGCGGCGATCTTGTCGTCGCGGATGGCGACGTCGCCGCGGTAGCGCGGATTGCCGCTGCCATCCACGATCCAGCCGTTCCTGAGGACCACGTCGTGGGGGCCGGAGCGGCCGGCCTCACGTTCGCCGCACCCCACCGCCGCGAGCACGGCGAGCAACGCCGCTCTCATCTGTTTGCCCATGTTCTCCTCAACGAATCGGGATGGATGATCTGTCCACGGATCATCACCCACCTGATACGCCGTGTGGCGCCGATGTCCCGCGCCGGGTTGGCGTCGAGGACGACCAGGTCGGCGACGGCGCCCTTCACCACGCGGCCGAGCGAGTCGGCGCGCAACAGCTGGGCCGCTTTGCGGGTCGCGGTGGTCACCGCCTCGATCGGCGTGAGCCCGGCGGCGACGAGCAGGCTCAGCTCCTCGTGCAGTGACAGGCCCGGCACGAGCAGCTGGTTGGCGGCGTCCGAGCCGGCGGCGATCAGCCCGCCGGCGCGCTTGAACTCGCGCACGAATTGATCCTGGCGCGCGCGTGACCGTCGGAACGCCTGGAGATCGGCGCCGCGCCACCCGGTGCGGCGCAGCAGCCCAGGGACGTCGCGCACGCTCGCCGCGCTCGCCGGCACGTCCTCCATGCCGGGGCGCGTCATGAGCGTGGGGTTGTCGAGCCGGGACAGCATCTCGTGGAGGACCAGGGTGGGTACGATCGCGACTCGCGTGGCCGCCAGCGCCCGCGCCGTCTGCGCGACCGCGGCGGAATCGAGCGTGGCCCAGCCCTTCTCTTCGGCGGTCCAGCCACGCAGGAATTGGTCGTGGCCGCTCGCGTACGCGGGATTACGGCTGGCCGTCTGCACGACGCCCGCCATGTGCTCGAGTGAGGCGACCCCCCCGCGCGCGGCGGTAAGCGCATCCATCTTGCCGAGGTGCGCCGCGATGGGAAATCGCAGCGTCGTCGCCTCGTCCAGCAGGGGCTTGAGGAGGTCGGGAGTGAACTTGGTGTAGATCTTGATGTAGTCTGCCCCCGCCACCGCGCGCTGGTCCACCGCCTTGCGGACCTCGACGGCCGTCCGCACCGCCGTGGCCGTGGGGTAGGTGGGTGGCGCGCCGTCGATCATCGCCCCCGAGGTGAACATGCGCGGCCCCCGCACCGAGCCGAGGTCGAACGCGTTCTTCAACGCGATCAACGAGTCCGTGCTCGCGGCCCCGAGGTCGCGAACCGTCGTGACGCCCCACGCGAGGTAGCGTTCCGCGGCCCACCGCTCGACATGCGCGTGCGCGTCGATCAGCCCCGGGATGATCGTCTTCCCGATCAGGTTCACGACCTGCGCGCCCCGAGGCACCGGCACGTCGTTGACACGGGCCACGGCCTCGATGTGTCCGTTCTGGATCAGCACGAGGGCGTCCTTCACGGGCTCGCCCCCCGTGCCGTCGATCAATGTGGCTCCCTCGAGGGCGATGACTCCATCACCCGATGAACCGCACGAGACCGCCATCAAGACAACGGCGGCGGTCAAGAACATCAGCGGACAGCCGACTGACTTCACTTCGGGTCGCTCGAGGTGTGGTCGTGCAGGATCTGCCAGCGCCCGTTCCGCTTCTGCAGCAGCAACGTGAATGGTCCGCTCGCCGTCACCGCGTCGCGACGCCGCAGCTTGAAGCGAGCCGTGCAGAGCGCCAGGTCAGGGCCGAGCGGCCGCACCTGCACTTCCTCGAAGGCGAGCGAGTCGCGCGCCTTGCCGGGGGCGAAGTACACGGCCTGGTAGCGATCGTACAGCTTCTGCCAGCCGTACTGGACGTGCCCCGCGTTGACGTAGCTGGTGAGCGAATCGCGCGCGTAATCGCCCATGAAGCCCGCGAGATCGCCGCGATTCCAGTCGGTCGCGCTGCGCCGCAGCATCGCGGCGATCTCGGCCGCCGGGTCGCCGCCGCTGGCGCAACCGGCAACCACGAGCACCAGCGACGCGCGCAACGCCCACCGTGCAACCGTCATCGCAACGCCTCTCGCTCGGGGATTGGGGGATGGTCACAAACGTACCGCGGGAGCGCCTGGGGGAGATGGCTCGAGCCATCCGATCGGCGCTCCCGCGGTGTCACGTCGAGATCGACCTACCGGCGGCGCTTCTTCGCCGCCTTCTTCCGCTTTCCGCCCCGCTTCGCCTTGGCCTTGGGCCGCCGCTTCGCGGCCTTCTTTTTCGCTTTCGGGCGCGACGGTTTGCGCTTCTTTGCCGGCTTCGGCTTTGGCGCCATCGGCTCGCGCATCATCGGCGAGGGCGTGGGCGGCGTCGGGGGGGCCGGCGGGTACATCGGCTCCATCATCCCGGAACCAGGCCAGCTGCTCTCCGAAAAATCGGTTGGCTCGAGCATCGGACGATCTCTCCTCTGCTGGTTGTCGGTGGGCGTGGCCTATAGCTTACCTTGGGAATGCTGTCACGCAAGTGGACCGGACGCACCTGCAGCGAGCGCCCCGCAAGACCGGAACTTCGGTGACAAGTTAGCTTGACAACGGCACTTACGAGGATTTACGTTCGCGCGCCTATGACGCTCCGGAGCGGCCTTCTTGTAGGGGCGATCCTCTACCCCGGCGCCACCCTCGCCCAAAACGTCGCCGAGGTGCAGGTCGCCCCACCGTCCGTCACGATCAAGATCGGGGAGCGCAGCGGTTTGCTCGCCACCGCGTTCGACCGCGTCGGCAACGTGATCCCCACGGTGCGCGTCATCTGGTCGTCCAACAATGTCGCGGTCGCGAAGGTCGACAACCAGGGCACGGTGACGGGGATCGCCGGCGGGGTGGCGATCGTCGAGGCTCGCGTCGGCGCGCGCAAGGGGCAAGCCGCCGTGCAGGTCCTCGGCGCTCCACCCGCGGGTGGGGGCGCCGGGCAGCCGGGTGCGAGCCCTACCGCGCGACCGACGGGGGAGTCGGCGCCACCGGGAGCTCCCACCACTCCCGACGGGTTGGCCGGCCAGCCGCCGGGCACCGGGCCGGCCGCGGTTCTGCGGATCGAGCCACCAACGATCTATCTCCTCCCCTCGGAGAACACGCGTGTATCGCCCCGCGCGCTCAAGGATGACGGTTCGCCCGCGGCGCCGGTCGTGGTGACTTGGAAGTCGCTGCGTCCCGACATTGCGAGCGTGGACCAGAACGGCGTCGTGGTCGCCTTGACGCCCGGGCAAGGCACGGTGCAGGTCACGAGCGCCAACGGACTCACCGCAACCGCTCCCGTGGTCGTGCAGCCCAGTGACCTCGCCATCGAAGAGCAGGTGCCCGTGATCCTTTCGCCCGGTGACATCGACACCATGCACGTGGTCGTGCCGGGGCAAGGTGGGCGATTGGTGAGCCCGCTCGCGTTGCAGTGGTCCGCCGCAGATCCGGGTATCGCGCGCGTGACCCTCACAGGTATCGTCACAGCCGTCGCTCCCGGACGGACATCGGTCACCGTCAGCGGCCTGCTGCAGACCAAGACGGTCGAGGTGGTGGTGCACAAGACCGTAGAGGCGCTCGCGGTGTTGCCCACCTCCAAGAGCGAGATCCCGTTGCCGATTCAAGGGACGGCACGATTCCAGGTCCAGGCGCTCGCCGCGGACAAGAGTGCGGTGGCGGAGGCGCCACTGCGCTGGACGGTAGGGGACACGTCGCTCGCCAGCTTCGATGCCGCGAGCGGCCTGCTGACCGGGAAGAAGGCGGGCCGGACGACGTTGGCCGTGAAAGGCCCTGGGGCGGGGCTCGTCGTCACTTGGCAAGTGCGTGTCATCGCTGCGGGGCTGAAGCTGTCCGCGGCGCGGGCGGGGCTTCCGCTGGGGCGGCGTCTGCCGCTCAAAGCGAGCTTCGCCGATGAGGCGGGTGCCGTCATCGAGCCGGCCACGGGCGTGACATGGGCGTCCGACAACCCGCAGGTGGCGAGCGTGGCGGACGACGGCACCGTGTCCGCGATGGCGTACGGCCACGCTCGGATCACCGCGAGCGGTCCAAGTGGGCGCCGCGTTACCACCGAGATCTTTGTCCAGGGCGAGCTCGTCCTCGCCAGCTCGCGCAGCGGCCGGTTCCAGCTGTATGCAGCGGAACGGTCGAACCTGGCGCAGCTCCGCAAGGTGATGGACGACCCCGCGGTGGCCAGCGAGCCGGCGTTCTCTCCTGACGGCTCGCGCATCGTCTTCACATCGACCCGGGACGCGCAATCCGAGATCTACCTCATGGACGCCGACGGCACGGATGTGTCGCGTCTCACGAACTCTCCGGCAGCCGACGGGGACGCGTCCTTCACGGCCGACGGCCAGGCAGTCGTGTACCACTCGCAACGCACGGGTCATCGTCAGATTTTCGTGCAACCGATCACCAGCTCCGACGCGGCCCAGTTGACGCAGGAGCCCGCCGACAACTTCCAACCCACGATGTCGCCCGACGGCGAGACGATTGCCTTCGTCTCGACCCGGGAGGGGAACCCGCACATCTGGCTCATGGCCAAGGACGGCACCAACCAGCGGGCCGTGACCCGCGGCCAGCAAACCAAGGAGAGTGCGCCGCATTTCTTGCGCGACGGCTCACTCGCGTATCTGATCGAGCAGAAGGAATCGGGCCGCAACGTCACTCAGGTCGTGAAGGCCGACCTCACGACCGGTAAGGTGACGCCGCTGACGACGACAGACCTCGTCGTGTCGGACTTCGCGGTCTCACTCGGAGGCGATCTGCTCGGCCTCGTCGTGGCGGTGCAGAAGAACACCTTCAGAGTGTACGTCCAGCCGGTGGGGACGGGCGGCGGAGGCGCGCCCGTACCGATTCCCACGACCGGCGCCGAACAGATGGTGTCTCCCGCCTTCATGCCGTAGCGGCGCCCCCCGCCCCTCCGATGCGCGCCTGGGTGATCCGCGGCACCGGCGGCCTCGATCAGCTGCAACTCTCCGACGTCCCCGACCCGCCCGATCCACCGGCGCCGGGCGCCGTCCGGATCGCCGTGCGCGCCGCGGCCCTCAACCACCTCGATCTCTTCGTCGTGCGGGGACTGTCGCACGAGTACCAGTTTCCCCACGTCGTCGGGGCTGACGCCGCGGGCATCGTCGATGCGGTCGGCGCGGGCGTCCGCTCGGTCAAGCCGGGCGACCGCGTGATGATCAATCCGGGGATCGCCGACTACAGCTGCGAGTACTGCCGCGCCGGAGAGCACTCGCTGTGCGTGAACTATCGCATCCTGGGCGAGCACCTACCCGGCACGATGGCGCAGTACGTCGTCGTGCCAGAGCAGAATGTCGCCATCATCCCGACATTCGTTCCGCCCATCACATGGGCGGAAGCGGCGGCGTTTTCCCTGGTGACGCTCACGGCGTGGCGCATGGTGGTAACGCGTGCCAAGGTGCAGCCGGGGGAAACGGTGCTCGTTTGGGGGATCGGCGGCGGCGTGTCGCTCACGGCTATGCGGATCGCGAAGCTCAAGGGGGCGCGCGTGATCGTCACGTCGTCGGATGACGCGAAGCTTGAGCACGCACGCCGCCTCGGCGCGGACGTGGCCCTCAACCACCGCAGCGAGAAGGTCTCTCAGGCGGTCCGCACGCTCACCCAGAAGCGCGGCGCCGACGTCGTCGTCGAAAACGTGGGTGAAGCGACTTGGGACGAGTCGCTGCGCTCGCTCGGTCGCGGCGGGCGGCTCGTCACGTGCGGCGCGACCACCGGCCCCAAGGTCACGGTCGATCTGCGCCGGCTGTTCTGGTATCAGTGGACCCTGATGGGCTCCACCATGGGCAACGAGGCTGAGTATCGAGAGGTCGTGCACGTGCTGAGCACTGGCGAGCTGCGTCCGATTATTGATCGGGTGTTTCAGTTCACCGAGGCACGAGGGGCGTTCGAGCGTCTGGAGCGAGGCGAGCAACTCGGGAAAATCGCCGTGTCCGTCGCGCCGTGAGTGGTTGGGCGGAAATGCTATTGTGGGCTAGGACCGAGGCTTCAGCCTGGGTACTCGGCGGACACAGCCCGAAGAACGCCGCTCACGACGCCGCTTCGCTCACTGTGCTCCAGCACCGTGCGGGCCGAGCCCAGGCTTCAGCCTCAGGATATCGTACCCGCGACCCATCAACCGAACGTCAACCCTTTCGACGCCGGCCTCGTAAGTGCCATCCTGAGGGCCGTTTAGCGGTCGTGTTTCCGTTGCCTTTCCCATGCTAAGTGTTTATTTTTGGGGAACTTAGGTCCCTAACCTGGTCCCTAGCCCCTAGTCACGCTTAATGACCGCACCGACCCGCGAACGCATCCTGCCCCGGCTCATCGAAGACGAGCTGAAGGAGTCCTTTCTCGACTATTCGATGAGCGTGATCGTCGCGCGCGCCCTCCCGGACGTGCGCGACGGGCTGAAGCCCGTGCACCGCCGGATCCTGTACGCGATGAACGAGCTGGGTCTCGTGCCCGGCCGTCCTTACAAGAAAAGCGCCACCGTCGTGGGCGACGTGCTCGGCAAATACCATCCCCACGGCGACGTCGCGCTGTACGACTCCCTGGTGCGCATGGTGCAGGACTTCTCCCTGCGCTACCCGCTGGTCGACGGGCAGGGAAACTTCGGCTCGGTGGACGGCGATCCCGCCGCCGCCTACCGCTACACCGAAGCGCGCCTCACGCGGATCGCGCTGACGATGCTCGAGGACATCGACAAGCGCACCGTCGATTTCGTCCCGAATTTCGACGACCGCCTGCAGGAGCCAACGGTTCTCCCCGCGCGGCTCCCGAATCTCATCGTCAACGGGACGGCGGGCATCGCGGTCGGGATGGCGACCAACATTCCATCGCACAACCTCGGTGAGACGGTCGAGGCGATCAATCACCTCGTCGACCACCCCGACGCCACGGTCAAGGATCTCCGCAAGTTCATCAAGGGTCCAGATTTTCCGACCGGCGCGATCATCTACGGCCGGGAGGGCATCAAGGAGTGCTACGAGAAAGGCCGCGGCCGCATCGTGATCCGCGCCCGCGCCACCGCCGAAGAGAAGGAGTCGACGGGACGCCAGCAGATCGTCGTGACCGAATTCCCGTACCAGGTCTCCCCCGACCGTGTCATCGAGCAAATCCGCGACCTGGTGGTCGCGAAGAAGCTCGAGGGGATCGCCGACCTGCGGAACGAGTCCGACAAGGAAGGCATCCGCGTGGTGATCGAGCTGAAGCGAGACGCGGTGCCGATGGTCGTCCTGAACCAGCTCTACACGCACACCCAGATGCAGGTGACCTTCGGGGCGATCATGCTCGCCCTGGTGGATGGCGCGCCACGGGAGATGAACCTGAAGGAGCTGCTCGAGCACTTCATCGAGCACCGCCACACCGTCATCACCCGCCGCACGGAATTCGAGCTGCAGCGCGCCCAGGACCGCGAGCACATCCTCGAAGGCCTGAAGATCGCCGTCGACAACATCGACGAAGTGGTGAAGATCATCCGCAAGTCGAAGGACGCGCCCACGGCGGACGCGGCGCTGCGCAAGCGGTTCAAGCTGTCGGAGAAGCAGTCGGCGGAGATCCTCAACATGCGGCTCGCCCGGCTTACCGCCCTCGAGATCACCAAGCTCGAGGAGGAGCTCAAGGAGGTCCGCAAGTTCATCAAGGAGTGCAAGGAGATCCTCGCCTCGAAGCCGCGCCGGCTGAAGATCCTCAAGGAGGAGCTGTCGGAGCTGGGGCACGGCTTCGGTGACGAGCGCCGCACCGAGATCGTAGCCGATCAGGGCGAGTTCTCGATCGAGGACCTGATTGCGGAAGAGGACATGGTGATCACCGTGTCCCACGCCGGGTACATCAAGCGGCTGCCGGTCTCGGCCTACCGCCGCCAGCGGCGCGGCGGCAAGGGCGTGATCTCCGCGCACACCAAAGAAGACGACTGGGTCGAGCACCTGTTCATCGCCTCGACCCACGACTACGTGATGTTCTTCACGCGTCAGGGGCAGTGCTACTGGCTCAAGGTGCACGAGATCCCGCAGGCAGCGCGGGCGGCGCGCGGCAAGCCGATCATCTCCTGCATCGCGATGAAGCCCGACGAGCGCCTCGCCTCGCTCGTGCCGGTGCGCGAGTTCTCCGAGGATCAGTACCTGTTGTTCGCGACCAAGGACGGCGTGGTCAAGAAGACCCGGCTGTCGGAGTTCGGCAATCCTCGATCGGTGGGGATCCGCGCCATCAACGTCGAGAAGGGCGACGAGCTGATCGACGTGCAGGTGACCGACGGCCGCAATGATATCGTCCTGGCCACCCGCCACGGTATGAGCATCCGATTCCACGAGAAGGACGTGCGCGACATGGGGCGTACCGCCACCGGCGTGAAGGGCATCGAGCTCGACAAGAAGGACCAGGTGATCGACATGGTGGTCGTGCGCCGTAAGTCCACCCTGCTCACCGTGACGGAGAGGGGCATGGGGAAGCGCTCCGAGCTCGACGAGTACCGGGTGCAGCATCGCGGCGGCCGCGGCATCATCACGTTGAAGCGCTCCGACAAGACCGGCGACATCGTGGCGCTCAAGGAGGTCCTCCCCGAAGACGAGCTGATGATGATCACCAAGAAGGGGATCATGATCCGGGTGCCGGTCGAAGGCATCCGCGTCTCCGGCCGCAACACCCAGGGGGTGAAGATCATGAATCTCACGCCCGGTGATCTCGTGGTGGACGTGGCCCGAGTGGTGAAAGAAGACGAAGCTGACGACGGCGAAGAGGACGGCGGAGACGATGACGCACCCAAGCCGGCCGGCAAGGCTGCGACGCCCGGCAAACCCCGAGCACCTCGGAAGGCCGCGGAGAAAGCCAAGTCGGGCGGCAAGAAGAAAAGGAAGAAGTAGCGTGGTGACAGCCGGGGACGTGCGGGACGCGGCTGAGGGACTCGCGGGCGTGGCGGTGCGGACGCCGCTGCGCTTTGTGGAGCCGCTCAACGCCTACCTGAAGCTCGAGAGCCTACAACCGGTCGGTGCGTTCAAGCTCCGGGGGGCGTATATCGCCGTCAGTCGGCTGCCGCAGATCGCAAGGCGCAATGGAGTCATCACCTACTCCAGCGGGAATCACGGGCAGGCAGTCGCGTACGCGGCGCAGCGCGTGGGCGTACGGGCGCTGGTCGTGATGCCCGAGACGGCGCCGGCGGTGAAGGTCGCGGGTGTGAGGAAGTGGGGCGGAGAAGTGGTCTTCGCGGGTCGCACGTCGGAGGACCGCCAGCGGCAGGCGGAGGAGATCGCGCGGCAGGACGGCCTCGCGATCGTGCCGCCGTTCGACCATCCCGACATCGTCGCGGGACAGGCGACCCTCGGCCTCGAGATTGCCGAGGAGCTCCCGGACGCGCGAACGGTCGTGGTGCCGGTCGGCGGAGGGGGTCTGATCGCGGGAGTGGTGACGGGACTGGCCGCGGGAGGAAGCGCGGCCCACGTGTGGGGCGTTGAGCCCGCCGGCGCGCCCAAGCTCCAGCGCTCGCTCGCGGTGGGTCGGCCCGTGCGGCTCGATCGTACCGCGAGCATCGCCGACGGGCTGATCACACTCACCGTGGGCGCGATACCGTTCGCCCAGCTCGTGGCGCACCGCGACCGCGTGGCGGGGGTAGCGCTCGTGGACGATGATGCACTGCGCGACGCAGTGCATTTCCTGTGGCGCGAATGTCGTTTGGCGGTGGAGCCGTCGGGCGCAGCGACGACGGCCGCGGTACGGTCCGGCGCTGTTCACCCCATCCCGCCGACCGTGCTCGTGGTGAGCGGCGGCAACGTCGATCCCTCGCTGCTGGAGGACTGAAGCGCGCATGAGCGAGCCCGCCGCGAAGATCCTGGTTGCCGACGACGACCAGTCGTTGGTGCGCACCCTCACCTGGATCCTCAAGGAGAACGGGTACGAGGTCGTCATCGCGCCCGGCGGCGAGGGCCTGATCGGCAAGCTCGAGGAGGAGCGGCCCAACCTGCTGTTGCTCGACATCATGATGCCGAAGGTCGACGGCCTGCAGCTGTTGGCGAAGATGAAGGGGGACGATCGCTTCCGGGATGTGCCGGTGCTGATGATCTCGTCGATGCCGCCCGAAGAGGCGACGGTCAAGTCGCTCGGCCTGGGAGCGGCGGATTTCATCTCCAAGCCGTTCCGCGTGCGTGAGCTGCTGGCGCGCGTGAAGGCGCATATCCGCTCGGCGCAGGAGCTGGCGCGCACGCGCGACGAGGCGCAGAGCCGCGCCGCCATCGTCGACATCCTGCACGAAGTCACGGACTCGCTCAAGCCGGACGAGATCTACCACATCCTGGTGCGGCGGGTGGCGCGCGTGCTGCAGATCTCCAAGTGCTCGATGGTGCTCGCCAAGCCGGGCGACCAGCTGGGCGTGGTGGTGGCGGCGTACGAAAACCCCATGCTGCGCAACCTTCAGATCGAGCTCGGCCGCTACCCGGAGATCCAGCGCGCGCTGACCAGCAGCCGCCCCGTGCTGGTCGAGGACGTGGCGACGGATCCCCTGTACCACGAGGAGCGCGCGCGCTGGCAGCGCGAGCAGGTCACCGTGCCCACCCGCTCTGCGGTGGCGCTCCCTTTCTCCATGAAAGACCAGCAGCTCGGCGTCTTTTTCCTGCGGACCACCGGTGAGGACCCGCCGCTGACCCGCGCCGACGCCCAGTTTGCCGAAACCGTGATTCGCACGGCGGTGGCGGCGATCGAGAAGGCGTACGATTTCGAGACCGCGGTCTCGGACAAGAAGCGGCTCGAAAAGCTCGCCGCCACGGACGCGCTCACCGGCTGCCTGAACCGGCGCGCCCTGTCGGAGGAGCTCGAGGCGGAGCTCGACCGCGCCCGGCGCTACAACCTCGCGCTCACCATCCTGCTCGCGGACATCGATCGCTTCAAGCTGGTGAACGACACGCGGGGCCATATCGCGGGCGATTCCGTGTTGCGCCAGGTGGGCGAGATCCTGCGGCGCGAGGCGCGGTCGGTGGATCTGGTCGCACGCTACGGCGGCGAGGAGTTCGTGGTCGTGATGCCCGAGACGGCGCTGCACGGCTCGGCCATCTTCGCCGAGCGGCTGCGGCGGCGCGTAATGCGCCACGACTTCGCCGATCCGGGAGACGACGCGCTCAACCTCACCATCTCCATCGGCCTGGCCTCGTTCCCCGACGACCGCGTCACGAGCGCCGACAGCTTTGTGGCGCTGGCCGACCAGGCCCTCTACCGGGCCAAGAACGAAGGACGCAACTTGGTCCGACAATGAGTGAGCGCCGCTGTCCTAAGTGCGGCTCGGTGTACACCGACACCGCCCGCTTCTGTCCCCGCGACGGCAGCATGCTCATGGAGCTGCAAACGAAGGCGCCGCGCCCCGCGGCGAAACCGCCCCCCGGCGGCGGTAGCACCGCCGTCCGCACGCCCCCCGCCTCCAAGCCGGGGCTCGACCGCGCCGCCTCGCTGTCCGGCCAGGTCCTCGATGCGCGCTACCAGGTACAGAAAAAGCTCGGTGAGGGCGGGATGTCCTACGTCTACCTGGCGCGCGAGGTGGATTCGGGGCACTCGGTGGCGATCAAAGTGCTGTCCCCCAAGCTCGCGACCGACCGGAGCTCGGTGGAGCGGCTGCGCCGCGAAGCCGGACTCGCCATGCGCCTCGACCATCCCAATGTCTGCCGGATCCTGCGGCTCGGCGAGTCGGAAGACGGACTCATCTACCTCGTGATGCCCTTTTTGAAGGGCGAGCTGCTCTCCGATCGCGAGGTGAAGGGCGGGCCCATGGACCTCGCCCCGGGCATCGAGATCCTGCGACAGGTATGCGCGGGGCTGCACCACGCCCACGAGCTGCAGATCGTGCACCGCGATCTCAAGCCCGAAAACATCATGCTGGTCGACGAGGACGGCGGCGGCGCGCGCGCGGTGGTGATGGATTTCGGACTGGCGAAGGAGCGCCGCGCCGAGGGGCAGCTCGCCAAGCTCACCGCCACGGGAATCATCCTCGGCACACCCGAGTTCATGAGTCCCGAGCAGATCCGGGGCAAGCAGCTCGATGCCCGCTCCGACATCTACGCCCTGGGGATCGTCGCCTTCGAGATGTTCACCGGGAAGCTGCCGTTCCACGGCCGGAACGCGCAAGAGATGATGATCGCGCGGCTGCGCGGCCAGCCGCTGAAGCTGCGCCAGCTTCGGGCCGACGCCTCTGAGGCGCTCGAGAAAGCCCTGGCGCGCGCCATGGACTCCAGTCCTGACGCGCGCTACAACACCGCCCTCGAATTCGCGAGCGCGCTGCTCAAGGGGAAACGGACATAAGGCGCGTCCCCGCCTTCGATCCACCCGAGTACGTCGACTGGAAGCCGGACCAGGCGCTGGTGCGCGGGTTCCGTGACACGGTCGAGCGGCACCCCGAGCGCGCGGCGGTCGTGGCCCGTCTCTCGACCGAAGCCAAATTGACCCTCTACGCCGGGCTGCTGCGCGCGCGATTGCACGACATGCAGCTCAAGCGCTGGGTGCGCACCGGCGTGATCTCGAAGGCGTGGCTCGGCACGGGCGAAGAGGCCGTCACGGTAGGGCCGGTGCAGGCGCTCGAGCGCGGCCGCGACGTCGTGGCGCCCATGATCCGGAACGCCGCGGCCTGTTGCGAGCTGGGGCTGCCCGTTGCCGACATGTTGCGTGCCTATCTGGGTAGCGCCGACGCTCCGTCGGGCGGGCGCGACCTCCACGTCGGGGCGTGGGCGCACGGCGTGCTGCAGCCGATATCCCACGTGGGGGACATGGTGCCGGTGATCGCCGGGATCGCATTGACCTTCAAGCTGAAGCGCGAGTCGCGCGTGGCCCTGACCTGGGTGGGCGACGGCTCCACCAAGACCGCCGCGGCCCACGAGGGCACCAACTTCGCCGCCGTGCAGCGGCTCCCCGCGATTTTCATCGTCCAGAACAATCAGGTCGCCCTCGGCACGCGGCTCGAGCAGCACCACCTCGCGCACGCCTTTCCTGACTGGGCGGCGAGCTACGGCATCGTGGGCGGGACGTTCGACGGCAACAACGTGCTCGACGCGTATGCGGCGACGAAATTGGCCGCCGATCGCTGCCGTCGCGGCGAGGGCCCGGCCTTGCTCGTCGCGGAGACGTTCCGGATGGGTGGCCACGCGACGCACGATGAGCGCGAAGCGCGCGCCACGTTCCCAGCAGAATTGTTCCAGCTATGGGGCAAGCGGGATCCGATTGGGCTGTACGAGGAGCATCTCAAGGCCGAGGGCGTCGACGTGCGCCAGCTGGAAGAGACCGAGGCTCGGATGACGGCGGAAGTCGAGCGCGCTGCGGCGGAGGCGGAGCGCAGCCGCGACCAGATGCCCGCCGGGGCGTCAGCGCTCGATGGCGTGTACGCGAACGGAAGGAGATCAACATGAGGGCTTTCGCTGGGCTCGGTGCCGTCGTGGCGGCTCTGGCGGGCGTGTCACTGTCCGCCCGTCCGTCCGCCGACATCCACGCGGAGTACGTGAAGTACCTGTCCGGCCGCGACACCGTCACGGCCTACCTCGCCTACCCCGAGCGCAAGGATGCCGCGCCCGCGGTGGTGGTAATCCACGAAATCTTCGGGATCTCGGACTTCATCCGCCAAACGACGGAGCAGCTCGCCAAGGACGGCTTCGTCGCGATCGCTCCCGATCTACTGTCCCGCCGCGGGGGGACGCCGCAGTCGCCGGACGATGCCCGCAAGCTGATCGCGGGACTCGCGCCCGACACGATCACGCAGGATCTCGACGCGACGGCGGCGTACGTGAAGCGGCTCGCGGCGGTACGCCCCGACCGCGTCGGCGTGATCGGGTTCTGCTGGGGTGGCGGTCAGAGCTTCCGGTATGCGACGAACAACCCGTCGCTGCGGGCGTTCGTGGTGTGCTACGGGCCGGGCCCGGATGCCACCGCCATCGCGCGCATTCGGGCGGCGGGCTTGGGCGTCTACGCCGAGGACGACGCCCGCATCGACGCAGGACTCCACGACGTGGACGCGGCGGTGCGGACCTATCACAAGGAGTACCGCTACGCGGTGTATCCGGGCGTGGGCCATGCCTTCCTGCGGACGCGCGAAAAGCCGGCGGTGGCCGACAGCGCGTGGGGGAACGTGATTCGATTCTTCAGGGAGAGATTGGAGCGCTGAGGGCCGTGGGGGGCGGTTGGGGCGGCAGAGCCCCCTATTGCCGCTCTTTGCCGCCGGTGAGGTATTCCCGAGCCTTCTCAAGCGCCGGCTCCTTCCCCGCCAGCAGGTCGTTCACCGTCGGACTGACGAGGACGTCCGGCTTCACGCCCGCCCCCGCGAACTCCGTGCCGTCGGGCGAGCGGTGACGCGTGACGGAGAACTGTACACTCCAGCTCTTCGGCAGGGTGAACGTCGCGACGTCGCCGGCACTCCCCGCCGTGGGCTCGCCAATCACCGGGCCCCGACCCGCGGCATGGAACGCCGCCACCAGGTCCTCTGCGGCGCCGGATGTTGCGCTGGACGTAAGCACCGCGATAGGTCCCCCGTAGGATGGGCGGTCGATGCGCGGCGCAACGGTTCCCCCGTCCGGCTCGTACCAGGTGATGGCAGAGTCGGCGAGGTTCCAGGCCCGGAACACCGCGCGATATTGGGGTGTTCTCCAGCGCACGGCAGCGAGCGGCCGGTCGCTCAGCCGCGCGAGGATCTGGTAGGCGAATTCGGTCTTGCCCGTGGCGGCGCTGCGTAGGTCGAGCACGAGTCCTTGCACCCGAGCGAAATCCGGAAAGGCTCTATCGAACTGGCGCACCACGTCTTCGTCGGCGAGGGACGCGATCCGCACGACGGCGATGGCGCCGGGCAGCGACTCCGTCGCGAACGCCGACGGATCGAGCGGCCAGCGATCGTTGAGCGACGCGCTGCGGGTGACACTCAGCCCGCGCTGCTCCGAGCCGGGCACGCGGACCAACAGATGAAGCGATGTGCCCTTCTCGCCCTCGAGCATCCAGCTCACGGCGCGCTGCCAGCGGTCCGCCAACGTGGCAGCGGCGATCGTGGGAAGCACCGAGTCACGGATCCACAGCTCGGCCGGGATGCCCTGGACCGCGAGGATCTCGGCGAATCGCTCCGGCCGCGCCACCCGCATCTCGTCATTCTCGGCGTAATCGAGGATGAAGGGGCGGCGCTCGGCGCTGGTCAGCCGCAGTGGCGGGCGGGCGATGCGCGAGCGCAGGTAGGGAGGCGCGATGACCGCCGCCTGGCCGTCGCCGAGCAATGCGACCAGGCGCCGCAGCCGATGGTAGAAGCGCAGGTCCGACTGCGGCTCGGCGGCGAGCCTCAGGTTGGCCGCCAGTGCGGAGTCCCAGTCCGCCCGGACGCGGTCCCAGTAGGCGAAGTTGTACCGCGCTTCCGCCCACACCGCGGCCACCGCCACCGCGCGCTCCGTGGCCGTGAGCTGTTGGGCCGCGAGCCGGGCGGGCGCCGGCGCGAGCGCCGCCAGCGATAGCGTCACGAGAGACGTCAGGAGTTTCGAGCCCGTGGTCACGCGCCTAATCTACCTTCTCCTGTTTGCCGCGCCGCAGCCGTTGATCTACGCGTATTTGCGGGAGCGGCTGCCCGATCCGGGCGACCCCCGCCGCGCCGAGCTCGCGCGGCGCGTGTTGGCAGCTGTGTTCGTCGCGTTCAATCTGCCGTGGCTGTTGGTCGCTTGGCGTGTGCTGTTCGGCGGGAGCATGTGGGGTGTGGGGCGGATCCCATTCACGGGGCCCTGGATCGCGTGGCAGCTGTTGGGCTGGATCTATTGCGCGCTGATCGCGGTCTACCTGCTTGGGAAAGGGATCTGGTGGCTGGCCCAACAGGTGCGTGGTGCGTGGTACGTGGTTACAGCCGCCGCGGGGCGGGCGCCCGATCCGCACCTCGAGCAGCTACGCACCACGCACCACGCACCTGTTCTTTCACGCCGCCGCTTCCTGGCCCGCGCCACCTACGTCTACGCGGGCGCTGGAGCCGCCCTTTCGGGCTCGGGCATCTGGAACGCGTATCGCCTCCCCGAGGTCACGCGTCGCTCCCTCGTGTTCCCCGATCTCCCAGCCGGCCTCGACGGGCTGAAGATCCTGCACATCTCGGATCTGCACGCCGGCGTCCACCTGGGCGAGGACCGGATGCAAGAGATCGTGGCGCGCGCCAATGCCTTGCGCCCCGACGTGATCGTCCAGACGGGGGACATGATCGACATCTCACGCGCGTACATCCCCCCCTACGTGCGCGCCTTCCGTGAGCTCTCCGCACCGCTGGGCATCGTGACGGTGCTGGGCAATCACGACCGCTACACCGGCGAGCGCGAGGTCATCCGCGGCTGCCAGGACGCGGGCCAGGTGTTCGTCCAGAACGGGTGTCACGTGGTGGAGCAGCGCGGCGCCACGCTGGCGCTCTTGGGCGTGGACGACCCCCACAACTGGACGGTCGATGACCCCCAAGAGAGCGACGTCGACGCCGCTCTGCGCGCCGCCCCGCGCGACGCCTTCCATGTCCTGCTCGCGCACCGGCCCGGCGCGTGGGACACGGCCGCACCGCGCGGCATCCCCCTCACGCTCGCCGGGCACATCCACGGTGGACAGTTCTACTTGCCGTTCATCGGGTGGTCGGCGGGGCGGTTGATCACCAAGTACGTGATGGGGCACTTCCAGCGGGGAAACAGCCAGTTGTATGTGAGCCGCGGGATCGGCGTGGTGGGCGTGCCGATTCGGGTGTTCGCGCCGCCGGAGATCGAGCTCTTCGAACTGCGTCGGACCGTCGGACTGTCGGACTGACGGACGGTAAGGCGCTTACGGTCCGACGGTCCGACTGTCCGACGGTCCGACACTGATCGCGTCCCAGGCGCCGTCCAGTGTCAACTTGATCCCGGCGTGCGTCTCCGGCCACTCCTTTGCCGACACCCGTTCGATGGCGAGCGTCACGACGCCGAGCCACACGCCGGCCCACACCTCGGCGGCGCCCGGCTTGATCGAGCCATCGGCCTTTCCCTGTGCCATCAGGCTTTCGACGCCGAGCCGGAAGTCGCGGGCGGTCTTTCGACTCTCATCGTCCAGCAGATCGTCGTGGCGCTGAACGAAGAAGAGCCGGGCGACCGCCGGATCGCTGGCGGCGCCGGCCACCAGGGCGCGGCCCAGCTCGGCGAGCTTCTCGCGCGGTCCCACCTTGAGCCCATCCGCGTCCTTCACGAGCTTGCCGGCCCACCGCGCGGCCGCGCGGTACAGTTCGTTGAGAAACTGCTGCTTGCCGGTGAAGTGACGGTAGATCGTTCCCTCCGCCACCCCGGCCTTTTTGGCGATCTGCGGCGTGGTGGTTTCGTGATACCCCTGCCCGGTGAACAGCTCGAGCGCGGCGCGGACGAGTCGCTGGTGCGTGAGGTCGACGGTCATCGGCCGCGAATCTAATGCGCCGGTCGGGCCCGCGTGGGAGTGATTGACGAGCAGGCGAGTTCTGGGGTACCGCGGTGTCAGGGCGTCCCGCTAGCTTTCCGCCGCTCATTATCCGTCGATTCCATCTGGAGGATGGTCGCCTGATGCGGATGCTGGTATTAGGAGCAGGTTTGCAGGGGTCAGCCTGCGCATACGACCTGCTGCAGCAGCCTGGCGTCGAGCGGGTGACGCTCGCCGACCTGAAGCCCGAGCGCATCCCCGCGTTCCTCAAGCCGTATGTCGGGAAGCGCCTCAGGCTGCTTCGACTGGACGCGCAGGACGGCACGGCGCTGCGATCGGCGATGGCCGGTCACACCGCGGTGCAGAACGCCGCCCCCTACTATCTCAACTTCGCAGTCTCGCGCGCCGCCGTCGACTCGGGGGTACACTGCGCCGATTTGGGCGGCAACACCGAGATCGTTTTCAAGCAACAGTCGCTGGACGCGAACGCGCAGGGTCGCGGCGTCTCCGTGATTCCCGATTGCGGCCTCGCCCCCGGCATGGTGAACATCCTTGCGGCGGAGGGAATTCGGCGCGTGGGCGACGCCGACACGGTCAAGATCTATGTGGGTGGACTGCCGCAACACCCCGAGCCTCCCCTCAACTATCAGATCGTTTATTCGTTGGAGGGAGCGCTCGACTACTACACGACGCCCTCGTGGGTGCTACGCGAGGGCAAGCCGACCCGAGTCGATGCCCTCTCCGAGCTCGAGCACGTGGCGTTCCCGCCCCCCGTGGGAGAGCTCGAGGCGTTCCACACCGGCGGCGGCATCTCCACCCTGCCGTGGGCGTACCAGGGTCGCATCCGCACCATGGAGTACAAGACTTTGCGCTATCCCGGCCACGTTGCGCTCATGCGACCGATGCGTGAGCTCGGCCTGCTCGACCTCACCCCGGTAAGAGTAAAGGGCAAGGAGGTCGTGCCCCGCGACGCGTTCATATCCATCGTTTCGCCCAAGCTCACGAAACCGGAGGGACGTGACCTGGTGGCGCTGCGTGTCGAAGTGCGAGGACGGAATGGCACGCGGGCGGCGTGGCGACTGCTCGACTACGCCGACGAGGCGCACGGTATCAGCGCCATGATGCGGACCACCGGGTACTCGCTGGCGATCACCGGGCTCATGCAGGCCGACGGTCGCATCACCGCCAAGGGGGTGCACACCCCCGACACGGCAGTGCCGTTCAACGAGTACGTGGCCGAACTGGCGAATCGAGGAATAGAGATCCGGGAGATCTAGCGCGGACAGGGTGGGGCTCCCGGAGCCACTGCGTCTTTTTGTCGCGTAGGGAGCCCCACCCTGTCCGCGGAATCAGTAGCTCCAGCTCGACCCGAACACGAACTGCCCACCCTCGCTCCCGCGAGCGTATCCTAGGACGACCAGCGAGTTACGCAGCAGGCGCAGAGCGACCTCGGCGCCGCCGCTGCGGTGCAACCCCGCCGTGGTGAGTCGCACGGCCTCGCCGGGGCCGAACACGCGACCCACGTCGTAGAACCCGACCAGCTTGAGCTCCATCGCGTCCCCGACGCTCTTGAGCGCGTAGCGCGCCTCGAATCCGCCCAGCAGCTTACCACGCCCCGTGAACCGGCCGTCGTAGTACCCCCGCAGCGAGCGGTACCCGCCCACGGCCACGAACGGCTGCTCACTCGACTCCATCTCCTGCTGCGCCGCGAGCGGCGGGCTGCCGCCCATGCCCTCCGACGCCAGCCGCGCCGCCAGCACCAGCGGGGCGACGGGCCGGACCTGGACCCGCGCGTTGGCCGTGGTGCGGGTGTACCCGTGTCCACTCGCGAACAGCAGCTCGACGAACGCGCCGCGATGTGGATCGAGCTCGCTGTCACGGGTGTCGAACACCACCCCGGCGCGCATCACCCGGTCGGTGAACGGAACCGTCGCGGGGTCCACCACGCCGGAGCTCAGGTCGGCGGCGTAGACGCTGGCGCTCGGCAGGGCGCGGAAATCGATGCGGGCGAGGGTCGCGCCTAGCAGTAGGCGAACCGGCCCGATCACGCGCCGCTGCAGCGTCGCGCGCGCCGCCAGGCGGCTGCGGCTCACGCGATAGTAGTAAGCCCCCCGGTTGGTGACGCTGTCGCGAGAATACTGAGTTTCGTTGCCGATACCGTAGTAGCCGAGTCGGTTGTCGCGCGCGGCGGTGAGTGTGAGCCCGGCCCGCCAACCGTCCCACCAGGCGGGCGCCTGCGCGTCCGCCGCCACCCGGTAGCTGCCCGAGGTGCTCGCGCCGGCGTCCAGACTGAGCGATGCCCGATTCCGCTCCGGCCGCTCGATGAAGCCGAGCGGGCTGTAGCGGCCGTAGTGCAGGGCGACCGCCAGGCCCACGGACGGGCTGTAGCTGAGGTATGGGTAGAAGTTGCCGCGCCAGAACGTCTGGGCCGCGAGCGGGACGGTGGCGGCGGGGGCGGCGGCGGCCAGCGCCAGCGCGACGCTACCGGCTCGCAGCGGAGCGCTCGTAGAGATGAGCGGTGTCGCGCAGCTTCGCCTCGGTTCCGTCATGCGCGGCATACCTGCCCGGATACAACGACGCCGCGCCGAATTCACCGCGCTTGTTCACGGCGTAGAAGGTGAGATCGAGCTTTGGCTTCCCATCGGGCCCAAGCAGCCGCGACTCGGTCGTCTGCACCACGCGCTTGAGCGTCTCCAGACACGCGTCGGTGGGTTTCATCCCGCGGTGCATGAACTCCACGGTGAGGAAGCCACCGCACACCTTGATATTCGATTCCCCGCGACCCGTCGACCCCGCCGCGCCGATGTCGTTGTCCGTGTACTGGCCGGCTCCGATGATCGGGCTGTCGCCGACGCGTCCCGGGATTTTGAAGGCGAGCCCGCTGGTCGTCGTCACGGATGAGATGTCCCCTTGGGGCGTGACGGCGTCGCAATTGATCGTTCCCGTCGGGCGCTTCGACAAGTGCTCGGCCTCAGGCACGTCGAGGTAGTCATCGTCGGGATTCAGATTGGCGCGCCAGTGTAACCAGGCTTCGCGCGAATGCTCCGTGAGCAGGTCTTCCTCCTTGAAGCCGTACTGCAGCGCGAACCGCTTGGCGCCTTCCCCCACGAGGAAGATGTGATTGGTGTACTTGAGCACCAGCTTCGCCACTTCGGATGGCGTCTTGATTCCTTCGAGGGCGCCCACCGCTCCCGCGCGTTTGGTGGGTCCGTGCATACAGGAGGCATCGAGTTGCACTACACCCTCGGCGTTGGGAAGCCCGCCGTAACCCACCGAGTCATCGCTGGGGTCGAGCTCCTGAATCTTGACGCCCTCGATGACGGCATCGAGCGTGTCCGCCCCCTGCATCAACATGTCGAAGGCCTTCTGCACCGCTCGCAGGCCGTTGGCGCTCGAGATCGCGACCGGCTTGGCCGCCCAGCGGCTGGCGGGCGGCAGCGGCCGCGGTGGTCGCATCGGGAATGGGATCTCGCGCGCGCGGGTCGCGGCCACCCCCACTCCCACCAGCGTGGAGGCGATGAAGGCGCGACGGGACGGGGGAACGATCACCGCTGGACTCCGAACCGAAAGGGCGAGCGTAGGTTTACGTCCACGACTGAGCTCTGTCAACTTGCTCCCTCCGGGTGGGTCCCCTAACGTTCCGAACGTGGACTTTGCCGATCCGCCGAGCCTGCGCGCCGTGGTGCGCGGCATCCTCGGAGGCGCGCTGGGGCTCGCGAGCCTGGTGCTGGTCATCGTGCTCATCAGCTCCGGGCAGATCGAGTGGCGGCTCGTCGCGTTGCTGCTCACGTTGTGGAGCGCCTGGGGCTTCTTCGACTTCATTCTCGGATCCGTGGTCGAGCCGCTCGGCCGATTCTTGGGCAACGCGTTGACTGGTGGCGCCATGCCCGGCCACACTCGTATCACCATCGAGCAGGAGACCGCGATGCTCGAGCGCGTGCTGGACGGCGCGGCCTCCTCCGCCCATCGCGTCATGCTCGCGGGTATCCGCTTGGCCGAGATCTACCGTACGCATCAGCATGACGCGGCCAAGGCGGACGCGCTCATCGACCGTCTGGTGACGCGGTACCCCGATGCGCCGGAGCTGCAGTATGTCCGGCTCCGTTGATCTCTCACTCGTGATCCCGGTGTACAACGAGCGGGAGAGCCTGGCGCTGCTGGTAGAGGAAATCGCCGGGGCCCTCGACGGGGGCGGGGGGCGCTACGAGATCGTGGCCGTGGACGATGGCTCCACCGACGGCTCGCTCGACGTGCTCAAGGCGCTGAAGCGTGGCCACCCCGAGCTGCATATCGTCGCGTTCGCGGCGAACGCGGGGCAGACGGCCGCGTTCGCGGCGGGGTTCGCCGCCGCGCGGGGTCGCGTGGTCGTGACCCTCGACGCCGATCTGCAGAACGACCCCGCCGACATTCCCGGTCTCGTGGCCGAGCTCGACCGGAGTGGAGCCGCCGCCGTCGTCGGGTATCGGGTGGACCGGCGGGACACGGGCTGGAAGCGGTTCCAGAGCCGGATCGCCAACGGCATTCGCAACCGGCTGAACCGCGAGACCATCCGCGACACCGGTTGCTCACTCAAAGCGTTCCGCGTCGAGGCACTTCGCTCCCTGCCGCTGTTCACCGGCATGCACCGGTTTCTGCCGACCCTGGTGCGGATGCAGGGCGGACGTGTGACGGAGATGCCGGTGCGGCACCGGCCGCGTCGTTTCGGGACCACGAAGTACGGCATGTGGAACCGGGCGCTCCGCGCGCTGGCGGATGCGCTGGCGGTACGCTGGATGCAGCGCCGGGTGCTGCGCTACCGCGTGCGGGAGGAGCTGCCCTGATGCACGACGATTGGGTGCGGCAGATCGACCTCGAGCTGGACGGCGAGCTCAGCCTTGCCGAGCGCGCCGCGCTGGCGCGCCATCTCGCCGGGTGCCGTCATTGCGCGGAGGCGCGGGTGAGCCACCTCGAGATGCGGGTCGCCTTTGCGCGCTCCGCCGGCGAGCCCCACGCGCGCACTGTTCCCCGCCCGCGGATCCGGGGCCGGACCCTGGCCCTGTGGATGACGTTGAGCTTGCTCGCCGGGGTCGCGGCGGGCTGGCTCGGGCACGAGCGCTGGGGTGGGCCGGGCGGCGCTTCCCTCGAAGCCACGCGTGCGGCGTTCCTGGTGCAGTAGCCTGGGCCTCGCGGCGCTCGCGCTCCACGCCGGCCCCGCGCGACCCCAGGCCCCGAATTACCGCGTGACATACGCCTTGCGCGCCGTGCAGCGCAGCGGCAGCACGACCCAGTTGCTTGCCACGGCCATCGTCGCCGGGCCGCCAGAGACCGATTTGCAGCTGTCGTTGCGCGGGCGAGGGACTGAGCTCGACGCGTTGCTCGCCACCCTTCCGGAGCCGGACACTGTGAATCTCGCGGCGATCTTCTTCACGCGCCGCCAGGCCGGTCGATCGCGCCGCGGGCTGCCGCTGTGGGAGGAGGACACCTACCGGCGCTGGACGCGGGTCCCCTGGGGCGGCACCACGCGACTGTATCCGTTCGGACCGACCAGCGCGGGCGCGCGGCGCGCGGTGTGGGTGGAGATCACCCTGCGCCGCGAGTTCGCCGCCGGAGAGACCCGGGCGAGCGAGGAGGTCACGATCCTCGACAGCGCCGTCACGTTCGCGGCCCAGGCTGTGATTCCCCCGCGGCGCGTGACCGTGCGGATGAGTCTGGTGCGAGGCGACACCGGGTCGAGTCCCCGCGTGGTGGACCTCGTGCCCGAGACTCCGGGGCGGCGTGTCCGGTTCAACCTCAGCGGCGAGACGTTCGATTTCGACGTGACGCTGGAGCGACCCGACCCACCCCGGACGGGACGCGACAGCGCGCTCGCCGTGGGCGCGGACGCGGTCTGCCTGCGGCTCACGCAACCCGGTGCCGCGGAGGGCGCCCGCGTGCGTTGCGGCCGGCTCGACAACATCGCGCGGCGCGTCGCGTTGACGGGTGGCGACACCCTCGTTGCGACGTTCGCCTGGCCGGCCGTGCGCTGAGCTCGATAATATCCAGCCGATGGCTCGGCGACAGCGACTCGACCCGGCGATCTTTCACTTGCCCGTGGAAAAAATGCGGGAGGGCTATTACTCCGATAAGTACTTCGTGCGGACGCGCGAGCTGCTTCTCAAAGACCACCATCGCCCCTGCGTGACGATGCAGGTGTTCGCCAAGGCACACGCCTTCCTCGGCGGCATCGACGAGGCGATCGCCATCCTGAAGCTCTGCTCGGTTCAGTGGGACGAGCTGCAGGCGTACGCCCTGTACGACGGGGACGAGATCGAGCCCTGGGAGACCGTCCTGCTCATCGAGGGCCCGTATGACGCGTTCGCGCACCTCGAGACGCTGTACCTGGGCGTGCTTGCCCGACGGACCAAGGTCGGAACCAACACGCGCCTCGTCGTCGATGCGGCGAAGCCGAAACAGGTGATGTTCTTCCCCGCCCGGCATGATCACTGGCTGGTGCAAACCGGCGACGGCTACGCGGCCCATATCGCGGGCGCGATCGGCGTCTCGACCGACGCCCAGGCGTCGTGGTGGGGCTCCGAGGGGGTGGGCACCGTGCCTCACGGTCTCATCGCCGCCTACGGCGGCGACACCGTGCTCGCGTCTCGCAAGTTCGCCGACTTGACCGATCCCAGCGTTCGGCTCATCACCCTCGTCGACTTCGACAACGACTGCGTGGGCACCGCGCTCAAGGTCGCGCACGCGCTCGGCGACCGACTCTACGGCGTGCGGATCGACACCGCCGAGACACTGGTGGACAAGTCGGTCGTCCCCCAGATGGGAACGTTCAAGCCCACGGGTGTGAACCCACAGCTCGTGCAGAACGTGCGCCGGGCGCTCGACCAGGAAGGCTTCAAGCAGGTGAAGATCGTCGTGTCGGGCGGCTTCACCGTCGAGAAGATCCGGCAGTTCGAAGAGCAAGCGGTGCCGGTCGACATGTACGGCGTCGGGTCGAGCCTCTTCCAGGGGCGGTTCGATTTCACGGCCGACGTGGTCCGGGTCGAGGGCAAGCCGCTGGCGAAGGTGGGCCGGTCGTATCGGCCGAACCAGCGCTTGGAACGGGTCGAATAGATATAGCCGTAGTAGCCGTAGGGGCGCAGCATCCTGCGCCCCTACGGCTTCAGGTGCTTGTCGTACCAGGCGAGATATCGTTCCAACCGGTCGCGGCGGTAGCTCGGCTTGTTGATGCCGTGGTGCTGGCCCGGATAGATCACCAGCTCGGTCTCGACCCCGAGGCTCCGCAGCGCCTGGTACATCTGCTCCGAGTTGAGCAGCGGCACGTTGAAGTCCTTGTCGCCGCACAGAAACAACGTCGGCGTGACGATGCGGTCGGCGTGCAGGAACGGGAATGACAGCTTGATCCAGGTCGCGGTCCCCGTCCATGGGGTGCCCAGCTCCGCTTCGTACTCGCGCACGTACTGATCCGTCCCATAACCCGCGAGAATGTTGGAGGCGCCCGCGCCGCTCACCGCGGCCTTGAAGCGCTTGTCCTGCGCGATCACGTAGTTGGTGAGGATGCCGCCGTAACTCCAGCCGCCCACGCCCAGCCGCGCCGGGTCGGCGATGCCCTGCGCCACCGCGTAATCGACGGCGGCGAGCACGTCTTGGGCGTCCTTGTTGCCCCAGTCGGCGTAAATCGCCGTGGCGAAACCCTCACCCCGTCCCGAGCTACCTCGCGGGTTCGCGGTCACTACCGCGTAGCCGTGGCCGGCCAGCGTCTGGAGCTGGAAGTCGAACTCGTACTGAAACTGCGACACGGGGCCCCCGTGGATCCGCAGGACCGTCGGATACCGCTTCCCGGGTGTGAAGTCGGCGGGCTTCACGAGGAATCCGTTGATCTGTGTGCCGTCCCGGCTCCGAAAACCGACGGGCTCGACGTCGCCAAGTTTCACCTGGGTGAGCCAGTCATCGTTTTGGCGCGACAGCGGTCGCAGCTTGTCGCCGTCCACGGCGAATACTTCAGCGGGCTGGAGGGGCGTCGACGCCAGCACGGCGATCTTGCCACCGGGTCTCGTGGTGAAGGCGCCCACGACCCGCGGGCCCGTGATCACCCGCTCGACCGCCCCCCCTCCCCCCGCCGCCGTGACCCGCGCCACCGCAACCGCCCGATCGTCCTCGAGCAGGAAATACAGCGTCGAGCCGTCGGCGGACCACGTCGGCTTTCCGACGTTGCGGTCGAGCCCCGCTGTGAGCAGGCGCCGGGCGCCCCCCGCCGCCGGAACGACAGCGAGCTTTTGCACCGCGTAGTAGATCTGCTTGGGGAGGCCTCCCTCGAGGTAGGCGATCGAGCGGCCGTCGGGGCTCCATGCGGGGCGGCTCTCGGTGTCGGGGTCTCCATCCGGCCCTTCGAAGGTGGTGAGCTGCCGGGGAGCCGCACCCGCCACCGCGTCCATCACGAACACATCCCAGTTGTTGTCGCGGTCCGCGTCGCGGTGACGCTTGCTGACAAACGCGAGGGATTTGCCATCGGGAGACCAGGAAGGCAGGAGCTCGTCGTAGTCCCCCGGCGTGAGGATGGTGGCCTTCCCTGACTCGACGTCCAGCAAGTAGAGGTGGCGTCGCTGCTTCCCGAGGTAGCCGCCTTCGTCTTGCTTGAACTGGAACCGGTCGATCACGATCGGGCCCGCCGTCTTGGGCTTGGCGGTGTCCGCATCTTGCACCACGAGCGCCACCCGCTTGGCGTCGGGCGCCCAAACGTAGTCATCCACGTCGCTCGGCAGCGTCGTGACTTTGCGACCTTCGCCGCCCTGACGGTCGAGCAGCCATAGCTGGGTATGCTCGTCGTCACGACTCGACAAGAACGCGAGCCAGCGGCCGTCCGGGCTCCAGCGGGGCGTGCTCTCGCCTTGCTTCGACGTCGTGAGGCGAACCGTGCGCGTCCCGTCCCAGCTCGTCATCCATACCGCGCTGACGTTCTTGTCCTGAGCCGTGTCGGCGCTCGACACCGTGTACGCCACCCAGTTGCCGTCCGGCGAGAGCTGCGGGTCCGCGACGTCGCGCACCCGCAGGACGTCGCCCACGGAGAACGCCCGGGGCGGAGCGGCAGGCGCTGCGGCGTGGCTCGTGGCCTGAGCGCCCAGCGGAGTTGAAACGGTGCACGCGAGCAGTACGGCCAGGAGGGGACGGGGCACGAGCGACGCTCCGGATCGGTCGAGGCGGAAAGCCTACGGCGCGGCGCGCCGGCCCGCCAGCGTCGTGCGGCTCTTGCACTTCCCTTCGGGAGTGAATATTCTTCCGCTGCAATGAATATTAATGCAAAAGTGCCGGTGGGCGTGTTGGGGGCCTCCGGCTATGTCGGGGAGGAGCTGCTGCAGCTGCTCGCCCGGCATCCGGGGGCCTCGGTCGTTTTTGCCACCGCCGAATCGGCGGCGGGCGAGCGGCGCGAGGGCATCGAGCTGTCGCGCATCGCCGATGCACCGCTGGCGCGCGCCGAAATCGTGTTGTCGGCGCTGCCGCACGGCGTCTCCGCCCGCTACGTCCAGGAAGCGCGCGCGGCGGGCAAGCGCGCCGTCGATTTGTCGGCCGACTTCCGACTATCGCCCGAGGCGGTGTACGGCCTGACCGAGGTGGCGCGCCCACGGCTGGCGGCAGCCGAGCTGGTGGCGAATCCCGGGTGCTATCCCACCGCCGCGCTGCTGGCGCTGCTGCCGCTCGCCCATCGCGGCTTGATCGACGAGGCGCGCGAGGTGGTGATCGACGCCGCCTCGGGTGTCACGGGGGCGGGTCGGTCGGCCACGCGGGAGCTGCTGTTCGGCGAGGTGGCCGAGGACTTCCGCGCCTACGCGACGGGAAACGAGCATCGCCATCTCCCCGAGTTGCGGACCACGCTGGCACGGGAGGGCGGGTTTGCCGGCGATCTGGTGTTCACACCGCATCTCCTCCCCGTGAAGCGCGGGATTCTCGAGACGATCCATGTGCCGCTCACCCGGCCGCTCGATCGAGCGACCGCGGAGGGGATTTACGAGGCGGTGTACGCCGCCGAGCCGTGCGTCGCCGTGCTGCGCGGCGCCGTGCCGTCGCTCAAGGATGTGGTGCATCGCAATCGCGTGGCCATCGGCGTGGCTCCGGTCGCGAACGTGCGCCGGCCCCGCCTCACGGTGATCGCGGCGATCGACAATCTGGTGAAGGGAGCCGCCGGACAGGCGGTGCAGAACATGAACGTCATGCTCGGCCTTCCGGAGACGACGGGGCTGATATGCTGAGCGTACGCGTCGTCAAGCTCGGAGGCAGGGAGATCGATCGCCCCGAATGGCTCGCGGCGTGCGCTCGGGCGCTCGTGCCGCTTGACCCCGTAGTGGTGGTGCACGGCGGGGGGCAGGCGGTGAGCGCGCTGTCGCGTCGGCTCGGTCTGCCGGTCGAGAAACGGGATGGCTTGCGGGTCACGAGCCCCGAAGTCGCGGCCGTCGTGGAGCTGGTCCTGGGTGGTCCGGTCAACCGCCAGGTCGTCGCGGCGCTGCGCGACGCGGGGCTCGATGCGATCGGCCTCTCGGGAGTGGACGGCGGGCTGCTCGCGGCCCGGCAGACGGCGGATGGTCTCGGACACGTGGGCGAGATCGTGGAAGTGCGGGCCGGGCTGCTCGAGAGCCTCCTCCTGGCCGGCCTCACCCCCGTGATCGCTCCCATGGCGCCTGATGCGGCCGCGCCCACCGCGCCGCCGCTCAATGTCAACGCCGATGACGCCGCGGCGGCGGTGGCGGGAGCGCTCCGTTCAGCGGAGTTGCTCCTCGTGTCGGATGTGCCTGGCGTGCTGGTGGACGGTGTGGTTCGGCCAGTCCTCGAAGTGGGAGAGATCGAGACGCTGATCGAGCTCGGTGCGGCAGCCGACGGCATGGCGGCCAAGCTCCGGGCCGCGACCGCCGCGCTGTGCGCCGGCGCCCGCGCCGTCCGCATCGGCGACCTGCGCCTGCTGGACGACGCCCACTCGGGCACGCGCATCCTCGCCGTCGCCGCGCAACCCGCGTGACCGCGATTCCCACCGGAGCCACGGCCGTACCGGCCGAGCCCGCTCTGCTCGATGTCTATGCCCGCGTCGGCCCGCTGCTCGTCGCGGGGGAAGGCGTGGAGCTCGTCGCCGAGGACGGCAGCCGCTACTTGGATTTCGTCGCGGGCATCGGAGTCAACGCGCTCGGTTACAACCATCCCGTCATCCGCACCGCGATCGAGCGGGCCCTCGGTGCCGGCCTCGTGCACGTCTCCAACCTGTATCGCACCGAGCCCGGGGAGCGACTCGCGGCCGAGCTGGTGGCACGCTCGTTCGCCGACGGCGTGTTCTTCTGCAACTCGGGCGCCGAAGCCAACGAGGCGGCGTTCAAGTTCGCGCGCAAATGGTCCGGCAAGAGCGAGATCGTCGCGTTCTCAGGCTCGTTTCATGGCCGCTTGTTCGCGACGCTCGCCGCCACCGACCGGCCCGACTATCGCAAGCCGTTCGAGCCTCTCGTCCCCGGCATTCGCATCGTCCCGCGGGAGGATTGGGCCGCCGTGGATCACGCGATCTCGGCGTCGCGCACCGCGGCAGTGATCGTGGAGCCGGTACAGGGCGAGGGCGGCGTCAGACGGCTGGACCCCGAGTGGCTGGGGTTCGTGCGCGAGCTGTGCGACTCGCGCGGGGTGGCCGTGATCTTCGACGAAGTCCAGTGCGGATTGGGGCGCACGGGGACGCTGTTCGCCTACGAGCAGACCGGCGTGGTGCCGGACATCCTCACCCTCGCCAAGCCGCTCGCTGGGGGGTTGCCGATGGGCGCGGTGCTCGTCACCGCTCCCGTGGCGGCGGCGCTCAAGCCGGGCGACCACGCAACCACCTTCGGCGGCGGGCCACTCGTGGCGAGTGTGGCGCTCGACGTGGTGCGAGCCATTGCCGACCCCGCGTTCCTCGCAGACGTGCGTGCCAAGGGAGAGTGGCTCGGCACCAGGCTCGAGCGGCTCGCCGCGGGACATCCGCGCGTGCGTGAGGTCCGAGGACGCGGTTTGTTCTGGGGTCTCGAGCTCCGCGAGCCGGCGGCCCCCATCGTAGCGGCGGCGCGTGAGCGGGGGCTGCTCGTGCTCACCGCCGGGGCGCAGGTGATCCGCGTGATTCCGCCGCTCGTCATCACCGTGCCCGAGCTGGAGCGCGGTGTGGCGATTCTCGAGGACGTACTGGCGTGAAAGCGTTACCGATGTACGGGGAGCGGGGAGTGGGGAGCGGTATCCTCCCCGAGCGGCAGGGGCTCCGCATCGCATCGGAGGGAACCACTCCCCACTCCCCACTCCCTGAAGCGGCGGTGCGGGGTGCCGTGCTCGCCGACGTCCCTCAACTCGAGCGCCTCATGGCGCCCTACATCGCGAGCGGCGACTTGCTGCCGCGCAGTAACTACGACCTGTGCCGGCACGTCAAGGAGTACATGGTCGCGGTGACGCCGCAAGGCGAGATCGTCGCGTGCGGGTCGCTCAAGATCTACTCGCTCCAGCTGGCGGAGGTCGCGGGACTGGCGGTGCATCGTGATTGGCAGGGGGCGGGGCTGGGGCGGGCGCTGCTCGACGCGCTGGTGCGCGAAGCCCGCTCGCATGGCCTCGCCGAGGTGCTCGCCCTCACGCGCAAGCCCGCGTTCTTCCTGAAGGCCGGCTTCGCGCTCGCCGCGCGGGAGCACTTCCCCATCAAGGTTTGGGCGGATTGCGTGCGGTGTCCTCGCAACGACTGTTGTGACGAAATTGCGGTGACGCTCGATTTGTAGATCCAGCCAAGACTAGACGCGCGGACGCGCTGTGGTGAGATTTCCCCGCCATGGTCCGCGTCATTTTCTGGGATGTCGATACCCAGTACGACTTCATGCGCGCCGACGGCAAGTTGTATGTCCCGGAGGCGGAGCGCGTCATCGGTAACCTGAAGCGCCTCACCGACTACGCCCACGGACACGGCATCCGGGTCGTGGCGAGCGCCGACGACCACGTGGCGACCGACGCCGAGATCTCGGATCATCCAGACTGGAAGACCACCTTCCCGCCGCATTGCATGAGCGGGACGCCGGGCCAGAAAAAGATCCCGGAGACGACGCTGCGCTCCCCCTTGGTGATCGAGCCGGCGCGGGTCGACCCCAAGCTGCTCGGCGAACGGGTGCGGGCGCACGGGGGCGACATCCTGTTCCATAAACACCGGTTCGACGTGTTCAGCAACGAGAACGTGGCGACCGTGCTCGATGTGCTGGAGCCGGCCGATATCGTGCTGTACGGCGTCGCCACCGACGTGTGCGACAAAGCGGCCGTGGAAGGACTGCTCGAGCGGCGTCCCCACACGCGCCTGTTCGTCGTGATGGACGCCGTGAAGGGGATCGATAAGGACGTTTCGGAGCAGCTGCTCAGAGATTGGGGCGACGAAGGAGTCCGTCTCGTGAAGACCAACGAAGTCGTGGAGGAGGGGCTCGTCGAGGCGCTCGCTCGCGCCACCGCATGACGTCCCGCGCCGCCGCGCCGCCCGCGTTCGGGCGGTTTTTTCTGCCCGGTCCCACCGACGTCCATCCTGAAGTGCTCGCCGCCATGGAGCGGCCCATGATCGGTCACCGCTCGAGCGCCATGGAGCAATTGCTCGCGGGGTTCGAGGCGCCGCTGCGGGCGCTGTTCCGCACCTCCCGTCCCGTGCTCGTCGGCACGACTTCGGCGACCGGCTTCATGGAGATGGCTGTGCGGAATGGCGTGCGCCACCGCGCGCTGTCGCTCGTGAACGGCTCGTTCAGCGAGCGGTTCGCGAGCCTGGTCCGCACCTGCGGCAAGGAATGCCTTCGGCTCGACGTGCCGCTCGGGTGCGCGGTCGAGCCCGACATGCTGCGCGACGCGCTGCGCCGCACACCCGTGGACGCGGTCACGATGGTCCACTCGGAGACGTCGACCGGCGTGCTGCAGGACGTCGAGGCGCTTGCGGCCGTGGTCCGCGAGTTCGACGACGTCATGGTGCTGGTAGACGCCGTAACCTCGGTTGCCGGCTCTCCGGTGGAGACCGACCAATGGCAGCTCGACTTCGCACTCACTGGATCGCAGAAGGCTCTCGCCTTGCCGCCGGGGTTGGCGCTGGCCGCCGCCTCGGAGCGCATGGTCGAGCGCGCCAAATCGGTCCCCAATCGGGGACTGTACTTCGATCTCGTGTCGTTTCTCGAATCGACCATCAAGCACCAGCCGACCAATACGCCCGCGATTCCGCTGCTGTTCGCGTTGCAAGCGCAGCTCGCGCGAATCGAGCGTGACGGCGGAGTCGAGGCGCGCTGGCGGCGACACGACGCGATGCGGCGCCGGGTCGAAGAGTGGAGCGCGGAACGGGGCATCGCTTACCTGCCGCGCGAGGGGCGTCGCAGCTGGACGGTGTCGTGCCTCAAAGTCCCCGACGGAAAGAGCGCGAAGCAGATCGTCGGGTCGCTCAAGCAGGCCGGATGGACGATCGGGTCGGGCTACGGCTCGTTGAAGGAATCCTCCATCCGCATCGGGCACATGGGCGACCACACGGTCGCGACGTTGGACGAGTTGCTCGGCCTCATCGGCGGGCTCGTGGCGTGACTCACCGCGTCGTCGTGGCGGACAAAGTAGCGGAGGCGGGACTGCAGCGGCTCGCGGCGACTCCCGAGATCGAGGTCGTGAACTGCGCCGGCAAGCCACGCGAGGAGCTCGATCGGGCGCTCGCGGGTGCCGAGGCGCTGATCGTGCGCAGCGAGACGCGCGTGACGGCAGACCTGCTCACGCGGGCTCCCGGCCTGCGGGTGATCGCCCGCGCCGGCACCGGGGTGGACAACATCGACGTGCACGCGGCCACGCGGCGCGGCATCGCCGTCATGAACACGCCGGGCGCCAACACCGTCAGTGCCGCGGAGCACGCCATGGGGCTGCTGCTGGCGCAGGCCCGGCACATCCCCTGGGCGGCAGAGGCCATGCGCCGCGGCGAGTGGGACCGCAAGCGCTTCGAGGGAACGGAGCTCCGGGGTAAGACGCTCGGGATCGTGGGCCTTGGTCGGATCGGTGGCCACGTGGCCCAGCTGGCGCGAGCGTTCGGAATGCAGCTCTTGGGGCATGATCCGTACCTGTCACCGGAGCGCGCCGCGGAGCTGCAAATCAAGCTGCTACCGCTCGATCAGTTGCTGCGACAGGCGGACGTTGTCACCCTGCACGTCGCCCATACGGAGCAGACGCATCACCTGATTAACGCCGCTCGTCTGAAGCTGATGAAGCCGACGGCAGTGCTGGTCAACACAGCGCGCGGCGAGCTGGTGGACGAGGCCGCCCTGGCCGAGGCGATCCGCGAGAAGCGCATCGGTGGGGCGGCGATCGACGTCTTCGCCGTCGAGCCCCTACCCGCTGACGCGCCGCTCCGCAAGCTCGACCGCGTGATCCTCACGCCGCACCTCGCGGCCTCGACCGCCGAGGCGCAGGAGCGTGTGAGCGTCGAGATCTGCGGCGCCGTCCGCGACGCCCTGCTCGACGGCGACCTGTCGTTCGCCATCAACGTGCCGGGCATCTCGGGTGACCTGCTACGTCGTCTCGGGCCACTGCTCGACTTGGCGCGCCGGCTCGGTCGCCTGGCAGTGGCGCTCGTGGACGGACCGGTCACGGCCGTCGAAGTAGATTACGGCGGCAAGGACGAGTCGGCCCCACGCCCGGTGCTGATGGCCGCGGTAGAGGGAATGCTCTCCGCCATGAACGTGGAGCCCGTGAGCCTCGTGAACGCCCTCCTCATCGCCGAGGAGCGCGGCATCCGCCACGCCCGCCGCACGGGCACGCCGGAGCCGGGGTTCGAGACCACCGTGGGGGTCACCCTCGAGGCCGCGCGCGGACGGGCCCGGGTAGCGGGCGCGGCGTTAGGGAACGGCCAGGGACGCGTGATCCGGATCGACGACTACCATGTCGACGTCGCCCCCGAGGGGTGGATGTTGGTGATCCGCAATCGCGATGTCCCGGGGGTCATCGGACGAGTGGGCACGCTGCTGGGCGGGGCGGGAATCAACATCGGCAGTTACCACCAGGCGCGTGTAGGATTTCCCGGGCACGACGCACTCGCCGCTATTTCCGTGGATCAGCCGCTCACCGACGGCATCCTGGACACGCTCGCGCGCGTGCCGGACATCCAGCTGGTGCGCCTCGTGAACTTCGGGGACTGAAAACCAAGGGCCTAATCCCTAGCCCCCCTTACTCGTACCGCAGCGATTCCACCGGGTCCACCGCTGCCGCCCGGCGCGCAGGCAAAAGCCCGGCCATGAGCCCCACCCCAATCAAAATGCTGACGCAGATGAGAGCGATGGGCCACGACAGCTTCGGGCTCAGGATGTACTGCATCGCCGGATTGCCTTCCGTCGGGATCTGGTCGACGCCGATGACGATCAGCGCTGCCGTCACCAGTCCCGCGAGCCCTCCCGACACGGAGATCGTCATAGCTTCGAACAGAAACTGCGCCATGATGTGACGCCGGCGCGCGCCGAGCGCAAGCTTGATGCCGATCTCCTGAGTCCGCTCCTTGACTACGACGTACATGATGTTCGCCACGCCGACGCCGGCGATGAGCAGCGTGAAGGCGCCCACCAGTCCCATGAAGATCTGGATGCCGAGCCCGACGGCGAGCGTCTCCTTCTCGCTTTCGATGAAGTCCCACATGCCCAGGGCCCGCTCGTCCTGGGGGTCGAAGCGGTACTTCCGGCCCAGCACCTGATAGAGCCCGGCCTTGACGATCGGTCCGCGCGATGCATCGTGCGGCTGGACGATCAAGTGGTTCACGAACCGGTTCCCATAGATCGTCCGGAAGGTCGTGTACGGGATGACGCCGCGCTGGGCGTCGGGTCCGTTGTTGCTCGAATCCTGAAACTTCTTCTTCAGAACGCCGACGACCGTGAACGGCAGCCCGTCGATGACGACCGCTTTGCCGACCGGCTCCACGCCCTTGGCGAAGATTCGCTCGGCCAGCTCGTTGCCGAGGAAGAGCACCCGCCGCTTCTGGGTGACGTCCGTGACGTTGATGAAGCGGCCTCCCTGTGCCGCCTCCATGTGGCGCATCGTCTCGTGATCCGCGCCCACCCCCTCGAGAAACGCGTTGGTGCGGGTGCGACCCATCTGGAATGCGGTGCCCCAGCGTCCGTACGAGACGCTGCCCCGGTCGATGTCCGGGAGCGCGCGTTGCACGAGCTCGAGATCTTCCTCGACGAGGCGGATCCGGCGTCCCTGCGCCAGCCCGGCGAATGGCTTGCTCGTCTCACCGCCGTAGACCATGAAGATGCGTTCTCCCGCGCCCAGCAGACCGTCGCGCACGGTTCGCTTCAGTCCCTCCCCGAACGCGAGGAGCAACACGACGGCGAGCGTCCCCCAGGCCACCGCGAAGAACGTGAGCACCGCGCGCGTGCGCTGGGCCTTCAGGTCGCCGATGAATTCCTGGAGTAAGATGGAGAACATCAGGTTCTCAGGGCTTCTACCGGATCGAGCGCCGCGGCGCGGCGCGCCGGCATCAGGCCCGCGGCGAACGCGACCATGGCCAGCAGGATGAGCGTCGCCACCAACACCGTCGCGGAGATGGTCGGCACGCCGACGAATTCCTTGATCGGGAGGCCGCCCAAGGCGGTGACGAGTCCGACCGAGAGCAGCAAGCCGAGCAGTGCGCCCATCATGACGATCATCAGCGCCTCCGCGAAGAACTGACGCATGATGTCGGCGCGGGTCGCCCCCACCGCGCGTCGGACCCCCACCTCGCGCGTCCGCTCTCGCACCACGATGTACATGATGTTCGCGACCCCGATGCCCCCTACCAACAGAGTGAAGGTTCCCACGATCGCAAAGAAGATATTGAAGGCCACGAACATCTTGCCGAAACGGGTCTCCCACTCGCTCGTGTCCCAGAATGCGAGCGCGTCCTTGTCGGTCGGATCGAACTTGTACTTCCGCGCCATCGTCTCGTACACCCGCCCCTCGGCCGGTTTGGTGAGCTCCGGAGTTTTGGCGCGGTAGACGATGTTGTTCAGGAACCGGTTGCCGAACAACGCGTAGTGCGTCGTCGCGGGGATGAAGATCCGGTCTTTGTCGCGCTGCTGATACGAAGAGTTCTGTAGCTTGGGGCGCATCACGCCCACGATCGTGAATGGGGTGTCGCCCAAGAACACCTGTTGTCCCACCGGCGCGTCGTGATCGAACAGCAGCGTGGCCAGCTCGTCGCCCAGCACCGCGACGCGTCGCCGATCTTCGACGTCACGATCGTTGATGAACCGGCCCCCCGCCTCGGGGATGATGTTGCGCATCAGCCCGTACACGGGGAGGATGCCCGTCACGGCAGGGGCTGCGGCTTTGACGCCACGGCGCACGCGTGCGCTCTGAGTGATGAACTCCGGGCTGATCTGGTCGATTTCCGCCACTTCGTGGGCGAGCATCGGTACGTCTTCCGGTCGCAACCGGATCGGGCGGCCGTCTCCGAACCCGGCGTACGGCCGTGTGGTCCGGCCACCCCAGAGGATGACGATCCGGTCTCCCAACCCGTGAAACCGTTTGACGGTTTGCCGCTCCAGACCCACCCCGAACGCCAGCAGGACCACCACGGCCACCGTCCCCCAGGCGATGCCGAGCACGGTAAGCGCGGTGCGCAGCTTCTGGGCGCGCAAGTCAGCGATGAAGTCGCGCCACACCTCAGGTGATCTCGCGGGGCGGCGGCTCCACGATCGAGTCGCCCGGCTGCACGCCTTCCAGCACCTCGATGTTGATGGCGTCCGAGAGGCCGGTCTTGATGCGGCGCTCCTCGGTCTTGGCGGCGCCGTTGCGGATGGTCACGAAGCTCGAATCGTTGCGGTAAGTGATGAGCCGTTCGGGGATGTACAACACGCTGTCGCGGCGCGCGATGATCACCTCCGCGTTGGCGGAGTAGCCCGCGCGCAGCGTGGCCCCGGAGACTTCGGTCAGCGTGATTTCGATCGGAAAGACCGTCGCCTGCTCCTCCTTGTGCGCCTTGAGCCAAATCTTTTCGAGTCGGCCCTTGACGCTGGCGTTCGGCAGGGCGCCGATCTTGATGGTCACCGGCATGCCCTCCCTGAGCCGGCCGACGTCGATCTCGTCCACCGTTCCGCGGAAGATCAGGTCGCGCATCGCCGCCATGCGCATCAGCACGGTGCCTTGCTGGTACGGCGTCAGCGGCACGACGGCATCGCCGATCTCGATGGAATCATCGAGGATGTAGCCGTCGATCGGCGCCCGCACCACGGTCTCCACCTGCTGCCCGCCGGCCTCCACCTTGCCGCCTTCCTGGAGGGCGAGCCGCTCCTGCGCCAGGGAGAGCTGCGACCGGGCCTCGTCTACACGCTGCTGCGCCGCCTCGAAGTCGGCGGGGGAGATGAGATTCCGATTGCGGAGCTCGCGCTGGCGCGCCAGCTCGCGCTCCAGGTTCTTGAGTTCGATGTCGCGCAACTCGACGTTGCGGCGCAGCTCGACGATTTCGAGCGGGGTGGGGTTGGGGGAGACTTCCAGCAGCGGCTGGCCCTTCTTGACGAAATCCCCGACCTCGGCGAAGCGCCGCCGGACCACGCCCGCGAGGATCGACTTGATGCTCACCTCGACCCGAGGCTGGATCGTGCCCACGGCGAGGGCCTTGTCCACCAGGGTGCCGCGGACCACGGCGACCGCCTTTGGGCCATCCTTCTTCTTACCGGTGAAGGTCCCGGTCGCGGCCATGGCACCGAGGCCCAAGACGGTGATGACGACCGCGAGACCGATCTTCCTGCGGCGATTCATCTTGAGACGGCTCCGCTCGGGGTGCGTAAGGTGAGATGCGTGGACATTACGGGGGGTTGCGCCGATTGGTTGCGTCTCCGGACGCCTAGTCCGCTGCTTGCTGTTGCAGTGGCGCCTCGTCGGCCAGCAGCCGGAAGGATTTCACCGCTCCGGTGAGCTTATCGGCCGCGTCGGCCAGCTGATTGGCGGAGGACGCGATCTCCTCCGTCGAGGCGCTCTGCTGCTGGCTGGAGGCGGCGATCTCTTCGGCCGACGCGAGCAGCGTCTCCGTACCCTGAGCCACCGAGCCGAGTCGCGCGTTGATCTCCTCCACCAGCGCCCGCATCTCCTTCGCCATCTTGGCGATCTCCCCGCTCCACACGTCGTTCGCCTGAGCCTCGGCGGCCACGGTTCCGAGCCCCTGGGCGGCCGCCTGGGCCGCCTCCCGCGCGACCGCCGTCCCCTGGGCGACCCGACCCAGCCGCTCGCGCGTGGCCTGCACCTGCGCCAGCACGCCCCGGACCGTGTCG
>DATEGE010000146.1:0-7407 GCA_035280265.1 Gemmatimonadales bacterium | reverse complement strand
CGCTAGCCTGCAGTAGGTCACAGGGTTTTCGAGGGGCGCAGCCGAAGCTGCGCCCCTTCGTGTTTTGATGCACATTCCCGGCCCGTGACAGGCCTGAAACGCTCGCTCCGGTTGGTGGATGGGCTCGCGATGGTGGTTGGGATGACCATCGGCTCTGGCATTTTCCGCACGCCTGGTCTCGTCGCGGCGCGACTCGGCCGCCCCGGCCTCACCTTCATCGCGTGGGCGCTGGGCGGCGTCGTAGCCTTGCTCGGCGCCCTCTGTTTCGCGGAGCTCACCACTCGCCTGCCGCGCGCGGGTGGGCGATACGTCTACGTGCGCGAGGCGTTCGGACAACGGGCGGGCTTCCTGGCGGGGTGGGTAGAGTGCCTCGGCACGAACGCAGTCGCGATCGCGGCCATCGGCGTCGCCGGGGGAGAGTTTCTCGCGCGACTGGTGGGCGCGGCGTCCGGCCGCGCACCGGCTGTCGGCGCCGGCCTCGTAGCCGGTTTCACGCTCATCAATCTGGTCGGCGTGGCGTCGGGACGGTGGGTGCAGAACGTCGTGACCGCCGCCAAGCTGCTGGCGCTTGGTGGCGTCGTCGTGATCGCGTTCACGCTCGGAAGCGGCGCGGGGTGGCACGGGTCGCTCCCGGAAGCGCCGCGCGGCTGGGCGGTGTGGCCCGCCCTCGCGGTCGCGTCGCAGGCGGTGATCTGGTCGTACTACGGCTACGCCGACCTCGCGAAAATCGCGGGCGAAGTGGTGGAGCCGAGCCGCACCCTGCCGCGCGTGTTGTTGGGGGCGATCGCGATCGCCGCCACGCTGTATCTCCTGCTCAACGCGGCCTTCGTGCAGGTACTGCCGTTCGACCGGATCGCCGCGTCGAACCTCGTCGCCGCCGACGTGGCCGGCGCGCTGGTGGGCGCCAAGGGCGGTCTCGCCGTGGCGGTGCTGGCGCTGCTCGTCGTGCTCGCCTCCTTGAACGGCAACATCTTCGTGACGCCGCGCGCCCTGTTCGGGTTGGCGTCCGATGGGCTCGCGCCTCCCGTGCTGGCGCGGGTCAATCCCGGCGGGACGCCGTGGGTCGCGATGCTGCTCGTCGCGGCCTTCTCGATCATACTCGCCGCCACCGGGGCCTTCGAGCCGTTGCTGGGGTTGGCCATTATCCTCGTTCTCGTGGTGGACGGCTGGGCCGTGATCGCGCTGTACCTGCTGCGCCGGCGCGGGCCCGCGCCGTTCAACGTGCCGCTCTACCCCTGGGTGCCGGCGGCGCTCCTCGCGGTGTACGGTGCCGTGCTGGTGGGGACGGCGATCGCTCAACCGCGTCTCGCGGGGCTCGGCGCCCTCGTGCTGGCGGCCGCATATGCGCTGAGCTGGCTGGTGCGGACGAGCGAAACGGCGAGCGCCGTCGAATCTGCGGACTGAGGCCCGACCTCATTCGGGCTCCAATCCCTCGATCCGGTGCAGTTCCTGCTGGCTGGGGCGCACGTTCGCCGGTCGATACATGATCACGCGGGCGCGCTCCAGGGTGATCAGCCCGCCACCGATCATGTCGTCCAGGTCGGGGAGCACGGCCTGGATCGCCTCCTCGGTCTCCACCACCTCGACGATGAGCGGCAGGTCGAGCGACAGCCGAAGTACCTTGTCGGTGTGGACGACGCTCGAGGCACCGAAGCCCGCCACGCCCCGCAGCACCGTGGCCCCGGCAAGGCCCTTGGCACGCAGGCGCTCCAGGAGCGCCTCAGCGCCGTCCCCGTGATCACGGCGGCGAGGCAGCCGAGGATCGTTCCACCCATGTAGGTCGCGCCGTACCAGTATTCGCCGTCGCCGAGCAGCCGCACGGCCTCGTAGCTGAAGGTGCTCATGGTCGTGAACGCGCCGCAGAACCCGATGGTCAACCCGCCGCGCAGCTCGGGGGAAATGACCGTCGAACCGGTGGCGAACCGGATGATGAAGCCGAGCAGGAACGAGCCGGATGTTGATGACGAGCGTCCCAGTGATCATATGTCGGTAAAAGACTCCTGCCACAGGGACTTTGGTAGGAGTCATCAGCCCGACGGATGGGGGGCGGTTAAGGCGAACTCCATCGCCTGCCGAAAGATAATGCGTCGGTAGAGCACAGTCGAAGGCATTATCTTCCCTCGATGCCTCGAGTTGCGATCGCTCAGATCCGCCCCACCAAGGGGGACTATGCCGCCAATCTCCAGAAGATCGGCGGCGTGCTGGCCCAGATCGGGAAACTCGATCCACCAGTAGACCTGGTGATCTTTCCCGAGACAGCGACCTCGGGCTACTTCGTTGAAGGGGGAGTACGCGACGTGGCGGTCGCGGCGGGGACGCTGTTCCGCGACCTCTCGCTCGCTCACCAGGCCGCGAAGGCTCCACCGATCGACGTCGCCGTCGGATTCTACGAGGTCTTCCAGAACCACTTTTACAACGCCTGTCTGTACGCCTCTCTCGGCGTCGCCTCATCCGGCATCAAGCACGTGCACCGCAAGGTGTTCCTCCCCACCTACGGCGTGTTCGACGAGGAGCGATTCGTGGAGCGCGGACACGATATCCGTGCTTTCGACACGCGGTTGGGCCGGGTCGCGATCCTGATTTGCGAGGACGCGTGGCATTCGGTGACCGCTACGATCGCCGCGCTCCAGGGGGCACAGCTCGTGCTCGTGCCGAGCGCGTCGCCGGCCCGCGGCACCGGGATGGACGAGGAGGGGACGCGACTGCCCGCCAGCGTGGTACGGTGGGAGCGCATCCTGAAGGGCATCGCGGACGAGCACGGCGTGTGGGTGGCGTTCGCCAGCCTGGTGGGATTCGAGGGAGGCAAGGGCTTTCCTGGTGCCTCGGTGCTGGTGAACCCGAGCGGCGAGATCGTGCTACGCGGGCCGCTGTTCGAGGAAGCCGTGCTGACGTACGACATCGACCTGGACGAATTGACACGGGCACGGGCGGAGTCGCCGCTACTCGCGGATCTCGAGGTGAATCTACCGCACTTGATCAAGAGCCTGGGGAGCGGGGAGCAGGGAGCGGGGAGCCGAAAGCGCAGGCCGGCCGTCAAGTTTGACCCGGCGACGAATGGCGCGTCCGCCCAATCAGCCATCCGCAATCCGCAATCGGCAATTCACGTGGTGGGCCGGGGCGTCGAGGAGGGTGATCCCCTCGCCATCGATGTCGATCTCGCGCGTCGTTGGCTCGTGAGCTTCCTCAAAGACGAAGTCGTCCGTCGTCGCGGCTTCACGAAGGCGATCGTGGGGTTGTCGGGCGGGGTAGACTCGTCCCTGGTCGCGTTCCTCGCCGTGGAGGCGCTCGGCAAGGAGAACGTGATCGCGGTGCGCATGCCGTACCGCACCTCCTCCCCCGAGAGCCTCGAGCACGCGCAGCTCGTCATCGACACGCTCGGGATCCAGTCGCTCACCGTGGACATCAGTGCCGCGGTAGACGGCTACCTGGCCCAGGTGGAGCGCGATGGGGTGGCCGATCCTACGCGCCGCGGCAACGTGATGGCGCGGGAGCGCATGATCGTGCTGTTCGATCTCTCAGCCAAGTACAAGGCCTTGCCGCTCGGCACCGGCAACAAGTCCGAGCGTCTGCTCGGCTACTTCACCTGGCACGCCGACGACACCCCACCGGTGAACCCCCTGGGCGACCTGTTCAAGACGCAGGTGCGCGCGCTGGCGCGCCATGTCGGAGTACCCGACGTCATCTTGCGTAAGCCGCCCACTCCCGACCTCGTGCCCGGGCAGACCACCGAGGGCGACTACGGGATCAGCTACGACAAGGTGGACCGGATCCTCTACTATCTCGTGCGCGGCATGAAGCCGGCGGAAGTGCAAGCGCGCGGCTTCACGGCCGACGAGGTGGCCAAGGTCGCGACCCGGCTCGAGTCGACGCACTGGAAGCGGCGGCTCCCCACGGTCGCCGTGATGTCGCAGACGGCGATCGGCGAGTTTTACCTGCGACCGGTCGACTATTGATGCGGCCGAAGCATCCGCGCGACTCGGAAACGGTGATGTCCGAGCTGATGGTGCCGCAGCACGCGAACATCATGGGCAATGTATTCGGCGGCGTGATCCTGGCGCTGGTGGACCGGGTGGCGGCCGTGGCGGCGATCCGCCACGCCAGCAAGCCGTGCGTCACCGTCTCGGTGGACAAGGTGGACTTCAGGGAGCCGATCCATGTGGGGGAGCTGGTGACGGCGTTCGCGCGCGTGAACTTCGCCGGGCGCACCTCGATGGAGGTGGGCGTGAAGATCATCGCCGAGAACGTGCTGTCGGGCGAGAAGCGACACACCAACTCGTGCTACGTGACCTACGTGGCGCTCGACGACACCGGGGTTCCCACCGAGGTGCCGCCGATCGTGCCGGAGACGCCCGACGAGAAGCGCCGCTACGACCGGGCGGCGAAGCGGCGAGCAGCGAGGCTGATGGATCGGAGGTATGCAACGGGGGCAGGGGAATGAACGCGGAACGACGAACGCGGAACGCGGAACAGAAATGGGAGTCTGTCTCGCGGACTGAAGGTCATTCGGCCGTTCCGCGCTCCGCGTTCCGCGCTCCGCGTTCATGAGGGTGGTGGCTGCGTTCGGGGGCGGCGGGGCAAAATCGCTCGCCCACGCCGGCGCCTGGAAGGCCCTGCTCGAGGCCGGTCTCACTCCCTCCCACATCGTCGGCACGTCGCTGGGGGCGGTGATAGGCGCCGCGTTCGCTGCAGGGTCGACGTACGAAGGGCTGGTCGCCGCGGCGCTGTCGCTCCAGGCAAAAGACGTCGCCGCACTGCACGTCTGGTCGCTCGCGAAGGGGGTGTTCGCGGGCAGTATCCTGAAGCCCGAGCCGCTGAAGCGCACCATCGCCCGGCTCGTCCCCGCAGCGCGGTTCGCGGATCTCATGACGCCCCTGACGGTCACGGCCACGGATCTCGATTCGGGCGAGCTGGTGCTGTTCGGCGCGCTGGGACAGGACGCGCCGCTGGTGGATGCGCTGTACGCCTCCTGTGCGCTACCGCTCTACTTTCCGCCGCAGCAGCTCGATGGGCGCCGCCTGGCGGATGGCGGTCTGCGCGCCGTAGTGCCGCTCGATGTCGCCCGGCGCGTCACCGCTGATCTGGTCGTGGCGATCGACGTGGGGCCGGGGTTCGACGAGCCGCCGGCCGACCGCAAAGCGGCGGTCCCGCCGCTGGTGCGCGCGCACGGCGAAGCGATCCGCGTCATGATGGCGGCGCAGACAGAGCGCGCGATCGCCGCATGGCCGAAAGACGGGCCGAGGCTGATCCTCGTCAGGGCGGTCGCGGAGAGAGAAGCGACGTTTGCGGTCGGGGCGGGAGAGAGATACGTGAAGGCCGGTTACGATGCTACGAAGCGGGCATTGGACGATAGATTAAACGCCTAGACGCCCAGCGGGTGTGAGGTGTGAGTGTTAGCACGCGAGATCATGATTCCAGAGCCGTACGTCGCGGCCGCCGGCGCCACGAGCGCCGAGGTGGCGCTGTTGATGCGCGCCAAGGATATCTCGGTCGTGCCGGTGGTGGACAATCCCAAGGATCGCCGCTATCTGGGGACCATCTCCGACCGCGACATCGTGATGGGATGTGTCGCGTCCGGCCACGACCCCAAGACGTGCAAGGCCGATACACACGCCCGCCAGGACACGCTCGTGGTAGACCTCGACACGGAGCTCGCGGGGTTGCGGATCGAGCGATTGGACGAGAAGGACACGCACATACGCTCGACGATAGTCGTGCTGGACGAGAACAAGAAAGTAGTGGGATTTATTCCACATCCGGAGTTCATACAAGGGATCGTGATTGTGAGGGAGTAGTGTCCCGCAAGTATTTCACTCTCGCCGAAGCCAATCGCACTCTTCCCCTCGTCAAGCGGATCGTCGCCGATCTGGTGTCGCTCCATCCCCAATGGCGCGATCTCGTGGCCAAGTACGAAGTCGTCTCCGCGGGCGCCCGGCCCGACTGGGGCGAATCGACGGAGCAGCTCGCCCTGCGCGGCCGCATCGAGGACGTGGCGCGCCAAATCAACGCCTATCTCGAAGAGCTCATGCAGATCGGTTGCGTGTTCAAGGGGTTCGATCAGGGGCTGGTGGATTTCTACGGCAAGCTCGAGGGCCGGGAGATCTTCTGGTGCTGGAAGCAGGGTGAAGAGCGGATCGAGCATTGGCACGAGCTGGAAACGGGATACGCCGGACGGCAACCGATACCGGAAGTAGTGAGCAGCCAGTAACCTCGGAGCCTGCAATGCGCGGCTTTTGGTTGTTAGTCCATGTGCTCGGTTTTACTCTCTGGCTGGGCGGCGGGATCGCCACCATGGTCGCGGGCGTCTCGGCGAAGGCGTTCCCAGCGCGCGAGCGACTCGCGTCGTATAAGCTGATCGGCGCGATCCAGCGGATCCTCGTCGCCCCGGGGGCCATCGGGGTAGTGCTGTCCGGGTTCTTCCTGGCGCAGCCCTACATGAAGCAGGGCGTTGTGCCGGGGTGGCTCGGGCTCATGATGGTGTCGGGGATCGTCGGCGCGATCGGCGCGGTGGCGATCAGCGTCCCGACGGCGGCGAAGCTGGCGCGGCTCGAGCCCGATGGATCGGGTCAGCTGCCGGCGGCGTTTCCCGTGCTCCGCAAGCGGCAGATCATCGCGGCGACGATCGCTGGAACGTTCGGCTTGATCGCGATGTTTGCGGCGACGCTGGCTAGAGGGTAAGGGTAGCGGCGTCTCGCTAGCGCACCGGTTCGCCACTCAGCCTGATGATGCGCGCGCGCACATCCCGCACCGGGGGTTGTAGCTCGGGGTCGGCGTTCTTCCACAGATCCACGAAGCGACCGTAGTAGTCCCGGGCGCGGTCGGCGTCGCCTCGCCGGTCGTACAGCTCGCCGATCCGTTTGTACAAAAGCGCGAGCGACCCGGCCTCCTCCGCCATCCGGGACAGGCCGTTGGTGGTGATAGCGCGCTCGTACACGGCCAGCGCAGAGTCGGGTTGGTTGGCGCGCTCGTAGGCCCGTCCCAGCTCGTACAGGCCACAGGCGGCGCACCCGGACGCGTCGTACCAGGCCCGAAATCCCGCGATCGCATCCTGCCAGCGCCCTTCCGCCATCGCGATGTCGGCCGCGGCGCCCCGTCCGTACGGTTGGCCGCGCCGCACCCCCTCGGGGATCTCGCGCTCGTAATCCGCCATGAGCGCGCGCGCGCGCGCCGGCTGGCCGGCCTCGGCGTAGAGCGCCGCGAGTATCAGGTAGGGCCGATCGTACGGCGCGAGGCTGGCGAGCGGATGACGTTTGAGCGCCGCGTCGACGATGGCGAGCGCGCCCGCCGGATCGTTGCGATAGCGCAGGGTAACGAACCCCTCGAGCGCCGCGTAGTCCACGTAATTCCCGGCGAGGCCGCGCAGCTCGGCCGCGTCGCGCGCCCGGCGCGCGTTCTCCGCCGCGGCCGCGA
>DATEGE010000145.1:0-8683 GCA_035280265.1 Gemmatimonadales bacterium | reverse complement strand
GCTGGACATCGTCGGCGAGGGTCCCGAGCGTGCACCGCTCCAGACGCAGATTCGGGAAGCCGGCCTCGTGGACCGCGTGGTGCTCCGTGGTCGCGTCTCGGGCGTGGAATTGGGTGACGCCTATGCGGCCGCCGACGTGCTCGCGCTCCCGTCCATTCTCGATTCCCGGAGCGATACCGAAGGCCTCGGCGTCGTGCTGCTCGAGGCGATGAGCTACGGCGTCCCGGTGATCGGGAGCCGGGTGGGCGGGATCCCGGACATTATCGTCGACGGGGAGACCGGATTGCTCGTGGCCCCGGGCGATCCCGCGGCATTGGCCGCGGCGTTGCAGCGGCTGGCCGAGGATCGAGGACTCGCCGCTCGGCTCGGCGCGGCGGGGCGGGCGCACGTACGCGCGCACTTCAGTTGGGACGGGATCGTGGCGGCCTGGGAGGCGTGCTACCAAGCGAGCGTCACGATCGATCCTTCAGATGCTCCATCTCGCGCCCGAGGGCCCTGACCTCCTCCCGCATCCCCGCGAGCATTTCGCCCACGAAGCCGAAGCCGAACAACAACAGGCCCGCCAGCACGAGCAGCAGCACGAGGTAGAGGAATGCCCGATTGCCCTGGTGGAACGCATAGCGCTCGATCACCGCGTACACGCCGACCAGGAATCCGGCGAAGCACAACAGCGCGCCGGTGACGCCGAAGAACAGCATCGGCTTGCGACCAAATCGCAGCTGGAACCACACCGACAGCAGGTCCAACACGCCGACGGGAATCCGCCCGATCCCAAATTTGGACTTCCCCCCGCGACGCGGGTAGAGAGGCACGGCGCGCTGTGCGACCCGAAACCCCTCCGCCGCGGCGATGACGACCATGAAGCGGTGCCAATCGGGCCGCGTCGGAATCCCGTCCATGACCTCGCGGCGATAGGCTTTCACGGAATTCAAATCGGTTACCGGGACGCCGAACAGCCACCGGCACAGGACGTTGTAGACCCATGACACGAAGCGCTTCTCGTAGTGGCCCTGCTTGGCGCCCGTGACGATATCCGCTGCATCAGCGCGGATCGGCTCGACCAGCGCGGGGATGTCGGCGGGGCTGTACTGCAGGTCGGCGGGATAGAACACGAGGATCCGGCCCCGCGCGACGTCGCTGCCCGACTTCAGTGCGTCGGCGATGCCGCGCTGACTGCGGTGCGTGACGACCCGAACGAACGGATGCTTCGCGGCGAGCTGCCGCAGCGCGTCGGCCGTGCCGTCACGGCTGCCGTCGTCGATCACGACGACTTCGCAGGCGTAGGGCAACGGCAGCAGCGCCTCACGCGTCTGGCGGATGAACTCGGTGAGATTGTCGGCCTCGTCCTTGGCGGGCACGAGGACACTCACCTCGGGCGTCGCCGCGGGGGTGGCCAGGCTCACAGGCGCTTCCGCATGCGAGCCGGCAAGATGCTCAGCTGATCCCTGTACTTCGCGACGGTGCGGCGCGCGATCTTGACGCCCTTTTGGCCGAACATCTCCACGATCTGCTGGTCGGTGAGCGGGTTTTTGGCGTCCTCGTCGGCGACCATCTTCTGAATCTGCGCCCGGATGGCGCGGGCGCTGGCATCTTCTCCGGTGGTCGTCGAGAGGCCGCTCGAGAAGAAAAACTTGAGGGGCAGCAGACCGCGGGGCGTCTGCACGTACTTCTCGTTGGTCACCCGGCTGACGGTGCTCTCGTGCATGTTGATGACGTCGGCCACTTCCCGCAGCGTGAGCGGCTTCAGGTACTCGACGCCCTTCTCGAAGAACTCGCGCTGCCGATCCACGATGAAGTTCATCACCTTGAGCATCGTTTGGCGACGCTGCTCGATCGCTTGGATCATCCAGTGCGCGCTGTTCATGCGCTGGTTGATGAAGTCCTTGTTTTCTCCCTGGAACTTCTTCTTGTCGCGCGCGATGTCCTGATAGGTCTTCGAGATCCGGAGCCGCGGGAGCCCGGAGTCGTTCAAGAAGATCTTGTACTCGCCGTCGATCTTCTCGACCACGAGATCGGGAATGATGTACGCCTCGTTGGCGGCGGAGTGCTGCAACCCGGGCTTGGGGTCGAGCTTCGCGAGGTCGTCGGCGACCTTCTGCACCTCGGCGGCATCTAAGCCGAACCGCTTGCCGAGGTCGCTCCAGCGATGCGCCTTGAGGTCGTCGAACGCGTCCCGCACCAGCCGGTACACCAGGGTGTCAGTCTGGTTTCGGGCTTCGAGCTGCAGGATGAGACACTCGCGCAGATCGCGCGCGCCGACGCCCGGGGGGTCGAGCTTCTGGATGATCCGTAGCATCTCCTCGGCGTCCGCGAGCGTGAACAGCTGTGGCTTGATGTCGGCGTCCGACTCGACGGCGTGCTCTTCCAGCAGCTGGTTCGCCCCCCGCACGATCTGCTCGAGCGTCGCGCCGAGGTAGCCGTCCTCCGCGATGTTGCCGATGAACTCCTCCGCGAGGAGCTGTTGGCGCGGCGTGAGGTCGAGCAGGCGCATTTGGTCACGCAGGTAGTCGGTCAGGTCTTTCGCTTCGACCGGGACGGGCTCGACGTATTCGCGCGCCTCGCTCAGGTCCCGCGGCGGCACGCCGGAGTCGGCGCCGTCGTCGAGGAGGATGTCCTCCCAGTTGGGCTCGTCGGCGCCTTCGGTCTCCTTCTTCTCCTCCTTGGGTTCCTCGAGGGGAACCTCGGTCTCGTCCTCCGACTCGACCAACTCGAGGAACGGGTTGCCGAGCAGCTCCTGTTTCAAGTGCTGCTGCAGGTCGAGCAGCGGCATGTAGAGCAGGTCCATGGCCTGGTACAGCCGCGGGTTGATCCGCAGCTGCTGCGACAGCGCTGCGTGTTGCTGCAGGCCGGTTTTCATGCGGGCTGTGGCTGCGCCAGACGGGCGCGCAGCCGCGCGGTGAGGGTGGGCCCGAGGTACAGGTTCGCCACGCGGTCGTCGAACACCAGCTCGCGCACCGTGCCGGCGACCTGCACCTTTCCCTCGAACATGATGTAGGCGCGATCGACGATGTCGAGCGTCTGCTCCACGTTGTGGTCGGTGATCAGCACGCCGATGCCGCGGTGCCGCAGCCCCGCGACGATCGTCTGGATGTCGTGCACGGCGATCGGATCGACGCCGGCGAACGGCTCGTCCAGCAGCATGAACTTGGGCTCGGTGACGAGGGCGCGAGTGATCTCCAGCCGGCGCCGCTCGCCCCCGGAGAGCTGGAAGCCTTTCTGGCGGCGCAGATGCTTGATCGCCAGCTCGTCGAGCAGCCGCTCGAGGCGCTCGGCGCGCTCGCCGTCCTCGAGGGGCAGCGTTTCGAGGATCGCCCGTACGTTCTCCTCCACCGTCAGCTTGCGGAACACCGACGGCTCCTGCGCCAGGTAGCCGATGCCCATTCGCGCCCGGCGGTACATCGGCTCCGCCGTGATCACCCGTCCGTCGAGGGAGATCTCGCCGCCGTCGGGACGGATCAGTCCGGTGATCATGTAGAACGTCGTGGTCTTCCCCGCCCCGTTGGGTCCGAGCAGGCCCACGATTTCTCCCTGCTCGAGCTGCACGCTCACATCGTTCACGACGGCCCGGCCCTTGTAGATCTTCACGAGCCCCTGGGCATCGAGACGGCTTCCCCCGGTGACGGCCTGGTACTCGCCGGAGAACGACTCGGCGCGCGCCACCGCTCGCTCCGCGGCTTCGAGCAGCCGGTCGGCGGTGCCGGCGCGGTCGGCGGCGATCTCCCCCCAGGCCTCGGCGGTGAAGCCGACGGCCGCGCCGTCCTCCAATGCACCGACGCGATACACAACCACCTGCAGCAGGGCGAGGCGGGGCAGGACCGACGTGCGCAAGTTGGCCCGAAACTCCTCGACCGACAGGCCGCCCAGCTCCGGGAGGCTCGCGCCGCGGGAGTGCGCCCGCAGCTTGAGGAACTCCTCGCGGTAGGCGATCGCGAGGTTGCCGAGCGCCGACCGTCCCTGCTCGTCCGCCACGCGGGCGAGGGCCGCCGCGGCAAGCGGCAGCGACGAGTCGCGGGCGGCCAGGAGATCCGCGATCATCGGCCGGCTGCCTTCGTGCTCGTGTCCGCGGCGGCCTTCTTCTTCGTGGTATCGGCTACCGGTGGCCGTGGCTCGAGGTGGACGCCGTCCGCGCGCCCCGTGACGGTCACCCGGTCGACCTTGTCCCTCGCGAGGACGATGTCGATCACGGCACCACGCGAGTAGTCGAGCGACGGCCCGGTGGTCGTGTCGCGTCCGCCCTCGAGGTGCGTGAGGGAGCGGGCCGATCCCCGGGCGACGAGCTGATGCAGCCTGCTCTTCGCCACCCCGCTCGAATCGGCATGTTGGGTCCAGCGCGCCGTGAGAGAGTCGCCGGCGATCCAGTTCACCCGGGCGGTCTTGGTGGAATCCTTGCGGGACGTCGAGTAGGCGTGCCCGAAGGACCGCGCTTCGGTGAGCACCTCATCGGGAAGGTCGAGCGCGAGGGAATCGGCCTGGATGGTGTTGAGGGTCGACGTCGCGTGCGCACGCACCGAGTCCTTGGGACCCCAGGCGAACGCCTGTTGCAGCTTTTTCCGGTCGAGGCGCAAATGGATCGTGTCCGCGGTCAGGCGCCAGTCGGCGCCGGTCGCCACGCCCCGGCCCAGCGCTTTCACCAGGTGGATCTCGCGGCCCTGGAGTCCCAGCTCGATGCGCGTTCCCGTGAGCGCGTACGCCCGGGCGCCCTTCCCTTCGACCCGCGGCGTGCCGATGAGCAGCCCATATCCCCTCGCCTGGTCGAGCTGCATCGAGTCGCCGCGCGCGGCGAAGTCGCTGCGGTCGATCGTCACCTGGCCGCCACCCCAGACGCGATCGTTTCCCTTGAACCGCACCCGGTCGCCGACGATGACGTAGGGCTCTCCCGAATCGGCGGTGGCGTGGTACTCGATCGTGGGCCGACTGGTGGCGTACATCTCGAGCGTGTCTCGTATGCCCTTGGCCGCGCGATAGTAGGTGAGGTTCGGGCCACGCAGCACCGATCCTGTGGTGCGATTGTGAGCGACGACGTCCCTGTGCGCGTCGAGGCGCTCCTGGCGGAGGAAGTACGCGGCCGTCGTGGCGTCGAGCGTGATGGCCGTATCGCGGATGTGGACGGGGTTTTTCTGGCCGATCATGTCGAACCGGCCCACGCCCGCGAACCACGCGACACTATCGGCGACCAGCGTGCTGCCCGTTCCTTCGCAATGCGCCAGCACGCCGCCGCCGGCGAACACGTTGGTCTCGCCGCGCCGCACCTCCACCTGCTGCGCTTGGCGCCCCACCGAGTCGATGATGACTTTGCAGGGCCGCCCGACGCCCGTGTCGGCCGGAGGGACGGCCGCGGGCTGTTGGGAGAGGGTGACGAGGAGCACGGCCGCCATCATTGGTTCGGGAGGGTGAACTTGCCGCCCTCTCCAGTCACCTTGTTCGCCGTCACGACCTTGAAGTCGGGATCGGCCGTGAAGCCCTGACCTTTGATGTGTCGCGACGGCTCGTCGAACACGAACGGTTGGTCGGAGCTGACCTGGTTCTTGGCTTGACTGTAGCGGATCACCTCGGTGCGCAGCGTGGCGCCATCGGTGCGAACCACCACGACGTGCCCGCGGGCTTCCATGTCGCCGGTGCGCCACCGGTAGGTCCCCTCTCGCGACGTCAGCGTCGACGTCTCGGCGCCGCGGGGATCGTAGAAGGTGATGTGCACGTTGCGCAGCTCCGCGGTCTGGGCGGGGGAGTAGAAATATGCCGTGTCGGCGAGCACGTGGGCACGCTGAATCCCAGCCTGGGTGACGTAGTGCGACATGTTGAAGAGCACCTGGTCCGCCGAGTCGGCGGCCGACACTGTGGCGGTGGGTTTGATACCCGTATCGCAGGCCGCCACCACCCCGCCCAAAACGACGTAGCACGAAAAGGCGTAGCACCAAGACGTCACGCGGAGACGTATCACGCCGCACCTGCCTTCATGAGGTCGTGCAGGTGCACCATTCCGACGACCTTTCTCCCCCCGTCCAGCACCGGCAGGGCCATGATGCCGTAGCGCTCCATCAGCTGCACGGCGGCACCCGCGAGCTCGCCAGGGGTCGTGCTTTTCGGCGTGCGGGTCATGACCTCGCCCACCGGGATGTCGAGGAAGCGGTCGGTGCGCTCCATGAGCCGGGTCAGATCACCCGCGGTGACGACGCCTACCAGACCCCCGCCCGCATCCACCACCGCGACGGTGCCGCGCTTCTCCGCGAGCAGCACGACGCACTCGCGCATCGGGCGGTCGGTCGCGAGCGTGGGCAGGTCGCGCTCGAGCATCACGTCCGAGACGCGGAGCAGCAGGTTCTTGCCGAGCGTTCCGCCCGGATGGAGCGCCGCGAAGTCCTCCCGGCGGAATCCCTTGACCTCGAGCAGGGTCACGGCCAGGGCGTCGCCCAGCGCCAAGGCGGCGGTCGTGCTGGCGGTGGGCGCGAGCGTCTCGGGACAGGCTTCCTCGCTCACGCCCGCGTCCAGTACGACATCCGCCTGGCGGGCCAGCACGGACTCCGGATCGCCGGTGATGGCCACGATCGGTACGCCCAAGCGCTTCAGCTGGCCCAGGAGACCGAACAGCTCGTCCGAGGCGCCGCTCTTCGAGAGCAGCAGCGCGGCGTCGTCACGGCTGACGAGCCCCAGGTCACCGTGCAGTGAGTCAACGGGGTGGAGGAACGACGCGGGACTGCCGGTGGAGGTGAGCGTAGCGGCGATCTTGCGCGCGATGAGACCCGACTTCCCCACGCCGGAGACGATCAGCCGGCCTTTCGCGGCGGCGAGCAGCTGCACCGCGGCCGCGAACGCGGAACTCAGCCGGTCGGCGACCCGCCGGATCGCGTCCGCTTCGAGGGCGAGCACCCGGCGCCCGCGCTCAACGAGATCGCTGCGCTCCGTGCGCGACATCGCGACGCTCCTCGAAGTGTTTCGTGACCAGCTCCTGCCACTCGCCGCGCGCCTTGAGGATCAGCTCTGCCACTTCGCGCACCGCCCCGTGGCCGCCGGGCACGGTCGTGACGATCCGCGCCGCGGACCGGACCTCCGCCACCGCGTTCGCGACCGCCACCGGCAACCCGACCCTCGCGAGCACCGGCAGATCCGCGAGATCGTCGCCCACGAAGGCGCATTGCTCCCACCCGAGCTGGCGCCGCTCGAGCAGGCGCTCGAACACGGGAAGCTTGCGCGCCGTCGGGTCCTGGATCAGCTCGTCGACTTCGAGCTCGCGCGCGCGCAGCGCGGTCGCCGCCGACTCGCGGCCGGACACCCAGACGACCGCCAGCCCGGCGGAGCGCAGCATGCGGACACCGAGGCCGTCCTGGATATGAAATCGCTTCAGCTCCACGGGATGGTCGCCGACGGTGCCGAGGTAGATGCCGTTGTCGGTGAGCACGCCGTCGACGTCGAGGCCGACGAGCTTCAGGCGGCGGGCAACCGTGGGGGCGAGCATGGTCACTTCTCAGCCCGGGCGAGGGGCGCGGCGGCTTTCGCTCGGTCCTCGACAGTGACCCCGCCACTCCCCTGGGACCTCGCGTCAGCCGCGCCCCTCGCCCGGGCCGTGTGCCAGACGTCCAGCGCTCTTTTCACGATCGGTTCCAGCTGATTGAGCGGCAGCATGTTCGGTCCGTCGGACGGCGCGCGGTCGGGATCGGGGTGGGTCTCGAGGAAGAAGCCATCGGCGCCAGCGGCTGCGGCGGCGTATAACAGGGGTGGGATGAACTCGCGCAGCCCCCCACTCGCGCCCTCCGGGCCCTGCCCCGGCTGCTGCACGGCATGGGTGGCGTCGAACACCACCGGGGTGCCGCACGCGCTCTTGAGCCGGGCGAAGTTGCGCATGTCGACCACCAGGTCGCCGTAGCCGAAGAACGTGCCCCGCTCTGTGACGGCGACCTCGCGTGCTCCCCCGGCGCGGACCTTGTCCACAGCACCCGCCATGCCCTCCGGCGACATCCACTGGCCCTTCTTGACGTTCACGGCGCGCCCCGCCCGCCCGACGGCGATGAGCAGGTCGGTTTGCCGGCACAGGAAGGCGGGGATCTGTAGCACGTCAGCGACCTGGGCCGCGGCGGACACCTGGTCGGGCGCGTGGACGTCGGTGAGAACCGGCAGACGAGTGGCGGCCCGGACTTTGTCGAGCGCCGCGAGTCCACGGTCGATGCCGGGCCCGCGCGCTCCCTTGAGCCCGGTCCGGTTCGCCTTGTCGTACGACGCCTTGTAGATGACGTGCACGCCGAGCCTCGCCCCGAGCTCGGCGAGCGCCTCGCCGACCCGCAGGTTCAGGTCATCGGATTCGACGACGCACGGCCCCGCGATGAGGAACGGGGTAGCCGCGAGGTGCGGCGACATGTCAGTCGTGCAGGCCCGCGAGCTGGGACGACCGCGTCGCCTGGCCGGGGAGCGCGGCACTTCCCTCCCGTGACCGGCGCCGCTGGCGCGCGGCGCCGACGAACCCCGCGAACAGGGGGTGGGGCCGAGTGGGCCGGGACTTGAGCTCGGGATGAAACTGGCAGCCGATGAACCACGGGTGGTCGGGCAGCTCGATCATCTCGACCAGCGAGCCATCGGGCGAAAGCCCGGAGCAGCGCATCCCGTACTCGGCCAGCACATCGCGGTAGGCGTTGGAGACCTCGTAGCGGTGGCGATGCCGCTCGCTCACCTCGAGCGCGCCGTACGCCTGCGAGAC
>DATEGE010000144.1:0-10337 GCA_035280265.1 Gemmatimonadales bacterium | reverse complement strand
GCCGACAAAGAGGGCCCGGTCGAAGTCACGTTTCACTTCGGCCAGCGCTAGCAATTAATCGTAATATTCCTGGCCGAGGTGCGTAATCAGCTCTTCGCCCATCATCCAGCGCAACGTGTTCTTGAGTTTGGTCTGCTGGATGAAGAGGTCGTGCTCGGGATAGAGCCCGGCGGCGGTCTGCGGGCTCTTGAAGTAGAACGACAGCCACTCCTGGATGCCCGACAGGCCGGCACGCTGGGCCAGATCGAAGAGCAGGGCGAGGTCGAGCACGATCGGCGCGGCGAGGATCGAGTCGCGGCACAGGAAATCGACTTTGATCTGCATCGGATAGCCGAGCCATCCGAAGATGTCGATGTTGTCCCAACCCTCTTTGTTGTCCCCGCGCGGCGGATAGTAGTTGATCCGCACCTTGTGAAAGACCTTGCCGTACAGCTCGGGATACATCTCGGGCTGGAGGATGTACTCCAGCACGCCGAGCTTCGACTCTTCCTTGGTCTTGAACGACTCGGGATCGTCGAGCACCTCGCCGTCCCGGTTGCCGAGGATATTCGTCGAATACCAGCCGGAGAGCCCGAGCATGCGGGCTTTGAAGGCAGGCGCGAGCACGGTCTTCATCATCGTCTGGCCGGTCTTGAAGTCCTTCCCGCCGATGGGCAGGCGTCGCTCCTCGGCGAGGCGCGCGAGGGCGGGGACGTCGACCGTGAGATTCGGCGCCCCGTTCGCGAACGGCACGCCTTCCATGAGCGCGGCATAGGCGTACAGCATCGAGGGCGCGATCGCCGGGTCGTTGCGTTCCATTCCCTGCTCGAACGCCTGTAAGCTCTGGTGCGCGGGGCCCGGCGTGAGAAAGACCTCGGTGGAGGCGGCCCAGATCATGACGAGGCGATTGGCGCCCGAGCGGCGCTTGAAGTCCCGGATGTCCTGACGCAGCTGCTCGGCCAGCTCGCGCTTGGTCTTGGCGGTCTTGACGTTCTTGCCGTCGAGCCGCTTCACGTAGTTGCGATCGAACGCGGCGGGGAGCGGCGTGATCCCCTTGAGGAAGTCGGCGATCGGCTCCAGGTGCGGGGGCTCGAGCACACCGGCCTTGCGCGCGGCGTCGTAGGCGTCGTCGGGAAACGGATCCCACGCGGTGAAGGCGAGGTCGTGGAGCTCCGCGAGCGGCACGAAGTCCTTGATGCGCGGGGCGCGCTTCTCGGTCCGTTTGCCCAGGCGGATCGTCCCCATCTGGGAGAGCGACCCGATCGGAAGCGCCATGCCCCGCCGGACGTTCTCCACGCCGGCGATGAACGTCGTCGACACCGCGCCCAAGCCCACCAGCATCACTCCCAGCTTCCCCTTGGCGGGCGCGACGTGTCGACCTTCCGGCTCAGCCACGATCAGTGTCCTTTCCTCGATTGGAGCGCGGGGGCGTGTCCGGGCATCGTCTCCCGCTGCTGCGGCGGCCGCCGCACGGCCGGCCCCCTCGCGATGCGGGCGACGTACACGATGCGTTGCACCACGGTCACCGCCGTGGCCAGCGCGAGCACGACCACAATCCAGAACAACAACACCCCGCGGTTCCCGGCGCCGAAGACCATCGTGGGCGCGCCGAGCAACAACACCCGCTCCGCCCGCTGGGCGATCCCCACCTTTGCCGTCAGCCCGAGCCCCTCCGCCCGTGCCCGCGTGTACGACACCAGTAGCGACGCCGCCAGCGCCACGAGACAGGCGGCGACGGCGACCGTGAGGCGGTCGCGCGGCACGCCGCCGCGCAGAAAGTAGATCGCGATGCCGCTGAACAACGCCGCTTCGCCCACGCGATCGAGCGTCGAGTCGTAGAACGCGCCGAACGTCGTGGTCATGTTTCCCAGCCGCGCGACCCGTCCGTCCACCATGTCGAACAGTCCCGAGAACAGCACGAGGAACCCGCCCACGCGGACCCAGCCGACGGCGAACGCCGTCGCGGAGGCGACGACCAGGGAGGTGCCGATCGTCGTGATGACGTTGGGGCGAACGTGATAGCGGATGAGCGCGGCGGCGACCGGCTCGAGCAGTTTCTCGAAGGCATCGCGCACCCGCTGCGGGATCACGTTCATAGCGGGGGGAAGCTAGCGGGCGGTGACGAAACTCTCAATAGAGCAAGTACTTGGCGCGCAAGCGCCGAAACCGCTCGAGCCGCCCCTCCCACGCTCCCCACACCGCTTCGCCGACACGCGGGGCGAGAATCGCACGCCGCAGCTCCGGGCCGCCCGTGAGCTGATCGAAACGCGCGTCGTCGAAGCGCAGCGAATCGGGGTGCGCGGCGCGGATCGCGCTCAGCATCAGTATCGCGGCGCGGGTCGGATCGTAGCGTCGTCGGTCGGTCGCACGCAACCGAATGCCGCGCACCTCGACGTCGTCGTACTTGCGGTCGGTCGGGTCGCGAGGCGTCAACACCACGCCGGAAGCCTCCACCCCCGTCAACGCGCCCTGCGCCCACGGTCCCCAGACCCGCAGGCGTGACAGCACGGCGGCCGTGTCGAGCCACGGCGCGCCGACGACCTGAAACTCGTACATCGTCCCACGTCCGACCGAGAGATTGGTGCCCTCGAACAGACAGGTCCCTGGGTAATGGGTGGCGCTCTCCAGGTCACGCAGGTTGGGAGAGGGGCGCACCCACGGTAGCCCGGTGTCGTCGTAGTACATGCCGCGGTGCCACCCCAGTGCCGGGACCACGGTGAGACGCGCGTGGATGCCGAGCACATCGTTTGCGAAGCGCACCAGCTCGCCCACGGTCATCCCGTGGCGCATCGCGACGGGTAGAAAGTCGCTCACTCGCTCGACGCGACGCGTGGAGGTCATCACGTTTCCCTGCACCGCCACGCCGCCGATCGGGTTGGGGCGGTCGAGGACGACGAACGGCTTGCCGCGGCGTGCCGCCTCCTGGAGGAGCAGCACGGCGGTCGTCGAATAGCTGTAGTAGCGGGCGCCGACGTCCTGCAAGTCGACAAGCAGGACGTCGACGGAATCGAGCGCCGCGATCTGCGGCAGCGGCGTCCCACCGTACATGCTATAGATTGGGAGACCGCTGGCCCCGTCGACCGCGTCGGGGAGCCCCGGCCGATCCTCGGTGCCGCGGATGCCGTGCTCCGGACTGAGGATGACGACCAGACGGACGCCCGGCGTGCCTCGCAGCAGGTCGATGTCGCGGCGACCCAGCCGATCGACGCCGGTCTGGTTGGTGAGAAGGGCGACGCGCTTGCCGGCGACCACGGCGATCGAGTCCGACATCAGTACCTCGATCCCCGGTCGCACCTGGGCGAACGCGGGTGGGACACCGGCGCAGGCCAACACCACCACGAGCGAGAGAGAATGCGGGCGCATAGACTCCTAGTCGTTGCCGCCGCCCTCGGATGTGCCGGCGGCCATCCATCGGGCAGACGGGTTGAGGGGGTGTCGCCTGCCCCCGCCGCCGCACCGGTTCCGGCTCCGGGCCCCGCCGATTCCATCGGATCGCTACTCGCCACGCTCACCGTCCGCCAGCAGGTCGGACAGCTCGTCATCCCGTGGCTCTCCGGAAGCTACACCGCGCTCGACGATTCGCTGTTTCAGGTCGCGGCACGGTGGGTCGATTCGCTGGAGGTGGGCGGTCTCATCGTCTCCGTCGGCTCGCCCTTCGACATCGCCTCCAAGCTCAACGCGCTGCAGCGCCGGTCCCGGCTCCCGCTCCTCGTGTCGGCCGACCTCGAATGGGGCGCCGGGATGCGGGTGGTGGGCGCCACGACCTTCCCCCAGATCATGGCCGTCGGCGCCACCGGTGATCCACACGACGCCTACACGATCGGCGCGGCCGCGGCTGTCGAGGGCCGGGCCGTCGGCATTCACGTCAATTTCGCGCCCGATGCCGACGTCAACAACAACCCCGCGAACCCGATCATCAACATTCGCTCATTCGGGGAAGATGCGCGAACCGTCTCCCGCCTCGTCACGGAGTACGTGCGCGGCCTGCACGACCACGGCATGCTCGCGACGCTCAAGCACTTTCCCGGCCACGGCGACACGCAGATCGATTCGCACATCGGCATGCCGGTGATCACCGTAGGATACGGCCGACTCGACTCGCTCGAGCTGGTGCCGTTCCGCGCGGGGATCACGGCCGGCGCCGACGTCGTGATGAGCGCCCACATCGCGTTCCCGACGTTCACGGGGTCGAGCGAGCCCGGGACCCTGTCACCGGCGGTGCTCACCGGGTTGCTGCGCGATTCGTTGGGATTCAAGGGCCTCGTCGTGACCGATGCGCTGCAGATGGGCGCGATCGTGACCAAGTACGGTGCCGGGGAGGCAACGGTGCGGGCGTTTCTCGCGGGCTCGGACCTGCTGCTCATGCCCGCCGACCCCGACTCGGCCATCGTCGCGATGACCGCCGCCGTGGCGAGCGGACGGATCAGCCGCGAGCGGCTGGAACAGTCGGTGCGCCGGATGCTCGAGCTCAAGCGCCGGCTGGGGCTGTTCCAGCGCCGCACGGTCTCGCTCGACTCGATCATGCATGTCGTCGGGAGCCGCCAATTCCAGGACGCCGCCAACGACCTCGCGATCCGCGCGCTCACGCTGGTTCGCGATGTGAGTGGACGGCTGCACGCCCTCCGGGCCCACCGCGAGCGGCTCGCGCTGATCGCCTACGCCGACGAGTGGAACAGCGGTGTGGGACAATACCTCAGCGACCTGCTCCGGCAGGGCGGCGACAGCGTGGAGTATTTCCGGCTGTGGCCCATGTCCGGGACCGCGTCCTACGACTCCGCGCGCGCCACGATCGCGCGGGCGCCGGTGACGGTGTTCGTCGCCAACGTACGACCCCTCTCGGGGAGAGGCACCATCGCTCTCCCGGACTCCTTGGCGCAGCTCATCACGACCACCGATGCGGCGCGTCCCACGGTGCTCGTGTCCCTCGGCAGTCCGTACCTGCTTACCCAGACCCCGACGGTGCGGTCGTACCTCGTCGCTTGGAGCGGCGTGCGTGCCTCGGAGCGGGCGGTCGCCCTCGCGCTGCTGGGCCGGGTGCCGATCGCCGGCCACCTGCCGATTCGGGTGCCACCAGACTACGCCGTCGGGTGGGGAGTCGCCGTGCCCACGGCGCAGCCGTGACCCGGAGCGCGACTGGGAGGGGAGCGCTCGCCCTCGTGGCGGCGCTCACCGCGTGCGGCGGCGGTGCGCGGACGACGCCGATTCCCGCCAGCGCCGGCATTCCTCGCGCGGCTCCTACATCAGTTGGCTTCGACAGCACACGCCTTGCGGCGGCGGTCGGATACCTCGCGAGCGAGGTCGACAGCGGTGCGTTCCCCGGGGCGGTGCTCGCGGTCGGGCGGCACGGCCGCCTCGCGCTGGTCGCGGCGGTTGGGCACTACGGTGTCAACGACCCGCGGCCGGTCGATCCCGGCACGCTGTACGACATCGCCTCGCTCACAAAGGTCGTGGGCCTCACGACCGCCTGCATGCTGCTCGTGGACGCGGGGAAGCTCGCCCTCGATGCGCCGATCCAGCAGTACGTGCCCGAGTTCCGCGGCGCCCTGAAGGACCGTGTGACCGCCCGACACTTGCTCACGCACTCCGCCGGCTTGCTGGCGGATCTGCCGCTGTACGACTCCACGCGGTCGCGCGCCGCGGCGCTCGCGGCTGTGGACACGACCACCTTGGTCGCGCCCCCCGGCACGAGCTACCGCTACTCCGACTTGAGTGCCATTGTGCTCATGCAGGCGGTGGAGCGCATCAGCGGCGAGCCGCTGGACCGCTTCCTCGCGGCGCGGGTGTTCGGCCCGCTCGGCATGCCGGCCACCCGGTTCCGACCGCCGCCCGCCTGGCGCGACCGCATCGCGCCCACGGAGCACGACACCGTGTTCCGCCACCGCTGGCTGCGGGGCGAGGTGCACGACGAGAGTGCGGCACGACTCGACGGCGTCTCGGGAAACGCCGGACTGTTCTCCAACGCGCTCGATCTGTCGCGCTTCGGGGCGATGCTCTTGAACGGGGGAGCGTGGGACACGCTGCAGCTGATCCGGGCGGAAACCGTGGCAGAGTTCACGGCGCGCCAGAACCTGCCGGCCGGCTCGACGCGCGCGCTCGGGTGGGACACGCCCTCCGACTCGGGCTACTCGAGCGCGGGCGCGAAGCTGTCTCGTCGCTCATTCGGGCACACCGGTTACACCGGGACGTCGATGTGGATGGATCCGCACCGCGACCTGTTGATCATCCTGCTCACGAATCGCGTGAACCCCACGCGCGCCAACACGGCCATTCTGCACGTGCGATCGGAGGTCGCCGACCTGGTGGTCGACGCCCTCACTCATCCGGAGCTCTAGGCCGGTCACTCCACGACGGTGCTCCACCCGCGGCGCGAGAGGTCGCGGTAAATGGCGAGACCGGCGATCGCCGCCACCACGAGCAACAGCACGCCGGGTATGGCCTCGTGCAGCAGCAGCTTCCCCACCCCGAACAGCGCCCCGTACACCAGTACACACCCCGCGACCCAATCGCGCAGGTTCGCGAGGCCGTCGGCCGACGCCCGGACGTCCGGCGCCCGTGCCGCCACGGGCGCCCATCCGGTCCGCGAGGGCCGGGTGCGCCGATAGAATGCGTCCAGCGTCGAGTCGGACTCGGGGCGGGTCAGGAAGGTGACCGCGAGCCACACGACGGTCGTGATGGCTACGGTGATGAGCACGATCTTGGCGAAGTCGAGCGGCCGGTCGCTGTCGAGCCCCCAGACCGTTTGCAACAGCACCGACACGACAAACGCCGTGACCATCGCCGAGATCTCACTCCACGCGTTGATGCGCCACCAGTACCAGCGTAGCAGCAACACGCCGCCCGTCCCCGCGCCCGTGATGATCAACAGCTTCCAGGCGCCGCCAATCGACTCGATCCGGAAGGCAACCGCGGCCGAGACCACGGTGAGCAGCCCCGTCACGAGCCGCGACACCAGGACGTAGTGCGACTCGTTGCCCTGCCGGCGCACGAAACGCCGATAGAAATCGTTCACCAGATAGCTCGCGCCCCAGTTCAGGTGGGTCGCGATCGTCGACATGAAGGCCGCCGCGAACGCGGCAACCATGAGCCCACGAAGCGACGAGGGGAGATAATCGATCATCACGCGAACATACCCCGTCTCCGGGTCCTTCAGACCCGGAAACAGGATGAGCGAGGCGAGCGCCACCAGGATCCACGGCCAGGGCCGCACGGCATAGTGCGTGATGTTGAAGAACAACGTGGCGAGCAGCGAGTTCTTCTCGTCTTTCGCGCTCAGCATCCGCTGCGCCACGTAACCGCCGCCGCCCGGCTCGGCGCCCGGGTACCACGTGGCCCACCAGTTGACCGCGATATAGACGAAGAACGTGATCATCGGCATCCACGCCGAGCGGAGGTCGGGCACGAAATCGAGCACCGATCCTTGGCCACCAGACGTGGCGCTGCGCAGCTGATCGATCGCCGCCAGCTTGACGCGCATGGCTGCGATGCCGCCCACGGCGTTGACGGCGACCACCGCGAGCACGATCACCATCCCCATCTTGATCACGAACTGAAACAGGTCGGTCACGAGCACGCCCCACAACCCCGAGAGGGTCGAGATCGCCGAGGTCAGGAGGATGATGCCGACCACAAGCCACAGCGCCTCGCCCTTCGAGACCCCGAAGACCAGCTGGAGAATCTTCGCCATCGCGAGGTTCACCCAGCCGAGGATGATGCAGTTGATGAGCAAGCCCAAGTAGACGGCGCGGAAGCCGCGCAGAAACGCGGCCGGCGGACCGGCGTAGCGGATCTCCGAGAACTCGATGTCGGTCATCACGCCGGCGCGCCGCCACAGGCGAGCGTAGAAGAACACGGTGAGCATGCCGCTCGCGAGCAGGTTCCACCACAGCCAGTTGCCCGCGATGCCGTTGCGCGCGACGAACCCCGTGACGACGAGAGGCGTATCGGCGGCGAACGTCGTGGCGACCATGGAGGTGCCAGCGAGCCACCACGGCACGTTTCTCCCCGAGAGGAAGTACTCCGCCGTGTCGCGCCCGGCGCGACGCTTGTAATACAAGCCGACCGCGATGTTGAACAGGAAGTACAGGGCGACGACCGACCAGTCAGCGAGCGTAAGTCGCATGGGCGCGCAGTCCTAGGTGGCGAACCGGTTGACAGGCCCGACGGGACTTTCTAAGTTCGCATGTGACTGGAGGATCGCAATGGGCACCACGCAGAACACGACACCGGTCACCTTGACGCTCACCGAGAAGGCGGCGGCCGAGGTGCGGAAGTTCATGAGTGAGGAGAACGTCTCACCCGAGACGGCCGGGCTCCGCATCGCGGTGCTGCCTGGCGGCTGCTCGGGGTTTCGTTACAGCCTGAACATCGAAGATAAGCCGGCCGAGGACGACGTGGTAATCGACACGGCGGGGGTGCGGTGCTTCGTCGACGGGTTCAGCGCGCAGTACCTCAACGGCGTCACCCTGGACTTCAAGAGCACGTTCCAGGAGTCGGGGTTCGCGTTCGAGAACCCGAACGCCACGGGCGGCTGCGGCTGCGGATCGTCGTTCACGGTCTGAGGCCGTTGGCCTCGTTTTCGTCGGCCCTCCGAGCCCGCGCGCGTCGCGGGCTTTTTGTTGCACTCCCCCCCGCCCCCCCGGCCCCCCGTTGCGCCCGCTCGACGTAGCCGTCATCGCGGCCTACTGCGCCGCCGTCGTCGTCTTCGGGCTGGTGCTCTCGGGTCGGCAACGGGACGCCAGCGATTACTTCCTGGGACACCGGGGCCTCCCGTGGTGGGCGCTGATGCTGTCCATCGTCGCGACCGAGACCTCCGCCCTGACGGTGATCTCCATTCCGGGCATCGCGGCGCGCGGCGACCTGACGTTCCTGCAGCTGGCGTTCGGGTACCTCGCCGGCCGCATCGGCGTCGCGGCCGTGCTCCTGCCCGGGTACTTCGAGGGGACACAAGACACGGCGTACCAGCGACTGGAGCGCCGTTTCGGGAGCACCGCGCGCCGCGCCGCGTCCGCGCTCTTTCTGCTCACCCGCGCCCTCGCCGATTGCGTCCGCATCTTCGCCACGGCGATCCCGCTGGCCATCATCACCCACTGGAACCTGGCCGCCGGGATTCTCGCCATCGGGATCGTGACGGTGGTTTACACGTGGGTCGGCGGTCTGCGCGCCGTCGTTTGGGTGGACGTGATCCAACTCGGGGTCTACCTCCTCGGCGGCATCGCGACACTCGCGGTCGCGACGCACCTCGCAGGCGGCATCGGCGCGTTCGCACGGGCTTGGGATCAAGGAAAGCTCATGACCGTCGACTTCCGACCCTCGCTGACGGTGTTGTACACGTTCTGGGGCGGACTCGTGGGCGGGGCGCTGATCGCGGGCGCCTCGCACGGGACGGATCACCTCATCGTCCAACGGCTGCTCGCCGCCCGAGGCCTCAAGGAAGCGCAGCGCGCACTCGTCGGATCGGGGGTGTTCATCATTCTCCAATTCGCGCTCTTCCTGCTCGTCGGCACGAGCTTGTGGCTCGCGGGGGCCGATCATGCCGCCATGCGCAGTGACGCGATCTATCCGACCTTCATCGTGACGCAGCTCCCTGCGGGACTCGCCGGGCTCGTGGTGGCCGGAATCCTCGCGGCCGCGATGAGCAGTCACGCTTCGGCCGTGAATTCGCTCGCCTCTGCCTCCACCCACGACTTCTACGCCCCGCTCACCGGCCGCCACGATCCGATTCACCTGCTCTGGGTGGGCCGTTGGCTCACGCTGATCTGGACCGCGGTGCTCGTCGCCGGCGCGATGGCGTTTCGCGATCAGAACACGCCGGTGGTCCAGCTGGCGCTCAGCATCACGTCGCTCACCTACGGCAGCCTGCTCGGGACCTACCTGCTGGGTGGCTTCTGGCCGCGGGCCCGTCAGCGCGACGTGATCGTGGCCATCGTGGCGGGCGTGCTGCTCATGACGCCGATCGTGCTCGGCGCGGTGATCCCCAAGTTCCCGGTGCGTTGGCTCCCTGGCCTGGCCTGGCCGTGGTACGTGCCGCTGGGGACGGGAGTGACGGTGCTGGTGGGGGTGGTAACGTCGGCTGTTACGACGAGGGATGGTAGAGCGATGGGTGGTGGAGCGACGGATGAGAAGGCGAGGGATGGAGGGGCGACATGAGACCCGCCTCATCGTCCGTCGGCGCGTCATCCGACGCCTCACCATCCGGCGCCTCACCATCCATCCGGTTCATGGGTGCGGATGCGGGGGGGTCGCATTCGACCGTCGTCATCGGCACGCACGACACCGTCCTCGGCCGGGCCGACGGACCGGGCGCGGCGATGCGGCCGGGCGGCGCGGCGGTGTCGGCTGCGGTGTTGGCGGAGACGGCG
>DATEGE010000143.1:0-71199 GCA_035280265.1 Gemmatimonadales bacterium | reverse complement strand
GGAGATCCGCATGCACCAAACCCTCGGCCTCGCGGTCCGCAAGGCGAGAGACCAGGCGAAGACGATCCTCAATACGCTCGAGGGGCAAAGCCATCCCGAAACCGGACGGTCGAGCGCCGTCTACCTCGCCCTCGTGACGATCCAAAAGCGCTTACTCGCGACAGATCCGCCCCCACCGCCGGTCAGCGAGTTCATCACGCAGCTCGAGCAGCTTGCACAAGATTGCAGCGGTAGGCTGGCCCCCATCAAACCCATGATCGAGGACGCGGTGCGCGTCGCGCGGGAGGTGAAGCCGTAGCAGCCGGCACCGTCTGTCGCTTACTTACGGTTACACCGATCCAGCTTCCGACCAGTGCCGAAACGCTATTGGGCCCGATTGCGCGCAGACCTCGACTGTCCCCTCCGCCGCGGGGCGTGGTACGGGGTGCGCCGGCTGCGACCCCCCGAGGCGGTGGTAGACGTCATGGGGGAGCAGGTGCCGGTGCCGCGATCGGCGCTCGAAATATCGAGCGCGCGACCGCTCCGCTGGTCCGTCGTGTCCCGCCCGAAGAATCCGGCGCGGTTTCCGGGAGTCACCGAGTACGCCGTCTGCCCCAACTGCAGCGCGCGCGTGCCGCTCACGGAACGGCTAGCGCGAATGGAGTGCCGACGCTGTGAGATGATCGCCGACGTCGCGTGGGATGACCCCTGCTTCAAGGACGCTTAGGCGATTTAGAACGCGATTCCCAGCCCCAGCCGCGCGACGGTTCCCTGAATCGGCGCGTCGACCTCCCCGGTACCGCCAGGATTCGTCTTGCGATTGACCCGCTGGAACGCGTAGGCCGCCGTGCCATGCAGCTGGCCCGCCAGGCGCACGTCGAGGCCCAGGCCGAGATCGAGCGAGAACGACGCATTCCCCCCGCCTGAGAATTTGGGGGCGGCCAGGTAGTTCGCGCGGAACAAGACGACGGCACCCGGCCCGATCTCGTAGGCCGAGCGGACACCCACCCGCACCGCGCCGAGCGACTGCGCGTCGAATTCGGGATCGGCCGTACGCCGGATGATCCCCACCTCGAGGCTCGCGTATTGGGCGACGTCATAGTCGACCCACACGTCCACCTCGGTCGCTGTGAAACCGGTGCCCGCGCTACCGCCCTCGGGGTCGAGCTTCACGCGCAGGACGGCCGCTTCCGCCGAGAGCTTGCGGTAGCGCGCCGTCACGGCTCCACCGAACCCTGTGCCCTGATACCGGAGCCCCGACGCGACCTCTCGGTAGCTCGCGAGCACGAACTGCGGACCGATGGTCACCTCTTGAGCCGAGGCGGCCGACCCCAGAAGCGCAACCACCGCGACGATCTCTCGGACGCCGTGCCTCATCGGGGTGCTCCCGCCGCCGGCCTCGGCGACGGCACCAGCGTCAGCTGCACCTGCTGGCGTCGGGCCACGTTCTCCTTGGCGATGTCCTGGTTGCGCCGCGCGAGCTGGTCCCGCAGCAGTCGGTTATACAGAATGTTGGCGGCGGCGGGTCGTGGTGCCGGCTTGCGCAGCGTCATCACGACGCCGGTGACGAGAGCGGCGCCTCCCACTACCGCGAGCTCCCGCTTCGAGCCCGAACCCAGGGTCGAGCTCTCGAGCCCCACGGTGCCGACCAGTGCGACGCCCGTATAAAGGAAGGCGAGTCCCAACGGTCGCCACGTCTGCGGCGGCAGCTCCGTCTCCGGGAGATACTGATAGCCGGGTAGGCTCGTGAGGTAGGGCAAGGTGTCCACGCTCCCGTGGCTCAAACGAACCGGCTGGGAGGCGGAGAAGGTGTTCTGGCCCAAGCGGGCGTCCACCACCACCACGTAATTCCCCGCGGGCACGGGGTCGCCGCCCGGCAGGCGGGCGGGCCAGCTCAGGTTCACCTGGCCGTTCCATGCCCCCGAATCGATCACGAAGTTCCCACCCCCGGCGCTCCCGATCGCCCGCGTGACCACGCGGGCGGGCTGCGTGACGGTGAAGCGGATCGGCACAGCTCCTCGCCCCGCAACGAAGCTCGTGCTGTCCACGCGCAGCTGCCGGACCAGCAACACCTGACGCAGCGCCACGTCGAACGCACTGTACGCCTTGGGCGACACACGATTCGGGTCGAGCTGCCGCTCGGGATCGATCAGCACTACCTCTTTGAAGGCATCCACCGCCTTGAGGATCGAGTCCATCGCGCCGTAGGTAAAGCCGAGCAGCTCGTACGCACGGGCACGCTCCGGCCCCGTGAGCCGCTCGCGCAGCGCCGCCCGCGCGAGGGAGAGCACTTGGCGATACTCGAGATTGTCGTACGCCTGCTGCGCCTGGCGCAAGGTCGCATTGGGAACCGTCTGCGCGACCACGGGCGGAGACGCGGCGAGACTCACGAGTATGGCAACGATGCGTCGGCACCGGATCACGTGGCTCACTCCGGGAGCAAGGTGTAGCGCTTGCGAACGGTGTTGTTGGCGTCCACCTGTACCGTCTCCGTCACGGTCTTGAAGCCAGGATGCTCGATGCGGATCGTGTGGCGGCCCGGCTTCAACGCGTATTCCACGAGCGGCGTCTGCCCCGCATCGACGCCGTCGACGTACACTTCACCGAAGGGATCAGCCGCGATCGTCAGGAGGCCTTGGGAGGCAGCCTCCGCCGCAGCCCCCCCAGCCCCCCCTCCGTCCCGCGGCTTCACTCGGCCGGTGCTGCGGGTCGTGCGTGGACGCCCCTGGGTCGGCACGCGAACGGTGTCCTCGATCCGCACGGTGTCGACGATCGGAGGGACCTGGGAGCGGGGAGCAGGCTCGCCTCCAGACCCTACTGGTCCGTGGTCCCCGCTCCCGCTCCGTCCCAGCAGTAGGTATCCCCCGAGTCCCGCGGCCACCACGACGACCCCGATGATCACCGGGGCACGCGAGCGGCGCCGCGGGCGGGGAGGCGGAGCGGGCTTGCGCTCTTTGGCCGATGGCAACGGTGTGGTAGGGGCGCCGGTGATCTCGGTGGGCGCGTCGGCCGCAGCCTTGGGGCGGGGGCGTGCGGCGCCCCGGCCCTTGGCGGGCGCGGCCACCGGCTGCTCGGGCCACACCGCGGTCGCAAACTCTTCCATGGTCTGGAAGCGCTGGTCGGGTTCCTTTGACAAAGCTCGCGAGATGGCCACCGTGAGGGTCCCGGGAATGCCGGGTCGCTTGATGCTCGCGAGCGGCGGCTCCTCATAGATGTGCTTGTAGATGATCGTATGCACTGAGTCGCCGTTGAACGGCAGTTCGGCGGTGATCATGCGGTAGCCGACCACGCCCAGCGAGTACTGGTCGGCGCGCCCGTCGACCGGCGTCCCCTTCCCTTGCTCGGGCGCCATGTAGTGCGGAGTGCCGATGATCATTCCGGTCGCGGTGAACCCGGTCGCGGCCTGGAGCGCCTTCGAGATCCCGAAGTCGGTGAGCATCACGCGGCCATCGTGGTCGAACATGATGTTCGCCGGCTTCACATCGCGGTGCACCACGCCACGCTGGTGCGCATGGCCGAGTGCGCACGCCGCCTCCCACAGAATCCGCTGGATCTCAGGGACGGCGAGCGGCTCCTTCTTCTCGAGCAGGTCCTCGAGCGACGTCCCCGAGATGTACTTCATCACGAAGTAGTTGAGCCCACCCTCGCTCTCGACGCGGTAGATGGGAATGATGTTGGGATGGTCGAGCTTGGCGGCGGTCTTGGCCTCCTGCTGGAAACGGCGCACCACCTGCTCGTCCTGCGCCACGTCGGGAGGGAGCACCTTGATCGCGACCTCGCGCTCGAGCGTGAGATCGTGCGCCAGGAACACGGTGCCCATCCCACCCTTTCCCAGGAGACGCTCGATCCGGTACTTCCCCTCGATCACCCGCTGCAGTCGCTCTCGCACGACATCGACGTTGCTGGTGCTCGGCGCTGTGCCGCCGCCCGACACGTCGGCCCCGCACGCCGAGCAGAACCGGCTGTTCTCCGGAATCGGCGTGTGGCAGCGGAAGCACTCCAGCACACCGTTAGTCATCGTGGCGAGGCGCCCGGGTGAACGCCGCGGTCGGCGCCCGCCGTGAAGTGAGCCGCTGCCGGCGAGCGCCAGCTGTCGCTGGCGGGCTGGGGAACGGCGCGCAGGCGGTGGTGAGCGTCAGGCAGATCTCGTAGGGCGTGGACGTGCCGGCAAAGTCCACGATCACGGCGTAGTAGTCCCCAGCTGCCAGCGGCGCCGTCACGATGCTGACACTGGAGCTCACCGCGGTGTCGGCACCGACGATCGTCAGCGCGGTGTCGCTCGAGCTCGGCACCCTGATGATGTAGCCGTCGAGGTCCTTGAGGCTGTCCGGTTGCACCGACGTCAGCACGGCCGCCCGCATGTTGACGACGCCGAGCGAGGGTACAGTGAACCGAAACCAATCGACATCGTGAGGATTCTCGATCGCGAGCGTATCCCGCAATGGGAGGGCGTCCGGGTGCTTGTCCGCCGCGTTACACGAGTTGTCGTCTTCATGGCTGTCGGCGGGGAGCTCGCTCACGTATCCTGCCACGACGCCGAGGCCGTAGCGCCCCGGTTGGGTGTAGATAGCGATCGCATCGAGCGCGCCCGCGGGGAGGTTCTTGAACGCGACGATCGTGGAATCGCCGACCGCCTCAGCTGGCGCAAAGTTGAGGCCGTGACAGGCGTGTGCCTTGGGACCGAAGGTCCACGAGTTCTTGCCGATGAAGTAGCGCTTGTTGGTTCCGTCCCAGCCGAGCGAATCGGTGAGGAACGTGAGAAAAGTGCCGGCGACGTCCGGGGCGGTGAGCACAATCGTCGCGTTCCTCGACGCCGCCTGCGTGAAGTGGTACCAGTCCGCACCGGTCTTTTCGTCGCGTTTCAGGGCCTCGAACGCGAGGGCGGGGTTGAAGAACAGCAGCGAGTCGAGGATGGTATTGGGAAACGGTCGCGCGGCGTCGAGGTCGACGGCGGCGGGAACCGTGTCGTCCGGCTCGTAGATGTCGCGCTCGATCACGTGCGTCGTGTCGCCGTGAACGAAGCCGAACACCCCCTGGCCCCCAGAGAACCCCAGGAAGAAGAGAGAGTCGGTCGTCGCGGGCGGCGGCACCCAGTACCGGGTCCGGGCCGTGCCGACGTGGAACACCGTGTCCGAGAACGGCACGTGAATCAGGCTCGCGCCGGCCAGCGATGCCGAGAAGATGGAATCCACGCCGACGCCGTAGATCGTCACCCGCTCTCCGTACCTCACGAGCTTGGGGCGCACACTGTCGACCTCGAGCGGAGCGGATACGCGCAGCGTGTCCACGCCCGGCAGCGCCCCAGCGTCAAAGTTCCTCGCCGCCGCGCGGATGATCGCGGTTCCCGAGTTGACGCCCACGATATGCCCCGCTTGGTTGACCGTGGCGACGGAGGCATTGCTGCTCGTCCAGACGAACGCCACGTTGAGGAGCTTCTGAGAGTCGCCTGGAGCGACGATCTGCCAAGCCGTCGCCTTGGCGGTCGAGTCGCTGCCGCGCAGCAGAATCCGGAGCGGCCGGATGCTGACGTGCACAGCGGCGTCGTGCTCAGTGGGAAAAACGCAGGTCGTGACCGTTACAAGCGTGAACGGCAGTACCAGGGCGGCCAGGCCGCGACTGCAGTGCATGCGCTCGAGTCCGGCGAAGGTGGGGTCAATTTAATAACGGCCGGCTCCGGACGCCCTGATTTCCTCGGCTACAGCCGTCCCCGGCGCTTCAAGTCGAGGTATTTGGCCACGACGGCCTGCGCCGCCTTGTCAGGCGGCACGTCCAGCACCAACACCCCCGCCCGCCGCATGTGCCCGAGCGCCTGATCCCGCGCCCCCAGGAGCTCCTCCGCCGCCGCCTTGCGAAACGCCTGGTGCGCCTCGACCGGCCGCTGCGCCGCTGCGCGCTCGAGCTCCGGGTTCTTGAGCGTGACGGCGAGCGGCAAATGCCGCGGACGGAGCGAGGCGATGTTCGCGACCAAGGCCTCCGACGCGAATCGATCGATCACGTCGGTGAACAACACAGTGAGGGCGCGTTTGCGATTGCGCGCCGCGAGATAGCGAAACGCACCGGGATAGTCCGGCTCGACCAGCGTGGGCTCGACCACCGCGAGCACGTCGAGCACACGCTTGACACCGAGCCGGCCTCGCTGGGGCGGGACGAAATGCTGCACGCCGTCCGCGAACGCCATCACACCGACGTTGTCGTCATGTTGCGCCGCCGCGTACGCGAGTTCGAGCGCCGCCTGGACGACGTAGTCGAGGCGTGACACGCCCGCGATCTCAGCGGTGAGGAGGCGGCCGGTGTCGAGGACCAGCAGCACCTGCTGGCGCCGCTCCGCTTCGTACTGGCGTGTGATCACCTTGCGGCGGCGCGCCGTGGCCTTCCAGTCGATGTGCCGCGGGTCGTCCCCCGGCACCCATTCGCGCAACGATTCGAACAGCCGCCCCTCCCCGATCTGGCGTAGCGGTGTGATCCCCTGCTCGCGACGCCGCTGCGCCCGCGCGACCGACGCCCGCAGCCGCACCGACACGAGCGGCGGATATACGGCCGCGTCCCACGGGAGCTCGATCCGGGCGCGCCGCAGGCCCAAGCCGAAGGGGCCGTGCGAATCGACCACGAAGGCGCCGGCCCGCTCCCGTCCCCGTCGCCGCGGGGTCACGGGCACGGTTTCGCGCGCCTCGCCCCGCGTGGGGACCACGATCCGCCGCGGCGGCTGGGTCCCGCCGAGCAGGTCGGGACGCGTCTCGCGCAGCCGCAGTCGCGCCCGGCGCCCGCCGGTGTTCACCCACCGGTAGGTCACCTCGGCCGATCGGCCCACGGAGAACGCCGGCGGCGCCTCCCGGATCACCGTGAGCTGCGCCGACCCGGGGACCGCGGCCCGACGCGCGTCGATCCACACGGCGACGAGCAGCAGCAAGTCGGCGAGCAGCATGAGATCGAGCGCCCGCGGCACCCACAATCCCGCCAGGCCGAGCCCGGCGATCACGACAGCGATGCGAAGGCCGCGCCGGGTCCACAGCACGCCGGCGTACGTCCCGACCGCGAACCACACCGCCCAAAACGCAGCGGCGACGAGGCAGCCGATCAGGATCAGGATCACGCCGTCGGCACCTCGACACGATCGAGGATGGCCTTGAGCGCGGCGTCGGGTGTCACGCCTTCGAGCTCGAGCTCGGGGGCGACGCTCACCCGGTGGCGCAGCACGACAGGCGCCAGCCGCTTCACGTCGTCGGGGATGACGTAGTCCCGCTCGTCCACCACAGCCGCGGCACGGGCCGCCTTGAGCAGGGCCACGCCGGCGCGCGGACTGGCACCGAGGGTCAACGAGGCGGCATCGCGCGTCCCCCGCACCACCGCCGTGATGTACGCAGTGATCTGCGGCTCGACGCGCACGGCGTCCACGGCCCGCCGCAGGCTCTCCAACCCGGCGGCGTTGGTCACCGGCGTGACGCCGTACGTCGCCGGCCGGTCGGCCTCGAATCCGGCGACGGTGCGCGCAAGGATGCCCTGCTCGTCGGTCGCCGCGGGATACCCCACCAGGACCTTCATCATGAAGCGGTCCAGCTCGGCCTCGGGCAGCGGGTACGTCCCTTCGAACTCGACGGGGTTTTGCGTGGCGAACACCGTGAAGGTCGCCGACAGCGCGTGGCCGAGGCCGTCCACCGTGACGGTGCGCTCTTGCATCGCCTCGAGCAGCGCCGCCTGCGTCTTGGCCGGTGCGCGGTTGATCTCGTCCGCCAGGAGCAAGTCGGCGAAGATCGGTCCGGGGCGGAAGGTGAACTCATGCGACCCGGTCAGCAGGCTCACCCCGGTGATGTCCGCGGGCATCAGGTCCGGCGTGAATTGAATGCGCTGGAACTTGACGTCGAGCGCGAGCGCCAGCGTGCGCACGAGCAGCGTCTTGGCGGTGCCCGGCACGCCCTCGAGCAGCACGTGGCCGCGCGCGAGCAGGCAGATCACCGCCTCGCGCGTTGCCGCCTCCTGACCGAGAATCACTCGTTGCAACGACTCTAGGATGCGACGGGCGTCTGCGCCGGGCGAAGCTCCAGCCACACGTCCTCCACGGCTTGGGCGGCCGCGAGCGCGCGCTCGGATCCGCCGGGTTGACTCAGGATGCGCTGCAGCCGCCGCACCGCGTTCCGACCGGCGGCCGTCGGCAGCGCCAGCTCCAGCGTGGTGAGCCAGGCGCGCTGCTCCTCGGGAGCCAACATGCCGGCGCGACCCAACCGCCGCCGCAGACTCGAGACCGTGAGCGCGACGGCGGTGTCTACACCGGCCGCGCCTTCGAGCCCAGCCGCGAGCGCCTCCAGGTGCTCCAGGGGGGAGCGGCGACGCCGCTCGATGGCGGAGCGCGCCGGCCCGAAGCGCACTCCCGCCACGGCGAGGCCGATGACCAGCACCGCGACGACTTGTAGCACCGCCCAGCCGATCGGTGTCTGCCGGAGCCACGCCGCGACCGCCCCGTCGAGGGACCGCCCGTGGCCGAACCCCTGGTGGTATTCGTCCCACACTACCGCGCCGCGACGCGTCGGAACGAGTAGCGGTGTGACGAACTCGGGCACATCGGTGTCGCGCCAGGTGCGATTGCGGAAGTATCCGGCGTCCGCAACCAGCGTCACGCTCCCCCCCCTCGGGTAGCGCATCCGCAACGCCGCGGGGCGGCCGTCCCGTAACCGCAGCAGCGTGTCTTGCGCCAGGGGAGCGAGGATGTCGCAATGATCCTCCTCGCTGTCGTTCCCACCGTCACCCGCCCCACGCACCCGGCGGCGAGCCTGCTGCACGGCGTCGGGGGGTTTGAGGTAGTTCGTCACCGCCGGCAGGGTGAGGGCGGGATCAGGGGACACGACCGCGAGACTGTCGCCGCGCAGGAAGAATCGGTACGCCGTCCGCCAGCCGACGCACGACGTGATCCCGCCACCGCTGTTGGCCGCGACCACGGCACCGCCCTCGCGGACGAACCGCGCGACTTGGTCCAGTTCGGCGCCGGTCAGCGCGAGCGGCGGATCGAGGACCACCAACATCGCCGGCCGGCGCGCCGAGTCGCTCGCGAAATCGAACAGCGGCGTGCGCCGCCGCTCGACGGGCACGCGCAAGCGGGCGAGCACGTCGTAGAGCGCCCGGCTGCCCTCGGGGCCGGAGACCAGCGTGGACGCGCGGAAATCGAAGTCAGTCTTGTCGCCTGCGCCGCGCCGCCCGGCCCAAATGACGGCAGCGAGGGCCATGGCGAACAGCAGGACGAGCGCGACCTCAAGCCGCCGCGACATGTTGGAACACGAGGTCGGCTTGCGCCGCGAATTCGCGGTAGGCCTGCTCGTCGCAGGGGGCGGCGGCGAACACGTGCCGGTACAGCTGCATCACGAGCTGGCCGAGGGACGCCCGGCCCGCTGCGTCGAGCCGCGCCTCGCCCACGTACTCCGCCGGAGTCTTGGATGGGTGGAACGTCAACGCCTCGCGCCGTTCGAGCTCCAGCAGCAGCGCCACGAAGCGGTGCGCCAGGGCCTCCGCGTAGCGCCCGGTCCGGGCGAGCTGGTCGGCGCGAGCACGGTGCGTTTGCGCGTCCTCCACGAGGAGCGCGGGTGTCGCGGTGGCGCCCGGCGTCCGCGCGGTCGGTCGGGTGATCCGCCACACCACGTAGGCCATATGCGCGAGCATGACCAATAGTGCGACGACCAGCACAACCAGCAGCGCTTTGAACGCCGCCGGGTGACTGGTTTCGGCGCGCCCGAGCCAGTCGAGGAAGCGGAGGATCTGCTCGACGACCCACTGCCCCGGGCTCTTGCCGGTCGCCCAGCGATACTCGGGGCGCGCGAACACCTCGGTCACGGCCCGGCGCAGCGAGTCCGCGGGAGGGGGGACCACCCCGACGCCCTGCGCCACGAGCATCAACGGGGCAGTCAGACGATCCCCAGCTGCCGGCTCAACACCTGGAGGTCGAACGCTTCACGCCGCACGCGCAGGTCATAGTACATGAGGGTCCAGACCGCTGACACAGCCGGCGTCAGCAGCACGGGCACGACGGCCGCAAGTGCCGCCAGCCCGATCGATACCGCTGGAGCGGGGATGCGCGCCGCGGCCGACAACGCCTGCAGCACCCAGATGGGCAGCGCATTGAACAGGAGAATGCTCACGATCGCGAGCCCGAACACCTTGCCCCTGAAGCCGCGCGTCAGCTCCCAGGAGCGACCAAAGGCATCGAACGCGCTCGTCAGGTCCTCCAGCACCAAGACCGGCGTGGTGACGCCGTAGCCGCACAGAATGAGACCCACCAGCCAGAGGCCGGCGAGCCCCGCCGCCACGAGCAGCAGGACACCGCCGACCCCGGTGCCCCGTAGCATCACTCCAGCCACCGCGATGACGATGACGATCCCGACCATCACCAGGAACACGATGATCCCCTTGCCCAGTCCGACTACCACGAGTCCCCACAGCCTCGACAGCCCGAGCGAGAGGGCATCCACGAGCCGTGGCGCACGGCCGAGGTAGGAATCCGCGATGATGCGGACCGTGCCGGCCGTGAGCACGAGGCTTGCCAGGTAATACAGGATGAACACGGGGATGATGAGGAGCACCGCTCCCATGTCGGGCGTCTGCGCCAATGCGGCCGGGGACTGCACCACCAGAAAGCGGAGCCAGCGCGTGGCCAGGTATACCAGGAGGAGGACGGGCCCCGCCAGCACGACCATCGCGAGCCTCAGAAACAGGCCGAAATGCCGACGATAGATCACCAACGCGCCGTCGAGGATTTCTCCGAAGTTGAGGGGCCGGATGTCGGTCATGGACCACTCGCTCCACGTGACTGGTCGCGATAAGATGTTCAGGTGAACGCGCCCGCGCGAGAGCCGCCGTCGCCCGTAGCGACGCTGCGCCAGCAGCTCGGGATCGAGACCCCGGAGCACGTTGCGGTTCATCTCGAGCTCGCGGGCCTTGGCTCGCGCGCCGCCGCGGCGCTCGTGGACACACTGGTGGCGAGCGCGGGACTACTGTTTCTGGTCTGGCTGCTGACCCTGATCGGTTTCACAGACATGGGGGGAACCCTGGGGGGGTGGCTGGCCGCCGTCGTCATCTTCGTCTTCGCGTTCGCCTTTCTCGGGTATTTCGTGCTGCTCGAGGCCCTCAACGGCGGCCGCACCCTGGGCAAGCAGCTGCTCGGGATTCGTGTCGTGATGGAGACGGGACACGCCATCACGCCGACCGCCGCCGTCGTGCGCGGTCTGTTTCGGTTGCTCGACTGCTACTTCCCGCTGTTGCCGTTCCTTCCCGGACTCACCATGGTCTTTCTCCACCGGCGCAATCAGCGCTTCGGCGACCTCGTGGCCGGGACGATCGTCGTGCGCGACCGCCCAATCGATTGGGGGTTGGCGCCCGCCCCCGCAGCAACCGCGACCGACGACGCGGTCGAAACGGGCCCGCCGGAGCTGGCGGACGACGAATTCCGTCTATTGGATCAGTACCTCAGCCGCGCCGCCGATCTGGACCCCGCCGTGCAAACGCGACTGGCTTCGGAACTGGCCCGGCGGTTTCAAGACCGCGTCCCGCGCCGCAGCGCGGACGCCGACGCCTACCTCGCCGAGCTGCACGCCGAGGAGCAACGCAAGCGGCGCAGCCGGTTCGCCACGCGCGCCCGCCCCGATGTGGCGGGGCGCACGACGGTCACCGCAGAGCGGTTCGTCGCTCGCAAGCGCGAGGCGTGGGAGGCGTTCCACACCCTCGCCACGCAGGTCGAGCGCTCCGGCGTGAGCCGCCTTGCGTCGCAGCAGATCCCGGCGTTCGCGGCCCGCTATCGCGAGGTCGCGGCGGACCTGGCGCGGGCGCGGACCTACGGTGTCGATCCGCGGGTCGTGGAGTATCTCGAGCGCGTTGTGAGCGCCGGGCACAACGCCCTGTACCGCGCACGCGGGCGCCGGCCCGCGCCGCTGTTCCGATACTTGGTGCGGGACTTCCCCGCGGCCGTGGTCCAGTCGTGGGCCTATGTGACCGCCGCGTTCGTGCTGTTTGCCGCCCCGGCGGCCATCGGGTATGGCCTGATCCGCGCTCACTCCGACCTGCAGGACGAGCTCGTGCCGCCCATCATGGTGAGCCGGGCACGGGAAGCGGCGGCGAACGAGGCCCAGGGCGTGGGATACGCCGAATCACCGAAGGACGAGCTGCCGGTCATCGCCTCCGCGATCATCAGCAACAACATCCGGATCGGTTTCTGGGCGTTCGTGGGCGGCTTTCTGGGCGGCGTGGTGACGGTGATGGTGCTCGTCTCCAACGGCTTGATGCTCGGTGCCGGATTCGGCGTGTTCGTCAACTACCACGCAGGCGGCTATCTCGCCACGTTCGTGGCGGGCCACGGCATTCTCGAGCTGACCGCGATATTCATCGCCGGCGGGGCGGGGTTCCGTCTGGCGGGCGCATTGCTCCTGCCGGGCGACCGCACGCGTCGTGACGCGCTCGTGGTCGAGGGCCGGATCGCGGCGCGCATGGTCGGCGCCGTGGTGACGTTGCTCGCGATTGCTGGCACTATCGAGGGATTGCTGTCGGCGAGCGACGCGCCCGCGGCCTACAAGTACCTCACCAGCGCCTTGTCAGCGGTATTCCTGCTCATCTACGGCGCCAGCGGCTGGGCGTACTGGAAGGGGCCCGCCGCCGCTCACGGCTGAAGGCGCGCGGCGATGCCCAGCTGCTGGCTCAGCACCTCGAGGTCGAAGCCTTCCTTGCGAACGCGCAGGTCGTAGTAAAAAAGGGTGAACACGCAGGACAACAGCGGATACAGGAGCAGGCCAATGAAGGCGAGGAGCACTGTGACGACCGGCTCGAACCCGCCCACCGCGCCCGAGACCACCCCACCGAGAAAGCCGATGGCGGCGACCACCAGCAGGATGAGACCGAAGGAGACGACCCATAAGACGAACGCCTTGCCCTTGAACCCTTTGGTGAGCTCCCAGGAACGACGCAGTGCGTCGCTCGAGGACGGGGGCGTCTCGAGCGCCGCCACCTGAGCAGTCACCGAGTAGCCGCAGAACACCACGATTCCGGGAATCACGAGGGCCAGGGACGCGAGCAGCACCACGAGACTGCTCACGAGTGAGGCGCCAAACACGGCTCCCAGCTTCTCGCCGGCGTAGCGGATCGAGTCGCCCAGCTCCGGTACGCCCCCCAGGTAAGCCCGCGAGACGGCGCGAACGGTTGCCCCGACCACGAGCAGCGTCCCCACCGCGCTCAGTAGCCGATCGAGGAGCGCCAACCCCGCGTGCGAGGAGCTGCCACCCGACAGATCGACGTACACGTCGACGGCGGTGGGCAAACCCTCGCACACCACGGCGACGCCGAAGAGCAGCGCGAAGTAGCGGCGCAACAGCGCCAGGGCGCCATCGAGGATCTCACCGGTGGACAACGGCCGCAGCTGGAAGGTCGCCACGGCGGCTCGTCAACGCGGGAATGAGGGGCGCCGGCGCGGCCAGCGCCACCACGGAGGGCTCGCGCGCAGCGCCCGACCGGGATGGTACCACCACCGCGCGGGAGGTGAGAACCGCGGCCGGTGAGGGCGACTCACCGGTTCATCTGTCCAAGGCTTCGAGGATGCCGCGCATCTTGCGGGAGAGCGCTTCGATCTGCTTCAGGCCCCCCACCGTCTCGGCGTCGTACTTCTCGGCGCTGAGCAGCAGCAGCTGAGTTTCGGCGAGAATAGCGGCCAACGGATTCGACAGGTCGTGCCGAAGCTTGCTGAGCCGGTCCGCAGCGTCCCCCATCTAGAGCAGCGAGCGATACAGATCGCGCAGGTGATGGTCCCGCAGATCCCGAACCGCCTGCCACAGGTCCGGCTCGGAGGTGGCACAGAAGATCTCGGCCGTAGCGCGCTCGGCCTCGGTGTCCGGCGCGCCGAACAGGACCCGGCCCCGCCAGATAGCGTCCTCGGACCGGCGCACCTGGAGGCGAATGGGGATGAGTTGTCCGTCGAATCGTATGGGGGGGAGGTCGTGGACGACCGCTTCGTTCGAATCGGGTGCGTTGTACCTGGCCGGTTGTCCGGGCATGCGGGCCTAGGGCTGGTTTTGGCAAAGATATAAGAAGCGCGGACTTACGCAATACTGCAGGTTGTGGAGGTTGGTGGAAGTTGGTGGAGGATGGTGGAGGCTGCTCCGCCGACGTGCTGACCTCCACCATCCTCCACCAACCTGCCTTACAGTCGGAACGGTACCGGCGCAAACGTCACGACGAAAAGCACCAGCGCTGCCCAGGCAAGTACTCGACGGGACGGGGGCAGCGGCCGCTGCGCGTCGAGCACCGCGGGATGCCCGAGGCGGCCGCGCGATAACAGCAACACCAAGAACCCCCACAGCAACCACCCCTTCCACACCGCGCCGAGCAGCACGATCAGCACCCAGAACGCGAGCGCGATGCGTCGATGCCAGCGGGGCAGCGCCGCGTACAGGATGTGTCCGCCGTCGAGCTGAGAGATCGGCAGCAGGTTGTACATCGTGACGATGATCCCGAGCCATCCGGCAAAGCCCATCGGGTCGAGCACGATGCCGGGGGTGGCGCCGTGAATCAGCCGGCGCAGTCCCAGCGTCAGCAGCGAGTCACCGAGGGGGTAGTTGGGGTCAGCCCCCATCGTCAGGAACAGCCCGACCTCGCCGCCCGTTGCGGGGTGGCTCAAGCGCAATCCGAACCACAGCACGGGGAGTGCAACGAGCAATCCGCCGATCGGTCCCGCGATGCCTACGTCCAGCAGCTGGCGGCGGTCCGACAAGATCGTGCGGAGCCGGATGAACGCGCCCATCGTGCCGATCGACCAGGGCACGAACGGGACGGGAATGAAATAGGGCGGCGAGACGTCGAGCTGATAACGGCGTGCCGTGAGGTAATGCCCGAACTCGTGGCACAGCAAGATGGCGAGCAGCGGCAGGGAAAAGCGGAACCCCGAAGCCCAGGCGCCCACGAAGCCCGCCGGGACCGGATACGTGCCGGTGATAAGGGCGATCGGGTTGGGATCGAGCGGTATCCGGCCCGCGAACACCGCCCCCACGAAGGTCGTGGTGAAGAGGGTGGCGAGGAAGAGGAGGACGTGGAGGGCCCAGCGCTCCCGGGGCCGGCCTTCCGGCCGGGTCAGCACGAGATGGCGCCCGCCCGGCTCGTCCGACCAGTAGTAACCGCCGGGCCAGTGCGCGAGCTCAGCGGCGAGCTGTGGGGATGGGCCGGCGTGCGCCGGATCTACAAGCGCGTCAATGACTTCCCGGTCAGGGAGCTGCGCCGTGCGCCACGCCACCAAGTAGTCGCTCAGCGCCATGGCGCGCCCTTGACGCCGGGTCCTGACACCCCTACTATAGCTCTCTCGCACTCCTTCGACTTCCCAGATTCCATTTTCAACGCGCTCACTCCCCCACCCCGGGGTTTCGCCCGCCGTAGAGCTACGAGGCAAGACACACGTGGATATCGCTGAACTGAAGAGGAAATCCGTCGCGGAACTGCACGCGATGGCCGAAACCCTGAACATCACCAACTACTCAGGGCTCCGCAAGCAGGATCTCATCTTTCGCATCGAGCAATCGCTCCTCGACTCGGATACGGTGCTGCGCGGCGAGGGCGTCCTCGAGATCCTGCCCGAGGGCTACGGCTTCCTTCGCAGTCCCGACTGGAACTACCTGTACGGACCCGACGACATCTACGTCTCACCCAGCCAGATCAAGCGGTTCGACCTGCGCACCGGCGATACCATCATGGGCCAGGTGCGGCCTCCCAAAGAGGGCGAGCGCTACCTCGCCCTCCTGAAGGTCGAGGTCGTGAACGGCGACGAGCCCGAGAAGGCGAAGCACCGCGTCGCGTTCGACAACCTCCGTCCCCGCTACCCCGAGCGACGCATCAAGCTGGAGCGTAAGGACGGCGACCTCTCGATGCGCGTGATGGACATCTTGAGCCCGATCGGGATGGGACAACGCGGGCTCATCGTGTCGCCGCCCAAGGCTGGGAAGACGATCCTCATGCAGAAGCTCGCCAATTCCATCATCGAAAACCATCCCGAGATCTACCTCATCGTGCTGCTCATCGACGAGCGGCCCGAAGAAGTGACCGACATGGAGGAGAACGTCAAGGGGACCAACGTCGAGGTGATCTCCTCGACGTTCGACGAGCCGGCCGACCGGCACGTCCAGGTCGCGGACATGGTGATCGAGAAGGCGAAGCGCCTGGTGGAGCACGGCAAGGACGTGGTGATCCTGCTCGACTCGATCACACGCCTCGGGCGGGCGCACAATGTCGTGGTGCCGCACTCGGGGAAGATCCTCTCGGGCGGTGTGGACGCGAACGCGTTGCAGAAGCCCAAGCGGTTCTTCGGCGCGGCGCGCAACATCGAGGGCGGCGGGTCGCTCACGATCCTGGCCACCGCGCTCATCGACACCGGCTCCCGCATGGACGAGGTCATCTTCGAAGAGTTCAAGGGGACCGGCAACTCCGAAGTGATCCTCGACCGCCGCATCGCGGAGCGGCGCACCTTCCCCGCCATCGACGTGCAGCGCACCAGCACTCGCAAGGAAGAGCTCCTGCTCGGTAAGGAAGAGCTCAACAAGGTCTACCTGCTGCGCAACTTCCTCGCGGACATGCCACCCGTCGAGGCCATCGAGTTCCTGCTCGAGCGCCTCAAGCGGACGAAGACGAACGTCGAGTTCTTCCAGACGATGGCCCAAGGGTGACGGACGGGCCGACCCGAGGACGGTTGGTTGGCGTCGATTGGGGCCAACAGCGCATTGGCGTCGCGCTGTCGGACGAATCCCAACTCATCGCCCAGCCCCTCGTCACCCTCACCCGCCGCGCCGGCAAGCGATTCCCCATGCGCCAGCTTCTCACTCTGCTCGAGCAGCACGGCGTGACCGGCGTGGTGGTCGGCCTGCCCCTCGATGCGGCAGGCACGGAAGGTGAAGCCGCGCGCGCCGCGCGCGCCCTTGCCGGCGAGATCGCGCGCACCTCCGGGAAGCCGGTCGAGCTCTGGGACGAGCGTCTTACGAGCGCCCGCGCCCTGCGAGCGGTCCGCGAAATGGGTGGGACCACTCGGGGTCGCAAGGAGGATGTGGACTCCCTCGCGGCGACGGTGATGCTGCAGCACTATCTCGACGCGAGACGAGGCTCCGCGCAATGAAAACGCGGAAGTCGGAACGCGGAACGCGGAACAGGCCGGCGACCTTGCATGCTCAGTTCCGCGTTGCGCGTTCCACGTTCCGAGTTCTGCTAGTCTGCGCGACGGCAGCTTGCGGCGCTTCCGATGGTCCCCGGGTCACCGTGACTATCCCGCCAGGCGCGTCGCTCGATGCCGCCGTCGATTCCCTCACGGCGAACCACGTGATCGGACATCCTGGCATGTTCCGCTTGTACGCCACGTTGCGCGGGCTCGGGGGCTCGTTGAAGAGCGGCGTCTATCTGCTGCGCCAGGACGAGTCGTGGTCCGACGTCGTCGCCGCCCTCGAGCGTGGTCGCGGCGTCGAGCAACGCTTCACCGTGCGCGAGGGGCTGCGACTCGTCGAAGTAGCGGAGCTCGCCGAGGCGCACTTGGGCATTCCGCGCGATTCGTTCGTCGCCGCGGCGGAAGACCCCGAGCTGCTCGCCGGGCTGAGCGTGCCGAACGGCACGCCGAACGCAGAAGGCTACCTGTTTCCTACCACCTACCTGCTGCCGCTGCACATCGGGGTGCGCGAGCTCGTGCGGGTGATGACGCACCAGTTCACGCAACAGTGGGGCCCCGAGTGGCAGGGGCGGCTCGACACCCTGGGGCTGTCCCGGCATCAACTGGTCACGCTCGCGTCGATCGTCGAGGCCGAGGTCCGCTATGACCCCGACCGGCCGTTCATCGCGGCGGTGTATCGCAACCGGCTGAAGCGGGGGATGCGACTCGAGGCGGACCCGACCGTCAGTTATGCATACGGCCGGCGGCTGAAGCGCGTGTGGGAAAGGAACCTCGCCGTGCGGTCTGCTTACAACACCTACCTGCACGCGGGGCTCCCCCCCGGCCCCATCAGTCAGCCGGGGCGCGCGAGCCTGGCGGCGGCGCTGTACCCGGCGGACGTGCCGTTTCTCTACTTCGTGGCACAGCCGGACGGCAAGCACATTTTTTCCGCGACCTTCGCCGAGCACGAGGCGGCGATCACGCGGGTCAAGCAATTGCGGCGCGCAGCGCGCGCGTCGCGGCCGCCGGGTCGCTGACCTCCCACACCGCGCCGATCACAGCGACGCCGGCGGCGCCGGCGCGAATGATCTCGCCCGCGTTCTCGGGGCTGATGCCGCCGATCCCGATGACGGGTGTCCCGGGTGGCGCGAGCCGGGCGATGCGCGCGAAACCCGCGGCGCCGAGCGGCGCGCCCGCGTCCGGCTTATGGGCTGTGGCGAAGCAGGGACCCACGCTCCAGTAGTCCGCCTGCCACAGGCCGCCGCGCTCCGCCTCGGCCGGGGTCCCGACCGACAGCCCCAGCACGAAGCCCGGCGGCACGTGGGACCGGAGCCGGTCGAGCGGTGGGTCGTCGTGGCCGAGGTGAGCACCGGCCGCGCCGGCGGCGAGCGCAATGTCGACGCGATCGTTGACGATCACGGGAACGCGCAGGGCGCCCACGAGCGCGCGCGCGAGCGCCAGCAGCTCGCGCGCCGGCGCCGCTTTGTCCCGGACCTGAACCATCGTGGCGCCGGCGGCCACCGCCCGACGGCAGGCGTCTACCAAATCCCGCCCCTTGAGGAGTGCGGCATCCGTGATCACCATCAAGCGCACCTGAGAGGCGATGCCCATGAGCAAGACCTTGCGTGGACTGCGGGGCGCCACGACCGCGGCGACCAACACTGGCGAGGCGATTCTCGACGCCACGGCGGAGCTGTTGCGCGCGCTGCAGGAGGCCAATGGCTTTCGCCCCGAAGACGTCGAGAGCGCGATCTTCACATCGTCGCCCGACCTGACCGCCGAGTATCCCGCGCGCGCCGCGCGCCTGCTCGGCTGGCGCGACGTGCCGCTGCTCGGCGCCGCCGAGGTCGCCGTCCCCGATGGACTGCCCCGCTGCATCCGCGTGCTGCTGCACTTCTATACACCCAAGCCGCAGCGCGAGCTGAAACATATGTACCTGCGGGACGCGGCCAAGCTGCGCCCGGATCGAGACACACGGTCGGACGGTCGGACAGTCGGACCGTGACGACGACGGCTGCCCTCCGACCCGTCGTCGTGTCCGCGAAGGGGGCCGCGCGGTGGCAGGCGGGGCATCCCTGGATCTATCGCACCGACGTCTACGACGAGCCACGCGACGCGCCCGGCATCGTCACCACCACCGACCGACGGGGGCGGCATCTGGGCCAGGCGCTGTACTCCCCTAAATCCGAGATTCGACTACGTCTGCTCACGCGGGGGCGTGAGCCGATCGACGCGCGCTGGTGGGTGCAGCGGATCGCCGCGGCGGCGGCGCGCCGCGCGGGGGTGGCGGCGACGGCGTACCGCGTCGTCCACGCGGAGGGAGACGGGCTGCCGTCGCTCGTCGTGGACCGGTACGGGCCCTACGTCGTGGCGCAGCTGCTCTCCGCGGGCCTGGACGCGGTATCTCGGGACGTGCTCGACGGCATCGCCGACGCGCTTGCCCCGGAGAGCATCCTGCTGCGCAACGACTCGGCGGTGCGCCGGCATGAAGGACTGGCGCTCGAGATCGTCGCCGCGCGCGGCACGGTGCCTGAAACCGTGCTCGTCGAAGAAGCAGGCGTCCGCTACCACGCCGCTCCGCATACCGGCCAGAAGACGGGCGCCTTCCTCGACCAGCGGGAGAATCGCGTGCTCGTGGCCGCGCACGCCGGTCCGGGACGCGCCTTGGACCTGTTCACCTACCATGGGTCGTTCGCGCTGCACCTGGCGCGTCGCGCCGCCGAGGTCGTGGCTGTGGACTCGAGCGGCGATGCGCTGGCGCGGGGCCGCGACAACGCGGGGCTGAACGGTCTCACCAACATCACCTGGCGCGAGGCGAACGCGTTCGATCTATTGCGCGAACTGGAGCGACGCGACGAGACCTTCGAGACCATCGTGCTCGATCCGCCGGCATTCGCGAAATCGAAGGTAGCGTTGCCGCGCGCACTCGCGGGCTACAAAGAGATCAATCTCCGCGCCATGCGCATCCTCGGCCCTGGGGGTCTGCTGTTCACGAGCTCCTGCTCCTACCACGTAAGCCGAGCCGTCTTTCTCGACATGCTGACCGCCGCGGCCCGCGATGCCGGCCGCCGCCTCCAGCTGCTCGCCGTGACGGGCGCGGCCCACGATCACCCGGAGCTCATCAACGTGCCCGAGACCATTTACCTGAAGGGAGTGCTGCTACGGACCGTTGACTAAAGCGCAACCCGTTACAACCTTGCAGTCCTGCTCATGCCGACATCCGCGCCCGACCCCACACGCATTCGGCGTGTGTTCGTCGCCCTGCTCGTCGCGAATCTGGCGGTGGTGGGGGCCAAGCTGGCGGTGGGGATAGCTTCGGACTCGCTCGCAATCGTCGGGAGCGCGGTGGATTCCTGTGCGGACGCGCTGAGCAACGTGCTGGCGCTCATCGTGGTGGGCGTCGCGGCGAAGGAGCCGGACGAAGAGCACCCGTACGGTCACGGGAAGTTCGAGACGCTGGGCGCGCTGGCGATCGTCGGGTTTCTGTCAATCACGTGTTTCGAGCTGATTCGGGGAGCGGTCAACCATCTCGTGAGTGGCACGCATCGGATCGATATCAGCGACCTCCAGCTCGCGATCCTGGTCGTCACGCTCGGGCTGAACGTCTTCATCACCTGGTACGAGCACCGGCGCGGCCTCGAGCTCGGTAGCGAGCTGCTCGTCGCCGACGCGGCGCATACGCGCGCCGACGTCGTGATCACCGTCGGCGTGCTGGCGGGCGTGTTGCTCACGCGGCAGGGATGGTGGTGGGTCGACTCGGCGATCGCGATCGTTGTGGCGTTCGCCATCGTGCTGGTCGCCTACCGCATCCTCGCCCGCACCGTGCCAGTGCTCGTCGACCAGCGTGCCCTCCCCACCCGCGACATTCAGGAAACCGCCCAGGCCGTGCCCGGCGTGAAAAGCGCCTACGGTATCCGCTCCCGTGGGCCGTCCGACTTGCGCTACGCCGAAGTCACGATCGCCGTGGACCGCCACGCTGACGTGGAATCGGCGCACGCGATCGCCGACGAGGTGGAGGAGCGCCTGAAGCACACCCTCCAACTTCACGAAGTCACGGTACACGTCGAGCCATGCTGAGCCTCTCCGGGGAACAGCGCTCGCGGACCACGCGGCGGCCGCCCCGCTCGCTCAAGCAGGAGTACCAGGAATTCCTGCTGCAGCGCATCGAGGAGTACAAGAACACGCTGGGCCGCGAGGAGCTGCTGGAGATCGGCGACGAGGCGGTGCGCGAGCTCGAGACGAGTGCGGCGGGACAGTATCTGCTCACCGAAGTGCTGCTGCTCGAGCACGTCGATCGTCTGATCGCCAAACGGCTGCGGCTCCCGTCGTTTCCGCGCTGGCGTCAGAAGCACCGCACGCTGCGAGCGGCGCAGCGGGCGCCCACGCATTGGGGCCTCGACGCGGACGGCGCCCTCGTGACGGGGGTACGGCGCCTCGAGCCGGGCGACCTCGCCGTAGTGGTGGGCGCCGCCGCGCTCCCCGCCGCCCTGTTCATCGCGGCGCACGAGGCGGAGGTCTTCTTCCTCGATCACGACCTCGCCGTGGTGGAGGGAGCTGAGAGCCGGGCAGTCACGGAGCAGCTCGCGGGACGATTCCAGGCGCTCGTGGTCACGTTCGGTGGCTGGTTCCCCGACGTCGCGCCCAGCGTGGTCGTGATCGACCCCGCCGCCCTCGCGTCGTCCCGGGCGCGAGATCGCCACTCGCTACTTGTGCAGCTAAAGGCGCGCACCCGGCCCGGCGGCGTGCACGTCGTGCTACCGAGTCCCTCCGCCAACGAGGTGATCCCGCTCGCTCCCGAGGCGCTGCAGGCGCACTACGACGGCTGGGAGATCACCCGTCGACGGCGCTCCAAAGCCAGCGCCGGGTTCACCGCCACCAAGCCGGAGCGTCAGCACGACACGGCCGTGAACGTGTCGGACTGACCACTCGCCGCTCCCCCCACGCCGATCGTCATCCGTAATCCGTTGTCCGTCAATACGTAAGCATGTAGGCCTCCGCGGCAGAAGGGTTGCCATGGGGCAAGCGGATAACGGACGACGGGACAACGGACAACAAGGGGTCTTTCCGAATGACCAGCCTTCCCCTAGTTCTTGAGGACGAGCCGATCGGAATCATCATGCGCGTGGGCCGGCAAATGCTGCGTCCCGCGAAGATCTGGGCGTACTGCTGGTTCACGGATGAGGCCGAGGGCAACGGGGACCACACCCACCGCCACCTCCCCGAGCACGTCGACTGACTGAAATGCGGGCCGGCCCTGAGCCGGCCTTTTGCGTTCCCCCCCCGGCGTATCTCACTGCCGGATCAGGCAGTTAGCTGACCCGGCCGTTGCCGTCCCTCCTCGTCGCTCATACCTTCACCAATCATGGTGACTCTCACCGTCAACGGCCGCACCGTCACCGCCGACCCCAACCAAACGATCCTCGACGCCGCCCGGGCGGCGGGAATCACCGACATCCCGACTCTGTGCTGGTATCCCAAGCTGCCGATCGTCGGCAACTGCCGAATCTGCCTGGTGTCGGTCGAGGGACAGGCCAAGCTGCTTCCGGCGTGCGCCACCAAGGTGGCGGACGGGATGGTGGTGCACACCGAGTCGCGCTCGGCGGTCGAGAATCGCAAAGGGGTGCTGCGGCTGCTGCTCGAGCGCTACCCGGGCGATCATCTGCTGAACGGCGGTCGAGCCCAGCCCCGCAACGAGTTCGAGCGGTACGTGGTCCGCTACGAAGTGGTGCCGGCGCCGCTCGAGCAGCGCGATCTGCCGCTCCGCCACGGCGACGAGCGTCCGGGCGACTCGATGATCCGGCACGACATGAGCACCTGCATCCTGTGCACCCGTTGCGTACGGGCGTGCGAAGACATCCAGGTGGTCGGCGTGCTCGACGTCGCGCAGCGCGGCGAGCACGCCGAGATCATAGTCGGGGCGGACGGCGACGCCGACAAGGCGGGATGCACCTGGTGCGGCGAGTGCGTGCGTGTGTGTCCGACTGGCGCGATCTTCGAGGTGATGCCACGGCAGCGGTTCGCGCCCGAGCAGATCCGCCACCCGACGAAAACCGTGCGTTCGGTGTGCCCCTATTGCGGCGTCGGGTGCCAGGTCGATCTGCACGTCGCGAACAACAGTGTCGTGCGCGTCACCTCTCCCGACATCGAGCTCGACACGCCGAACCAGGGTTCCACGTGCGTCAAAGGCCGGTTCGGGTACGACTTTCCGCAGCATCACGATCGCCTCACCAAGCCGCTCATCCGCAAGGGGTGGGAGAAGGAGCGGGGCCGTTGGGTGTGGCGCGGCCGAACGGGGCAGAACCGCCGCGGTGGGCCGTGGCAGACGATCGAGGGCGAGGGCCAGAAGCCGAAGCCGGCCGCTCCGCCACGCTCGGTGGGGAAAGCGGTGCGAGACCTGCCGCTGCTCGAGCGGCTGGACCTGGACATTCGCGATCGCGTGGCCACGCCACCTTCGTGGTACGAGCCGTTCCGCGAGGCCACGTGGGAAGAGGCGATGGAGCTCACGGCGCAGGAGCTGCTGCGCCTCAAGCGCGAGCGGGGACCCGACTCGCTGGCCTGCTTCTCCTCGGCGAAATGCTCCAACGAGGAGAACTACCTCATGATGCGGATGTTCCGCGCGGCCCTCGGCACCAACAACATCGACCACTGCACCCGACTGTGCCACTCCACGTCGGTGGCGGCGATGCAACGGGCGCTCAATACGTCCGCGGCGTCGGGCTCGATGCGCGAGGTGGAGCACGCGGCGGACGTCATCTTCATCGCGGGCGCCAACACCACTGAATCCCACCCCGTGTTCGGGGCGGCGATCAAGCGCGCCCACGCGCGGGGCGCCACCCTGATCGTGGCCGATCCGCGCAAGACTGAGCTCGCCGCCCGGGCGGACGTTCACCTGCAGATGCAGCCCGGCACCGACGTCGCGCTGTTCAACGCGATGCTGCACCACATCATCGACCAGGGGCTCGAGCATCGCCGCTTTATCGCCGACCGTATGCGCGACTTCGACGCCGTGCGAGAGTCGGTCCGGGCCATGACGCCCGACGTGGCCGCCAAGATCACCGGCGTGCCCGCCGAGCGGATCCGCGAGGCGGCGGAGATCTACGCGCGCGGGCCGAATACGAGCACGCTCTGGGCCATGGGGCTGACGCAGCACGCGAACGGCACCGATCTCGTCACCTCCCTCCTGAATCTCATGCTCGCCTGCGGCATGATCGGCCGCTGGGGCGCCGCCATGATGCCGGTGCGTGGCCAGAACAACGTCCAGGGGGCGTCGGACGTGGGCGCGATTCCCTTCGTGTACACCGACTATCGGTCCGTCACAGACCCGCACATCCGGGCGGAGTACGCCCAGGCGTGGGGCGTGCCGGCCGAGTCGCTCTCCCTGAAGGCGGGGCTGATGGTGACCGAGATCGTGAAGGAGGAGAGTGGCGTCCGCGGGATGTACATCATGGGTGAAAACCCCATCATCTCGGACCCCGACATCGCGCACGCGGAGCACTGGTTCCAGGAGCTCGAGTTCCTTGCGGTGCAGGACCTGTTCCTCACCGAAACCGCCCGCTATGCCGACGTCGTGCTCCCGGGCGCGAGCTTCGCGGAGAAGTCGGGTACGTTCGTCAACACGGAGCGCCGCATCCAGCTCTCCCACGCCGCCGTCGCACCGCCGGGCGAGGCGCGCGGCGACCTGGAGATCCTCATCGAGCTGTCCACGCGCCTCGGCTTGCAGACACCGTTCACGGCGGCGCGGGACGTGATGCGGGAGATCACCGCTGTGACGCCCTCCTGGCACGGGGTCACGTACGAGAGGCTGGAGGGCGCGGGGCTGCAGTACCCGGTGCCGACCGCGGACTCCCCTGGACGTGCCTTCCTGTTCGATGACCCGTTCCCCACGGCGGACGGACGTGGGGCGTTCGTGGCGGTGGAGTACGCGCCGCCGGTCGAGCTCCCGGACGAGCAGTACCCGTTCGTCATGAACACGGGCCGCCAATTGTACCACTGGCACACCGGGACGATGACCCGGCGCGCCGCCGGCTTGGATCAGCGGGAGCCCACACCGATCGTCGAGATCCATCCCGATGATGCTCGCGCCCTGGGCGTGCAGGATGGCGACGCCGTGCGGCTCACGTCGCGCCGCAACTCGATGGTCAGCTCCTGTCGCATTTCCGAGCGCGTCGCTCGCGGGCAAGTGTTCGTGCCGTTCCACTTCAGGGAAGCGGCGGCGAACCTGCTCACGAATCCCGTGCTCGATCCTTATGCGAAGATGGCCGAGCTGAAGTGCTGCGCGGTGCGCGTGGAGCGGGCGAGCGTTCTGGCGGACTGATCGAATGCGCAATTGAAGTGGCAGCCTCGACCTAACCCATCCGCAGGCCGGGGCGTAGATTCGGAGCCCCCATGGATCTCGGTCTCGCGGGCCGCGTCGCACTGGTCTGCGGAAGCACCAAAGGATTGGGTCGCGCGGTGGCGAAGGCACTGGCGCAGGAGGGCGCTCGCGTTGCCGTGAACGGCCGGCACAACGAGTCGGTCGAGCACACTGCCCGGGAGCTTGCGTCCGAGACTGGTGAGCGTGTGTCGCCCTTCGTCGCCGACGTAGGAGTTCCCGCCCAGGCGGAAGGCCTCGTCGAACGCGTGCACCACGAGCTGGGGCGGTTGGACGTGCTGTTCTGCAACGCCAGCGGCCCGCCGGCCGCCCCGTTCAGCCATCAGACCGCCGAGGCGTTCCACCGCGCGGTGGAGCTGAACCTGTTGTCCACGATCCATCTCGCCCGCGCGGCGGTGCCGCTCATGCGCAAGCTCCAGTGGGGCCGGATCATCTGCCTGGCGTCGGTCGCGGCCAAGCAGCCGCTCCCCGGGTTGATTCTCTCCACGACGGCGCGCGCCGGCGTCCTGGGGTTCGCCAAGGCGCTGGCCGACGAAGTCGCGGCCGAGGGCATCACCGTCAATGTCGTGTGCCCAGGGTTCATTGCGACGGAGCGCATCGCGGAGCTGACCGAGACGCGGGCCAAGCGGGAGCAGCGCGCGTCGCAGGAGGTGATGCGGGAAATGGTCGGGGGCATCCCGCTCGGACGGATGGGGCGGACCGACGAGCTGGCGGCCGCCGTCACGTTTCTGGCGTCGGAGCGCGCCAGCTATATTACCGGCGCCGCGTTGCAGGTGGACGGCGGGTTCACGCGATCCATCTTCTAGCACGTCCCGCATCGCGCATCCCGCATCCCGGAACTACATGCAAGCCATTGTCAAAGAGACGCGCGCCCCCGGCTTGAAGGTCGCGACCATGCCGAAGCCGGCGCCCGGGCCCGGTGAAGTCCTCATCGCCGTGCGCCACGCCGGCGTGTGCGGCACCGACCTGCACATCGCCGATTGGGATCCGTGGGCACAGGGGCGCCTCCACCCCCCCGTGATCGTGGGCCACGAATTCGCCGGCGAGATCGTGGCCGTGGGCGATGCCGTTTCCGGGCTCAAGACGGGACAGCTGGTGACCGCGGAAGGCCACATCGTGTGCGGGCACTGTCTCCAGTGCCGCACCGGCAACGGGCATATCTGCAAGAACACCCGAATCATCGGGGTGGATCTGAACGGCGCGTTCGCCGAGTACATCACGATGCCGGCGACGAACGTCTTGCCGCTCAACGGTATTCCCACGACCGTCGGCGCGGTCATGGACCCGATGGGCAACGCGTTTCACACCGTGTTGACGGCGGACGTGCCCGGCAGCACCGTGCTGGTCGTGGGGTGCGGCCCGATCGGCTGCTTCGCCGTGGGGATCGCGCGCGCCGCCGGTGCCGCCCGGGTGATCGCCTCGGACGTGAACGCCAAGCGGCTGGCACTGGCGCAGCGCATGGGCGCGCACCGGGTCGTCAATGCCGGCCAAGAAGACGTCGTGCGCGCGGTGCTCGACGAAACCGCCGGCGAAGGCGCGGATGTGGTATGCGAGATGTCCGGGGTGCCGTCCGCGCTGCACCAGGCGTTCGCCGCGGTTCGCATGGGGGGGCGCGTCCAATTGCTCGGCCTGCCCAAGGGTCAGGTCCCGATCGACTTCGCGAATGAGATCATTTTCAAGGGAATCACCGTGTACGGCGTGATCGGCCGCAGGATGTACGAAACGTGGCATCAGATGCGGCGCTACCTGACGGCCGGCCTGCTCGATCCCACGCCGGTGATCACGCATCAGTTCCCCCTCGGCAAGATCGACGAGGCCCTCGCGGCCATCCGCGCGGGCGACGCGGGCAAGATCATCCTGGAGATCCCATGAGCTTTGCCGCCCGGCTCGACGCTGAGCTCGCGCAGTTCCGACGGGACGGCGTCTACAAGCAACTCAACTACCTCGAACAGCCGCAGGCCCCGAGAACCAGGATGGAGGGACGCGGCGAGGTCGTGATTCTCTCGTCGAACAACTACCTCGGCCTGTGCAACGAGCCGGAGGTGGTGGCCGCGGGGAAGCAGGCGCTCGACCGGTTCGGCGCCGGCACCGGCTCTGTCCGGTTCATCTGCGGCACGTTCACAATCCACCGGGAGCTGGAAGAGGCGTTGGCGCGATTTGTCGGGTGTGAGTCGTCACTCACATACGTCAGTTGCTGGAATGCCAACGAGGGGCTCTGCCCGACCCTGCTGGGCGAGCAGGACATCGTCATCTCGGACCAGCTGAACCACGCCTCGATCATCGACTCCGTTCGTCTCGCGAAGGCGATCACGAAATGTCAGACGGTGGTCTACCGCCACGCGGACATGGCCGATCTCGAAGACAAGCTGCGGGGCGCGACAGCCATGCATCCCCGTCTCACGCTCATCTTCACCGATGGCGTGTTCTCGATGGAGGGAGAAATCGCGAAGCTCCCCGACATCGTAGCGCTGGCACGGAAATACGGGGCGACGGTGGCGGTGGACGATTCGCACGCCACCGGTGTGCTGGGCCGCTCGGGTCGCGGCACCGCGGAACACTACGGCATGCTGGGAGACGTCGACATCATCACTTCGACATTAGGCAAGGCGCTGGGCGGCGCGGCGGGCGGCTTCACCGCCGGCCCCGCGGCCCTTGCGGACTACCTGACCCAGCGGTCACGGCCCCAGTTGTTCTCGAACGCCCTCCCCCCCACCGTCGCCGCCAGCGCGTTGGCGGCGGTGCGCCACGTGGAGCGCCACCCAGAACTCGTCACCCGGCTACACGAGCACGCCCGCTACTTCCGCGAGCGGCTCGTGGCCCTCGGCTTCAAGCCCCTTCCCGGCGACACTCCCATCGTGCCCGTGATCCTGGGCGATACCGCGAAAGCGATCCGCATGAGCGAGCTGCTGCTCAACGAGGGAGTCTTCGTGACCGGGTTCGGCTACCCCGTAGTGCCACAGGGGCACGCCCGTATCCGTTGCCAGCTCTCGGCTGCCCATAGCCGTGGGGACCTCGACTTCGCCCTGTCCGCCTTCCAGCGGGTGGGAAAGACGTTGGGTCTGGTGTGAGATTTTCGGTATCTATTCGGGATACCTTCAAGTAATTTCAAGAGTCAGAGGCTTAAAGCGAAGGGGTATCGCGTTTTCCAGACAAACTCCCTATTTTGGGTGGCGTTTTTTCCCCTCTGAACGCGATCCTGGGAGTCGTCCCATGCGGGTAGTGACGGTGATCGGCGTGCTCCTGGCTGGCGTGGCCGCGTCGCTGAGCGCGCAACATGCCCACCAGATCGAGTTCGGCGGCTATGGCACGTTCACGCGGTACGACCGCGCTTTTGAGCTCAAGAACCAGTTTGGCGGGGGCGGCCGGATCGGGTTTTTCCTCAACGACTACATTGGGCTCGAAATCGACGGAAACGTCTCCTACCCCCTGTTGAAGAACCCCCTTCCAGGCGTGGACCACACTCAGGTCCGACTCGGGAGCGCCAGCCTTGTGATCAACGGGGGCGGTAGCGGAAGCGTGTTGTACGTGCTGGCGGGGTACACCCATGCCGACATGGGCGTAAACGCCCCCTACAACTTCTACAACCATGCCGTCCATGGAGGAATCGGCGAGCGCTTCTTCATTGGGAACCACATGGCTCTACGGCTGGAAGCCCGCGCCTATTACACGCCTAAGGACTGCTGCCTAACCCATCTGTGGGTGGGCCACGTCACGGGATCCGCTGGCCTCTCGTTCTTCATCGGCGGCGGAGGGGGACCCAAGGAAGTCGAGCAGCCGGAGATTCCCAAGGCCAAGCGCGACTCGATCGTGGCCGCGGGTGGTCATGTGCCGGTGGTCCGGCCCCGGGGCGGCCCGAGCTTCGAGCAGCGCTCGAGCGACTGGCAACACAAGTGGTACTGGGGCGGCGAAGCCGGTATCTTCATATTTCGCACCAACTTCGACAGCTACTCCTTCGAGCCCAGCTTCGGCGGTCATTGGCTGATCACCGGCAAGAAAACGGCGCTGTACACGTCGTACGAGCAGTCGTTCTTCATCAGCCCCCGGCACGTGACCATCGTCGAGCCGGATGGGACCGTCAACCCCGGCAACGTGCAGTTCAACAACCTGCGCCGCATCATGGTCGGCGTGCTCGCCTTCCCCGCGCAGCTGCGAGTGGAGCCGTTCGGGGGTGGGGGCTTCGCCCTCATGGAAGCGCTCAACGTCCAGGTCAGCTGCGTCAGCTGCGTAGGCGCCCAGTTCAGCCAGCTCCAGGATGAGGCGGACGCCGCTGCGACCAAGGCGTTCTTCTGGCTGATGGGCGGGATCGACATCAAGCAGGGACGGCTGGCGCTGTACGGCCACTACATCCTGACATCGGCGGCAGCGCGCTTCCTGATCCAAGGCACGACACACACCTTCCAGGGCGGCATCCGCTACTCCTTCGGGTCCGCCAAGGAAGGGATCACGGACCGCTACTAAGCAGGCGCAGGAAATTCTCGCCGAGGATCTTGCGCACGTCCGCGTCTGAGAAGCCGCGGGCGGCGAGCGCCCGCACAAGCTCGGGCAATGACGACGCGTCCTTCAGGGGCACCGGGAGCACGCTGATCCCGTCGAAGTCGCTCCCCAGCCCCACGTGGTCGATTCCCATCACCTGGACAGCGTGCTCGATGTGGTCCACCAGGCGGTCGATGGTGGGGACATCGAGCTCCGCCGCGCTGGCGCCCACGAACTTGTCGACTTCGAAGGCGGACTCGCCGGGCCGCCCGCGGTAGCGGGCCCGAATCGAGTCGATTTCAGGCCCGAGACGGCGTCGCAGCTCTTCGTACTGGGCACGGAAGTGGTCGTCCAGGAATACCGGATAAAAGTTGATCCCGACGACGCCTCCGTTCTGCGCGATGGCGCGCAGCTGGTCATCGGTCAAGTTGCGGGGGTGGTGGGAAAGCGCCCGGCAAGACGAGTGCGATGCGATCACCGGTCGGGTGGTGGTCGCCAGCACATCGCGCACCGTCGCGTCCGACACGTGCGAGACGTCCACCAGCATTCCGAGCTCGTTCATGCGCCGCACCACGCGGCGGCCGAACGCGGTGAGACCGCCGTTGCGCCGCACATCCGTGGACGAGCCGGCCCAGTCGTTGCCGTTGTTCCAGGTGAGCGTCATGTAGCGGACGCCGAGTCGGTACAACGAGTCGAGCTTCGCCAATGAGTTCTCGATCGCGTGCCCCCCCTCGACTCCCATGAGCGCCGCGATGTGGCCGCGCGCCGCCGCCGCCCGAACCCCGTCCGCTGTGGTCGCGAGCTCGACCTCAGGATTCGTGTCGGCGAGCGCCCGAACCGCCGCGATGAGATCGAGCGCCCGGCGGAAGGCGGTGCGGCGTCCGTACCGCGCATCCACCCAGATCGAGAAGAACGCCGCGGTGAGTCCCCCCGCACGCATCCGCGGCACGTCCACGTGACCGTCCGGGAGGCGCGCCGATATGTCAGTCCTCATATCGAGCATGCGCTGTGGAGTATCGATGTGACCGTCGACAATCAGAAAGGGAGTCGGGGCGGGGGGAGCGGGCGCTTGTTGGAGCACGAACAGCAATCTTAGCGGGAGACCCATGGGGAATCCTTGATCACGAAGCGCAGCGGCCAGTCGGCCGCGCGAGTGATGCCGACCCGTGGTGTCGTAGTGATGGCATAACGCTGTCGCAAATCGGGCCTGAGCACTCGCAACCGGCCACTCGTGAGTGGGATCCCGTCTTCCCGCCCCGTCACGCCGAGCGCCTGGCATAGCTTTGCGGGGCCGGAGCACAGCTCTCGATCGGGGACGGCGCCGCGGCGGCGGCGCATGATCGCGAACCCTTCGAGCGGCTCGAGGGCGCGTATCAGCACTGCCGTCGGAACGCCGGCGCGCTCGGTCACGGCGTTGAGACACCAATGCATTCCGTAGGTGAAGTAGACGTACGCCGTGCCGGGGGTGGCGAACAGACTGGCGTTGCGACGGGTGCGTCGGCCGCCATAACCGTGGGACGCGGGGTCCGGCGTCCCGAGATAGGCCTCCGTCTCGACGATCCGTCCAGCGGTCCAGCGGCCGCCGACCCGACTGACCAGGATGTGTCCCAAAAGCCTACGCGCGACCTCAGGAGTGGGTCGCGCGTAGAACGACGCGGGGAGCGCCGCCTTGCTCACGCCCCGCCGGTGAGTCCGCGCTTCACCTTGGACCAGAATGACTCACCGTCGTTCTCGAGATCCGGCTCCCTCTCCCGCGGCTTTGGTGCGGGCGGGGGCGGGAGCGGCGGGGGGGGCGACGGCTCGGCGGCGGCAGCCCGGGGGCGGGGCTCGAACGGTTCGCGCGGGTCGCTGCGCTCAGTTGCACCGCGGCCCCTGCCACCGCGTCCACGACCACCGCGGCGCCCGCGGCCGCCGCGTTCTCCCCGCTCAGGACGATCGCTCACGTCGGCGTGCTCCCGGTCGCCACGACTCCGGCCCCTGCCCCCACCGCGACCACGGCCACCACGTGACCCACTGCGCTCCCGGCGCTCGTCGTCCTCCGTAGCCGTCTGGGAGCTCCCAGCTTCGCCCCCGAATGGCGCCGGGACGGACGGTGGCTTGGGTGGGAGCAGCTCGATACGAGGTTTGAAGTTCGGGTCGACCTCGACGACCCCGATCTTGGGCACGCCAGGAGGCGGCACGCGCGGTCCGCGAGAGCCCCGGCGGAACCGGGCGGAGCGCGACGGCATGCCGCCCGTCGGGGCGTTCGCGGGCCGCATGGAGGGCGGCGCCGACGACTCCGGCATCGGCGGATCGAGCGCTTCGTCCGCGTCGCTCGCCACGGGAGCGGCGGGGGCGGGGGCGGGAGTCTCGTCTCGCAGCTTCACGGTGTACGCGCCATCGTCTTCTTTCGAGAGATCGATCAGCTCGCGGTCGTGCGCCTGCCGCAACAGCTTCTGCACCTGGGCCGGCTCGACCGGTTGATCCTCGCCCTTTATCTCGGCCATGGCCTCGCCGAGCTCTTGAGCGCTCACCGGGCGAGCATCCCCGCCCAGGCGTCCGATCGCTTGCTTGATGAGGCCGAACGCCCCGTCCAGCGAGAACCCTGCTCTACGGCCACGGCTCCCACGACCCTCACGGCCCTCACGGCCCTCACCGCGCGCGTGCTCGCGCGGGCGCTCCTGGGCCGCAGCGGCCACCGCCGCCGGCTGTGCCGCGGCGCCCGGCACACCGGGGCCGAGGCCGATCTCGTATTGCCCGTTGTCGAGCTTGGTGAGATTGATGAGACCCTTGTGGGCCGCTTCTACCACGAACTTCGAGAAGCGCGAGAACCCGACGTCCTTCTCGTTGAACGTGGGATCGATCTCCTGCATCACTTGCTTCAGGCGATCGGAGCGCATCACGTCGTTATGGGCCGTCATCTGCTTGACCGCTTCGACCACCAACTCCCACGGATCGTGCCGCTCGTAGGTGACGTCGCTCTCCTTGGTGAATCCAGCGAGCTCGTTGTAGGAGTAGTACTCGTCGCAGTTCTGAATGAGCAAGTCGCTCGAGGATTCGCGGATCCCGACGCCGATCACGTATTTGCCGTACTCCTTCAACTTCAACACCAGCGCCGAGAAGTCGGAATCGCCCGACAGCAAGATGAACGTTCCGATCTCGGGTCGCGTGAACACCAGCTCGAGGGCGTCGATCGCGAGCCGGATGTCGGTGGCGTTCTTCTTGTTGGAGCCGTACGCCGGCGCGAAGATCAGATCGATCGACGACTCCGCGAGGGGTACGACGTACTGTTGGTAGCGCCGCCAATCTGCGTACGCGCGCTGTACGGCCACCTTGCCGCGGATGATCTCCGACTGGAGCAGGCGCTTCAGCTCCGTCTGAAGATCGGAGCGAATCGCCATGGTCACGTTGTCGAAATCGATCAGCAGCGCCGCGTTGGGCGCGTGGGCGGGAGGCTCGTGGTGCACCGGTCGAGGTAAATGCGCTTGGGGCTGCGGTGTCATGTGGTTGCGCTCAATTCCAGGCCAACGACCTGTGTCAGCTCCCGTCGTTTCACCTTGCCGCTCCCGGTCAGCGGCAGGGTGTCGAAGAAGCGCACCAGGTCGGGCAGTTTGTGGTCGGCAACGGCGTCGCGGCAGAAGTCCTTGAGCTCGTCGCCTGTCACGATGGATCCCTCCGTCGGCACAACGCAGGCGCAAATCAGCTCCCCCAGCGTTTCATGAGGGATGCCGATCACACACGCGTCGCCGACGGCAGGGTGCGTCCGGAGGAGGTCCTCCAGCTCGCGTGGAGAGATCTTGTAGCCGCCGCGGATGATCACCTCGGCGCGGCGCCCGAGGATCTTGACGTACCCGTCCTCGTCCACGAGGGCGAGGTCGCCCGTCAGGAAGAACCCGTCGGTGGTAAGCGACCGTGCCGTCTCGCCGGGCATGCGGTAATAGGCGAGCATGACGTTCGGTCCCTTCACCGCCAGCTCGCCCACCGCCTCGGGGCCGTGCAGGACGCCGCTCTTCAGGTCCACGACCCGCACCGCGACCCCGGCGACGGGCCGGCCAACCGTGTGCGTCCGCCGCTCGACGGAATCGTCGAACCGGGTCACGGTGACCGTCGGCCCTGTTTCCGTAAGGCCGTAGGCGATCTGCACGTCACACCACGTCCGGATGCGCCGAGCCAAATCGGGGGAGACCGGGCTCCCCGCGACCAGCCCCGAGCGGCAGGTGGTCGGCGCAGACGCCACGAAAGCGGGATGGCGCATGAGCAGCTCGAACATGGTGGGAACGCCGTGCACCACCGTCACCCGCTCGCGCCCGATGAGCTGCAGCGCCTCGCCCGCGTCAAAGCGCTCTTGTAATACCAGCGTCGCGCCGGCGGTGATCGTGACGGCGACGACGTGCACGCCGAAGATCGTGAACACCGGCACTGCGCCTAGAACGCGATCCTTTCCCGTGTGCCGCAGCGCCTCGCCGGACGCCCGCGCCGCGAACGTGATGTTGCCGTGCGACAGCGTCACGCCTTTCGGCTTCCCCATCGTCCCCGATGTGTACAGAATGACGAGCGGCTGGGGGGCGGGATCGCCCGGCACGATCGCTCTCGCTGTCGCTGGACGTTTCGATACTAGGTCGCCATAGCGGTACACGCGGTCGTCGAACCAGCGATCGCTGGTGCCCACCACGATCAGCGCGCGCAGGTCGGGCAGCTCCGGCAGCACTTCGTCGTACCACTCCACGAAGTCCGCGCCCTGATGCGCTTCGGCGACGATCACGGCACGCGCTGCCGCGTGACGCAGCTGGTACTTGAGCTCGTGGAGTGTGAGGGAAGGATCGAGCGGGACGAGCGTCGCGCCGCGGTACGCCGCGGCGAGCAGCGCGACAACCCACTCAGGCCAGTTCGGCAGGTCCACCGCCAGCCGGTCGCCCGGCTGGACGCCGAGTCCGCCCAGCGCCTCGGCAAGAGCCACCGCTTCCCGTTCGACCTGCGCATAGGTCATCCGGCGCGACCCGAAGACCAGGAACTCCCGGTCAGGATGCTCTTCGGCCGCGTGGGCGAAGAGCGCCGCCAGATGACCCGTTACCACGTCCGCCACGTCCCTCACAGCGTTCAGAGTCTTTGAAAATAAACAACTTGCGCGGAAAGGGATAGGCCGCCGCTCGCCCATTCACTCCCCCAGCACCTTGATGATCACGCGCTTCTTGCGCTGCCCGTCCCACTCTCCGTAGAAGACGCGCTGCCAGGGCCCTAAGTCCAGCGCCCCCTTCGTGACGGGCACGATCACCTCGTGCCCGATGGTCAGGCTCCGCAGGTGCGCCGCGGCGTTGTCTTCCCCCGTCTCGTTGTGCCGGTAGCGTTTCGGATCCCACGGCGCCACGGTCGTCTCCAGCCATTTGAGAATGTCCGACCACAATCCCGATTCGTGATCGTTCACGAACACCGAGGCGGTGATGTGCATGGCGCTCACCAGGGCGAGGCCGTCCACGATCCCGCTCGCGGTCACTTGCGCCGCGACTTGATCGGTCACGTCGATGATTTCCTGGCGCTGTTTCGTGTTGAACCAGAGGTAGTGCGTGTGGGACTTCATCTCGCCCCCTGAGCGCGGAAGGTGGAACCCGTGTCGAATTGTCACACCAGGGTCGGTATCCTAGATTGGTCACACAAATATGCCGCTTCCGTTCCGGCAACGGATCTTCGTGATCTTGGTCGCGCTGACCGCGGTGCCGACGGCGCTCGCGGTAGTGGGGTGGGCGTTGGCGGTCCGCACGGTGGCGCCCTCGGCGGGAGCGCGAGTCGCGCTGGAGGAGACGGCGGCGTCGGCGCGCCAGATGGTCGAGCGGATGGACACCACGCAGCTCACGCCCCGCGAGCGGGCGGCGCTGCGCGAGCACCTTACCCACCTCTCCAACTCCGTCACGCTGGCACGACGCGCCGAGACGTACTTGCGCTACTATGCCGGCGGGTTTGCGGCGGTGGTCATCGTGTTCGGCGGCGTCGTAGTGATCGCGGCGGTGCGGATGGCGGGACACTTGTCACGCCAGCTGTCCCGGCCGATCGACGAGCTGGTCGGGTGGACGCGACTGATCCGTCGCCGCATGCCGCTTCCTGCCGGGCCGCCCACACGCGGAGCGCCGGAGTTCGAGGCGCTGCGCCAGGCGCTGCGCGAGCTCGCCACGGCGCTCGACGCCGCGCGCGAGCGCGAGCTCGAGGCGGAGCGGCTGCGGGCGTTCCGCGAGGTGGCGCGTCGGGTGGCGCACGAGATCAAGAACCCGTTAACGGCGATGCGCATCGCCGTGGATCAACTCGGTCGGACAGTCGGCCAGTCGGACAATCGGACCGCCGTGGCGGTTGAGGTTCTGTCGGCCGAGACCCAGCGGCTCGAGCAACTCGCGAAGGAATTCTCCGACTTCGGCCGCCTCCCTGAGGGCCCGAAGAGCGAAGTGGACCTCGTGGACCTCCTGATGGAGCTCGGCAAGACGGCCGTGCCGGCCGACGTAGAGGTATCGGTGCGCGCGAACGGCGAGTCGTGTCGGCTGCTTGGATACTACGAGCCGCTGCGCCGGGCGTTCGCGAACCTGCTCCGCAACGGGTCCGAAGCGATGCGCGGTCGGGGGACGATCGACGTCGAGGTGCGACGGGACGGCGGCGGCCTTGTCGTGACGATCGCGGACCACGGCCCGGGGATTCCCGACGAGCTGCGGCAGCGTGTGTTCGAGCCGTATTTCACCACCAAGCAGGACGGCACGGGATTGGGGCTCGCCCTGGTACGCCAGACGATCGAGGCCCACAGCGGCACGATCACCGTGGGCGAGACGCCGGGAGGCGGCGCCATGTTCTCCATCGTACTGTCCGCCGCATGAGCCCGCGCATCCTCCTCGCCGACGACGAGACGAACATCCGCAAGATGGTGGGCGCGCTACTGGAGTCCGAGGGGTTCGAGACGATGGAAGCCCCGAATGGCACGGCGGCCCTCGCGGCGGTCGAGCGGGATCCCCCGGACGCAGTGCTGCTCGACCTCATGATGCCGGGGGGACCGGACGGCCTCGCCACACTCGAGCAGCTCAAGCGGCTCGCCCCCGACCTTCCAGTGGTGATGATGAGCGGCAAGGCGACGCTGGGGGATGCCGTGCGGGCGACCAAACTCGGGGCATTCCAGTTCCTCGAAAAGCCGCTCACGCCCGAGGGCGTGTTGACGACGCTGCGGGCGGCGCTCGAGCTGTCGCGCACGCTGGCGGAGAATCGCCGCTTGCACGAGGCGCTGGGGCACGCCGATCCGCTGGTCGGGGTGAGCAAGGCGATGGAGGAATTGCGCGCGCTGATCGCGCGCATCGCGCCCACCGAGGCACGCGTGTTGATCACGGGCGAGTCGGGGACCGGCAAGGAGCTCGTGGCGTCGGCGATCCACCGACTGAGCGCGCGCGCCGCCAAGCCGTTCGTGTGCGTGAACAGCGCCGCGATCCCCAAGGACCTGGTGGAATCGGAAATGTTCGGGCACGAGCGCGGAGCGTTCACCGGCGCCGCGGAGCGGCGGGTGGGACGCTTCGAGCTCGCGGACGGCGGGACATTGTTCCTCGACGAGGTGGGTGACCTCGGCGCCGAGGCGCAGGCCAAGCTCCTGCGCGTGCTCGAGACGGGGGTGATCGAGCGTCTGGGAGGCGAGAAGCCCCTGACCGTGGACGTCCGGGTGATCGCGGCGACCAACAAGGACCTGGCGAGAGCCTCGCAACACGGACAGTTCCGGGACGATCTGCTGTTCCGGCTCAACGTGCTCCCAGTTCACATCGCGCCATTGCGTGAGCGCCCCGACGACGTGCCGGCGCTGGTGCAGCACTTCGCCGCCCGCCAGGCTGCGCGTCTGGGCCGTGCGGTGCGGTTCGACGCCGGCGCCGTGCAGCTGCTCGCTTCCTATCCGTGGCCGGGCAACGTGCGCGAGCTCGCTAACATCATCGAGCGGCTCGCAATCCTGGCAGCGGGAGACGTACTGAGCGCGGACGACGTCGCTCGCGTGGTGCCGACGGACGGTGCGCCCCCGGTTCCGGCCGAGGGCTGGAGCGACGTGGCACTCACCGACGCGCTCGACGGGTTCGAGCGCACGCTCATCGCACGCGCGCTCTCCGCCGCGCGCGGCAACGTCGCCGACGCCGCTCGCAAGCTGGCGACGGATCGTGCCAACCTGTATCGCCGCATGCGTCGGCTGGGGCTCGAGCCGCCGCGCAACGTAGCGGGATGACACGTTCAGTGCGTCGCGCTCGTACGCCGGAGGCCGCGCTGGCGCCGGGCGCCGCCGCGCCGGAAGCGGCACAGGCCGTGCACGCCCGCCGCGCAGCCCTCATCAGGATGCCCGCTATGCGCGCGCTCGTGCTGGTCGTCGCCCTCGCCGCCCTCGCTGCCCTCGCCGCCCTCGCTCCCGGTCGTGCCGCCGCCCAGGACACGGCCATCGTGATCCAGCCGGAGAGCGGCGGCGTGGTGGTGCGGCCGCCTGAACTGCCCCACGCCGTGGCAGAGGACGCGGTGCGCCGGTATAACGCGCCGACCACGACGCGACTGGTGGGTCGCTCCCGGCTGCCGCGCGGTAACACGTGGCATGGCGACGTTGCCGTGCGCAACGGGGCCATCACCGTCGCCGGGCGGATCGAAGGCACACTGCTCGTCATCAACGGCGACGCGCTGCTCGACTCCACCGCGGTGATCACGGGCGATCTGATCGTGATCGGTGGCACGGCGGCGCGGAGCCCCGCGGCGAGCGTCGGGGGCGAGGTGCACCTCTACCCCGAGCCGCTCGCCTACCGCACCAAGGGTGAGGACATCGCGCTGGCGCCGCCCGATCTGCGCCGCTGGTTCAAGAGCCTCGGGATCGAGAAGTCCTGGGGTACGGCGGACACGCGCTCGTCGCTCACGCTCGCCACCGGGGGCACGTTCAACCGTGTCGAAGGGCTCCCCATCGTGTTCGGTCCGGCGTTCGACTGGAAGGTGCACACCAACGTGCGCCTGCGCATCGACGCCCTCGGCGTGTTTCGTACCGCCGGGAATCTCACCGACAAACGCAGCGACCTTGGCTACTTGCTCCGCACCGAGCTGCGCGCCGGCGACATCCCGGCATACGGCGTGGAGTTCCGCGCCTTCGACGACGTCACCCCGGTCGAGGACTGGGGCTTGCGCAGCGGCGAGGTGGGATGGTCCGCCTTCCTGTTCCAGCGAGATTACCGCGATTACTACCTGAGCAAGGGACTCGCGGGCCGAGTCTTTGTGCGGCCGGAACGGGCGCTGCGACTGGATGTGTCCCTGACTCACGACTGGCAGACGAGCGTCACGGCGCGCGACCCCTGGACCGTCTTCCGCAACGACCAAGCGTGGCGCCCCAACCCGCCCATCGACGACGGCCACTACACGACGCTCGGTGCTGCGGTGACCTTCGACACGCGCAACGATGCGCGTGACCCGACGGCGGGGTGGCTCCTGCGCGGGCGCTTCGAGAACTCCCGCTCGAAGGACGTGAAACCCCAGACCGGTGTTCCGACGGCCGTGCGGGGCCCGATCCCGACCGATGGATCCTATCAGTTCAGCGAGCTGTTCCTCGATTTCCGTCGCTACACTCGGGTGAGCCCTTCGGGCCGCGTGAACCTCCGGCTCCTCGCCGCCGGACGGATCGGCGGCGATCCCCTGCCACTGCAGCGGCGCTGGTCGATCGGAGGACCCGATCCGCTCGCGGGGTACGGGTTCCGCCCCAGCGCCTGCAACGGCGACATCATCGACCCCGCGTTCGCGGGCACCTCGGTCGCGGCCTGCGACCGGGTGATCCTCGCGCAGGCCGAGTATCGCGGCCACATCTCGCTGCACTGGTCGTATGGCGCCGCGGCACCAGAAGACGAAGCGGCGAAGTCGCTGCTCACGCTGCAGGGACCCGACCTGGTCGTCCTGGCCGACGCGGGACAGGCGTGGATCGTGGGCAACGGCCCCGGGCGGCTCCCCGCGGACCGGCTCCCCACCCTAGGGAGCTGGCTCGCGGACCTCGGCCTGGGCGTCGATTGGGGCGGGTTCGGGATGTACTTCTCGAAGGCGGTGACCGCGGGCGAGCCACTGCGATTCACGCTGCGACTCGACCACCGCTTCTGAGGTGAGGGCGGGCGTCGCGTTCCTCACCTTGCTGGGCGCGGCCTCCCCCGCCACCGCGCAAACGCCCGCATTGACCGTACTCGTCCAAAACGGCGTCGCCCGCGTCCAGACCACCGGTCTCCTGACCGATGGCAAGTTCGTCGGCCTCATGCGGTCGGGGTTTCCGCTCCGTCTGCACTACCGCCTGGAGCTATGGCGCGCGCGCTCGGGATGGTTCGACCAACACCTCAACGACGCCTCGTGGGACGCAGTGGCGCGTCACGACCCGCTGGCCGATGACTTCGTACTGCTGCGCACCGGCGGCACGGTGGCACGGTACGGCACTGCCGAAGACCTCGAGCGCGCTCTGGAGATTCCCTACCGTGTCACGCGCAAGGTCCAGGGCCCGGGGAACTTCTACTTCCTGTGCCTCCTGGAGGTGACGACGCTGAACGATACGGATCTCGAGGAGTTGACCCGCTGGCTCAAGGGAGACGTCAGTCCCGCCGTCTCGGGCGGCGGCGACGTGGGGGGCGCGCTGGCGCGCGGCGCCCAGCGATTACTCGTACGCATCGCCGGCCTCCCACGCCTCGCGCTGGAAGCCCGGTCGGCGTCGTTCACCGTACCGGCGGCGAACTAGGCCGCGACCCGCCGGCTCACAACGCTTCCAACGTCGCCAGCACCTCGCCGCCGTAAAACAGCCGAATGTACTTGGACTGGATCGACGTGAGGCGACGCACCGCCCATGCGAGGTGCACGAAGTGCGGCTCGAAGGGAGGCCGCAGCGGATGCATGCCCGCCTCTTCGGGGAGGAGGTTCCCCTTGCGCGTGTTGCAGCTCGAGCACGCCGTGAGCACGTTGGTCCAGGCGTTGGTCCCCCCGCGCGACAGCGGGACCAGGTGATCCCGGGTGAGGCACTCGCGATGCCGCAGCTCCGGCTGACTCCGCCCGCAGAACTGGCACCGGTAGTTGTCGCGGGCGAACAGGAAGGTGTTGGTAACTTGACGGCGGAAGCGGCGGGGGACGTGCACGAACTTGACGAGTCGGATCACGGCCGGCCGGGGAATGGCCAGCCGCTCGCTGTGCACGACGGAACCGTCTGCTTCGACGATCTCCGCCTTGCGGTCGATCACGAGCCGCAGCGCCCGCCGTACGGGCACCATGGTCAGCGGCTCGAACGAGGCATTGAGCGCCAAGCAGCGCACAGGGACTCTCCGGTGGCAAACGTGGCCGCCATCCGGAGGTCGGTGGAGGATGGTGGAGGACTGTGCAGGACGGTGAGGGTGCTTCCCACCAACCTCCACTAGCCTTCACCGACCTCCACGCACCTCCCGGAGGACGGCCACGTATGCTACACAACCGGCTAAGGCGCGGCAAGAGCTTGGGTTAAGTCCCTCCCCCCTCGGCGAATGCAGTCTTCAGCGCCTCCATCTGATCGAGCACCGACTGGCGCGAGGCCCCGCCCGGGGTCGCCCGGCTCTCCACCGATTCCTCCCAAGTGCCAAGCTGCGACAGGGCACCTACCAGCGCCGGGTGGATCGCCCCTGCCACGGCACTGGGCACCCGATCGATCGGTACGCCGGAACGCTCGGCCTCACGCACCAACCGGCCGACAAGGCCGTGACTCTCCCGGAACGGGACTCCGGCTTCGACCAACCGGTCGGCCAGATCGGTGGCGCGGAGCGAGGCGTCGAGCGCTCCCCGCATGCGCTCAGCGTCCGCTCTCAGCGTCGTCACGGCGCCGGTGACGGCGGGCAATACCAGACCGAGGGTATCGAACGCGTCGAACAGCAGCGCCTTGTCCTCCTGCAAATCCTTGCTGTAGCCGGCTGGAAGGCCCTTCAACGTGGTGAGCAGCGCGATCAAGTCGCCGAACAGCCGCCCCGATTTCGCCCGCGCCAGCTCCAACACGTCGGGGTTGCGCTTCTGGGGCAGGAGGCTCGAGCCGGTGCTGAAGTCGTCCGCCAGCCGTACGAAGCCGAACTCCGCGCTCGCGTACGACACCAGCTCGGCTGCGAAGCGCGAGACGTGTGTTCCCACCAGGGCGAGGGCGAACAGTACTTCGGCCACGAAGTCGCGATCGCCGGTGGCGTCCAGGGCATTCGCAGACACCGAGCGAAGTCCGAGGGCTTCTTTCAGCAGCACTCGGTCGACGGCAAACCCCGATCCTGCGAGCGCCCCGGACCCCAGCGGCAGCTCCGCCACCCGGCGCCGCGCGTCCGCAAGACGTTGGCGATCGCGCACGAGCGGCCAAGCGTGCGCCAGCAGCACGTAGCCCCAGCGCACCGGCTGGGCACGCTGGCCGTGCGTGTATCCTGGAAGGAGGAGGTCGATGCCCTCGTGCGCGCGCGTTGTAAGAGCTCGACCCAAGAGGCACAAGTCCGAATCCAGTTGTTCGATCGCGTCGAGCGTCCACAACCGCAGATCGGTCACCACCTGATCGTTGCGAGACCGGCCGGTGTGCAGCTTGCCGGCTACCGCGCCCACTTCTTCATACAGCAATCGTTCCACCAGCGTATGGACGTCCTCGTCAGGAGCGCCCACGGCGGCGCCGTCGGCAAGCCGCTCGGCGACGCGGTCGAGCCCGTCGAGCAGCTGAGCCTCCTCGGCAGGGGTGAGCACCGGGACCCGCCCCAGTGCGTGCACCCAGGCCTTACTCGCGGTGACGTCTTGCGGCCAGAGGCGATGGTCCACGGGCAGGCTGCGATTCAAGGCATCAAGCGCCTCGCTCGGCCCGATCGAGAACCGACCGCCCCACATTTGATGAGGGGCGGGGGCTGGGGCTGGGGCGGCCGGAGTCGGCGGAGGGGAAGGTGTGTCGCCGGACCGCGGCATCAGTCCGCCGCCGCGCCGACTTCCGGTTGCCGCCGCGCCGCCTCGAGTCCCGCCCCGATCTTGATCGACAGTCCGTACAGATGAATGAAGCCTTCCGCGTCCTGCTGATTGTAGACGTTGTCCTTGCCGAACGTCGCGTAGGAAGGCTGGTACAGTGCGTGGGGGCTCTGGCGTCCCGCGACGGTGAGGCCGCCCTTGAACAGCTTGAGCCGCACGACCCCGCTCACGTGCTTTTGCGTGCTCGCCACCGCCGCATCGAGGGCTTGCCGCTCAGGCGTCCACCAGCGCCCGTCATACACGAGGTCGGCGTACTGTAGTGCCAGCTCGTCCTTGAGCCGGAGGGTGCGCCGATCGAGCACCAGCTGCTCCAGCTCGCGATGCGCCGCGTGCAGCACCGTGCCGCCCGGCGTCTCGTACACGCCCCGCGACTTCATGCCCACCAGGCGATCCTCGACCACGTCGGCGCGGCCCACCCCGTGCTCCCCCGCGATCTCGTTCAACCGCTCGAGCAGCTCCACCGGGCCGAGCGGCATGCGGTCTACCGCGACCGGGGTTCCCTCGGCGAACTCGATCTCGACTACCGCGGGCAAGTCGGGGGCTTCGAGGGGATCCTTGGTCATGACGAAGATGTGTTCCGGGGGCTCGCGCGCCGGATCCTCGAGGATGCCGCCCTCGTGGGAGCAATGCCAGAGATTGCGGTCGGTGGAGTACGGCTTCTCGACGGTCGCCTGCACGGGAACGCCCTTCGTCTTCACGTATTCGATGAGATCCTCGCGGCCCTCGAACTGCCACTCCCGCCACGGCGCGATGACCTGCAGGTCGGGGGCTAACGCGGCGTAGGTGAGCTCGAAGCGGACCTGATCGTTGCCCTTACCGGTACAGCCATGGGCGACCGCCTGGGCGCCGGCCTGTTGGGCGAGCGCGACGTGGTGCGCGGCCATGACGGGCCTGGCCATGGCGGTGCCGAGCAGGTAGGTGCGTGCGTATACGGCGCCGGCGCGGAGCGTGGGGAACACGAAATCCCGCACGAATTCCTCGCGCAAGTCCTCGATCACGCAGTCGACGGCGCCGGAGCGCTTCGCTTTCTCGACGAGGCCGTTCAGCTCGCCCGCGCCCTGCCCCACGTCGGCGGCGAAGCACAGGACCCGGGCGCCGTACCGCTCGCGCAGCCACGGTACGATCGCCGACGTGTCGAGTCCGCCCGAATACGCGAGAACCACCAACGGCCCCATTTCGTCCCTCGCAGGTTTATGCACAGTAGTGCATAAACATACAGAGGTTGGGCGACCTGTCAACCGCTGCGCGCGCCAGGGAATCTCCCCACAAGGAAGACGCGGTGCGCGATTCGCACCGAGGTTCCCTAGCGAACCGCCCGAATCGGACTGATCTTGGGGACGCTCATGAACCGCCGCGAACTCCTCCACTCGGTCGCCGCCGCCCTGAACGCTCACAACCAGTGCCACGACGTGAAAAACCTGTTCCTGACCGACGGCGCGCGCATGGCGTCGTCGGCGTGCCAGAATCCGTCGATCACGTATATGGCGCTCACGGCGCGCGCCGCGGCGGATGCAGTGGAAACGATGAAGCGGAGGGAGATTTAGGGGCTAGGGGTTAGGAACCACGGACCCGGGAGAACCACGATGACCAGTCGACGCGACTTCACGAAGACACTCGGTGCGGCGGCGCTGACGTACGCCTTGCCTTGCCTAGCCCCAAGTCCCAAATCCCTAATCCCCACCCGCAAGCTCACCCGCGTCGGCCTGCAGCTCTACACGGTGCGCGACGAGATGAAGAAGGACGTCGAGGGCACGATCGCCCGCGTCGCCGCGACTGGCTACACCGAGGTCGAGTTCGCGGGCTACTTCGGCAAGTCGCCAGCCGACATTCGCGCCATGCTCGACCGGCATGGCCTCACCGCTCCCTCGACCCACGTCGGCGCGATCGAGCCGGACGCCTGGAAAGCGGCGCTCGACGCGGCGCACGTGATCGGTCACCGCTACATCGTGTTCCCGTGGATCCCGGTGGAGCGCCGGACCGGGCTCGACGCCTACAAGCGATTCGGCGCCGACTTCAACCGCGCGGCAGAGCAGGCGCGCGCGGCAGGGCTGCAATTCGCCTATCACAACCACGACTTCGAGTTCGCGCCGGTGGAAGGCAAGTTGCCGTACGACGTGCTGCTCACCGAAACGGACCCCAAGTTGGTGCAAATGGAGATGGACCTGTACTGGATCACCAAAGGGGGGCAGGATCCCCTGACGTACTTCGCTCGCTGGCCGGGCCGGTTCCCGATGGTGCACGTCAAGGACTCGATGGGCCCACCCGAGCACAAAATGGCCGACGTCGGGGCCGGCAAGATCGACTGGAAGCGCATCTTCGGCAAACAGGAGCAGGCGGGGATCAAGCACTTCTTCGTGGAGCACGACCAGCCGGCAGACCCGTTCGCGTCGATCCGAGCGAGCTGCGAGTACCTGAAGCAGCTGGAGTTCTGATGCCGCGTCGGACAGTCGGGCGGTCGGACGGCCGACCAGTCACGCGCCGTGAGGCCCTGGCGGCATCGGCGGGCGTGTTCGCCGCCGCGATCCTCCCAGCGGACGTCAGACCCGAGCCTTTGCGCCTTGGTACGGTCCGACCGTCCGACGGTCCGACAGTCCGAATGAAGCAATCCGTCTCCCGCTGGCCTTATCACGACATTCCCCTCTCCGACTTCTGCACAGCCGCCGCAGGGATGGGGCTCGCGGCGATCGATCTGTTGCAGCCCGAGGATTGGGATCCGGTGCGCCAGTCAGGCCTGGTGTGCTCCATGGGCTATCCGACGGCGCGTCGCGATTTCATCCCCACGGGCTTCAACGATCGCGCGAACCACACGATGCTGTTGCGGGAACTCGAAGCCACGATTCCGGCCGCGGCGCAACACGGCGTTCCCAACGTGATCGCGATGTTCGGCAATCGCCGCGGCAAGAGCGACGCGGAGGCGATCGACAACTGCGTCGTCGGACTCAATGCGATCAAGGCGCTCGCCGAACAGCACCGCGTCACGATTTGTCTCGAGCTCTTGAACAGCAAGGTGGACCACACCGACTATCAGGGCGACCACACGGCCTTCGGGGTAGCCGTGGTGAAAGCGGTGGGCTCGCCGCGTGTCAAGCTGCTGTACGACATCTATCACATGCAGATCATGGAAGGCGATATCATCCGCACGATCCGCGACAATCACGAATGGATCGCGCATTTCCATACCGGTGGCGTGCCGGGCCGCCACGAGCTCGACGGCACCCAAGAGCTCAACTGGCGCGCCGTCGCGACCGCGATCGCCGACACCGGCTTCCAGGGATACCTGGCTCACGAATTCACCCCGACGCGCGACCCGCTCACTTCTCTGCGCGAAGCCGTGAACACCTGCACCGTTTGAGCGACGTTACCGACCATGGCGATTCCCAACTCCCGAGCCCCGAGCCAGTCCCGAGTCTACGATGTCTGCATCGTGGGCTCGGGCGCGGGCGGCGGGATGGCCGCGTATGCACTCACGCAAGCCGGCGCCGACGTCGTGGTGCTCGAGGCCGGCCAACCCTGGGACAACGCGAAGGACTCGGCGATGCTCACGTGGCCGTACGAGTCGCCGCGGCGTGGCGCGTCGACCGTGGACCGTCCGTTCGGCGAGTTCGATGCGTGCATCGGCGGATGGGAGATCCCGGGCGAGCCCTACACCCGTGCACCGGGGACAGAATTCAGCTGGTGGCGCGCCCGCATGGTGGGCGGCCGGACCAACCACTGGGGCCGCATTTCCCTGCGGTTCGGGCCGTACGACTTCAAGCGCAAGAGCCGCGACGGGCTAGGGGACGATTGGCCGATTTCCTACGAGGACGTCGCGCCCTACTACGACAAGGTCGACCGTCTGATCGGCGTGTTCGGCTCCAACGAACGCCTCCCCAACGAGCCGAACGGGATCTTTTTGCCACCGCCGCGCCCACGTTGTCACGAGCTGCTGGTGAAGCAGGCGGCCGACCGGCTGCACGTCACGTGCATCCCCGCCCGGCTCTCGATCCTCACCCGGCCGCTGAACGGCCGGGCGGCCTGTCACTACTGCGGGCAGTGCAACCGCGGCTGCCGGGTGAACGCGAACTTCACATCGACCAACGTGCTGATCGCGCCGGCGCTGGCCGCCGGGAAGCTGACGCTCGTGACCAATGCGATGGCCCGCGAGGTGACGCTGAACAAGGCGGGCCGGGCGACTGGGGTCGCCTACATCGACAAGACGACGGGGGCCGATCGCCACGTACAGGCGAAGGTCGTGGTGCTCGCGGCGAGCGCGCTCGAGTCCTCGCGCCTGCTGTTGAACTCGCGATCCCCGCAGTTTCCGAACGGCCTCGCCAACGCCAGCGGGACCGTCGGGAGGTACATCACCGACACGACCGGCACTGACGTGAACGGGTTCATCCCGAAGATGACGGACCCGGTGCCCCATAATCACGACGGCGTGGGCGGGATGCACCTGTACATGCCGTGGTGGCTGGAGAACCAAAAGCTCGACTTCCCGCGCGGCTATCACATCGAGGTGTGGGGCGGCACCCACGTCCCGTCGTACGGGTTCGGCAGCGGCATTCATCGCTACCCCTCGGGCGGCGGCTACGGCAAGCAGCTCAAGGACGACTACCGCAAGTACTACGGCGCCACCATCGGCTTCTCGGGCCGGGGTGAGATGATCCCGAACGACGACACCTACTGTGAGATCGACCCCAATACGGTGGACCGCTGGGGCATCCCCGCGCTGCGGTTCCACTGGAAGTGGTCGGATCACGAGTACCAGCAAGTGAAGCACATGCAAGAGACGTTCCGGGCGTTGATCGCCGAGATGGGGGGCGAAGTGTTTTCCCCGATGCCCGGCCCGGAGCGCGGGTACGGCATCGCGGCGGGCGGCGTGATCATCCACGAGCTCGGCGGCACCCGCATGGGGGACGACCCCAAGACGTCGGTGACCAATCGCTGGTGCCAGGCGCACGACTGCAAGAATCTCTTCGTGACGGACGGCGGGCCGTTCGTGTCGCAGGCGGACAAAAATCCGACGTGGACGATTCTCGCGCTGTCGATGCGGACCAGCGAGTACATCGCGGATCAGATGAAGAAGGGGGCCCTGTGACGGACGGTGTGAGCCGTCGGGACGCGCTTCGCGCCCTGGCCGCCGTCCCCACGGCTGCGGCGCTGAGCCTGGCACCCGAGGCCGTTCGCGAAGCGGCGGCGCAGGCACGCGAAGCGCTGGCGCGGAGCGCGCGGTACGAGCCGAAGCACTTCACGGCGCACGAGTGGGACACCGTCCGCCTGCTCGTGGACCTCATCATTCCGAAGGACGAGCGCTCGGGGAGCGCCACCGACGCCGGCGTGCCCGAGTTCATGGACTTCATGCTGGGTGACGATCGCGATTTGGAGACTCCGATCCGTGGCGGCCTGGCATGGCTCGATCATGAATGCGACGACCGCTACGGCAAGACGTTCCTCACCGCGAGCGAAGCCGAGCGAACCGCCGTGCTGGACGACATCGCCTGGCCGAAGCGCGCCAAGCCCGAGCACGCGGCGGGCGTCGCCTTCTTCAACAGTTTCCGCGATCTGACCGCGTCCGGGTTTTTCTCCAGCCGGATGGGCGTGCAGGACCTCCGCTACATCGGCAACACGTTCGTCGCGGAATGGAAGGGCTGTCCCCCGGAAGCGCTCGCGAAGCTCGGCGTGAGCTACGGATCATGACCGACAAGCGACTCGGCGTCGGGTTCGTCGGAAGCGGCTTCAACGCGCGCTTCCACCTGCAGGCCTTTCGGGCCGTGCGCGACGCCGACGTGCTCGGCGTATGGAGTCCCAACGCCCAGCGCGCCCAGGAGATGGCGGCCCTCGCGCGCCGGCTCGACGTCGGTCAGGCGACGGCATTCGCCTCGATCGCCGAGATGGTGGCGAACCCCGCGATCGACGCCGTGTGGCTGTGCGGGCCGAACTTCGCGCGCATCGAGAACGTCGAAGAGATCACGGACACCGTGCGGCGCGGCAAGGGCGCGCTCACGGGCATCGCGTGCGAGAAACCGCTGGCGCGGAACGTCAAGGAAGCGCAGCGCGTGATGGAGCTGGTGACGCAAGCTGGCATCGCGCACGGTTATCTCGAAAACCAGCTGTTCGCCCCCGCCGTGGAGCAGGGGCGGGCCATCATCTGGGGGCGCGGTGCGGCCCTCACCGGACGCCCGTACCTGGCGCGCGCCGCGGAGGAACATAGCGGCCCGCACATGCCGTGGTTCTGGCGTGGCGAGCTGCAAGGCGGGGGCGTGCTCAACGACATGATGTGCCATTCAGCCCTGGTGGTGCGGCACCTCCTCACGCAGCCGGAGGCGGCGCGAACCACGGTGCGACCGGTACGCGTCACCGGGCACATCGCGAGCCTGAAGTGGTCGCAGGGTCGCTACCCCGCCCTGCTCCAGAAGACCATGGGGAAAGAAGTGGATTACGCCAAGCGGCCGTCGGAAGACTTCGCAAGCGTCATGGTCGAGTTCGAGACCGACCAAGGTGCCACGGTGCTCGGCGAAGCCACGACGTCCTGGAGCTTCGTGGGAGCCGGATTGCGCCTGTCGGCGGAGCTGCTCGGCCCGGAATACTCGATGGCGTGGAACTCGCTCGAGTCCGGCCTCAAGCTGTTCTTCAGCCGCGAGGTGAAGGGCAAGTCGGGCGAGGACCTGGTGGAGAAACAGAACGCGGAGATGGGGCTGATGCCGGTCGTCACGGGGGAAGCGTCCGTTTACGGCTACGAAGCCGAGGATCGGCATTTCGTCCGCGTGTTCCTGAAGGGCGAGAAGCCGCAGCTGACGTTCGACGACGGATTGGACGTCGTGAAGCTGCTGATGACGGCATACCTGAGCGCCGAGCAAGGAAAGACGGTGGAGTTTCCCCCGGCGGGGCTGGAGCAATTCGTGCCAGCGGTTGCGAAGGGAACTTGGAAGCCCTGAGGGCAGTCTTGCTCACGCTCCTCCTGCCCGCACCCATGCTCGCCCAACAATGGCCCGTCCATTCGCTCGACCGACCTCGTCCCGCCGTCGTCGATCCCGGGTCAGAGCGCCCGCCGGTGTCGCCGCCGTCCGACGCGATCGTGTTGTTCGACGGGAAGGACCTTGCGGCGTGGCAAGCGGAGTCCGGCGGCGCAGCGAAGTGGAAGGTGCAGGACGGGTACATGGAGGTCGTGCCCGGGAGCGGTGCGATCACGACGCAGCGGGGGTTCGGTGATCAGCAGCTGCATATCGAGTGGGCGACGCCGTTCCCGCCCCAGGGCGATAGCCAAGAGCGCGGGAATAGCGGCGTGTTCTTGATGAGCCACTACGAGATCCAGGTGCTCGATTCGTACCACAACGACACGTACGCCGACGGCCAAGCCGCGGCGGTCTACGGACAGACCCCACCGCTCGTCAACGCGAGCCGGCCACCGGGGCAATGGCAGACGTACGACATCGTGTTTCGCCGTCCCCGCTTCAGGGCCGACGGCGCCGTGCGAGACTCGGCCCGCGTGACCGTGTTCCACAACGGCGTGCTGGTACAGAACGCCACGGTCATCACCGGGTGGACGGTCCACGGCCGGCGCGCCCATTACGAGCCGCACGGCGACAAACTGCCCCTCTTTCTGCAGGACCACGGCAACCCCGTTCGCTACCGAGACATCTGGATTCGCGAGCTCTCCGAGCAATGACTGCGCACTCGCTGCGTCACGTCATGCCGGTCGTCGTCACGGCGAGCCTGCTCGCGGCGTCGCCCCTCGCGGGGCAGCTGCCCGCCCCGATCAGCGACATGCTGCGGCGCGTCTTCGCGTCCCGTGACTTCGCGCCGCAGCACTTCGGTCCAGCGCGCTGGACCTCCGATGGCGCGGCCTACACCACCGTCGAGCCGGCGGCCGGCGGCGCAGACATCGTGCGCTACGAGACGGCGACCGGCTCGCGCCGCGTTGCCGTCGCGGCGCGACAGCTCGTCCCGACCGGCGGCGCAACGCCGCTCGACATCGACGACTACGCCTGGTCGAGCGACGGGACGAAACTGCTCGTGTTCACGAACACGCGGCGGGTGTGGCGCCAGAACACGCGTGGGGACTACTGGGTGCTCGACCTGGGCAGCGGCGCGCTGCGGAAGCTGGGGGGCGAGGCGCCGCCATCGTCCCTCATGTACGCCAAGTTCTCGCCCACGGGCGACCGCGTCGCGTACGTGCGGCAGGGAGACCTGTACGTCGAACGCCTGGCCGACGGTCGCATCATGCGTCTCACGGCTGACGCCGACTCGCTGCACGTGAACGGCATGACCGACTGGGTCTATGAAGAGGAGTTCGATTTGCGCGATGGCTTCCGCTGGTCGCCGGACGGATCCCGCATCGCCTACTGGCGCTTCGACATGACCGGTGTGGGCACGTTCCTCCTGACGAACGACACCGACTCGTTGTACCCGTTCGTCACACCGGTTCAGTACCCGAAGGCTGGAACCACGAACTCTGCGGTGACGGCCGGCGTCGTGAGCGCGGACGGTGGTCCCACGACGTGGCTGCAGGTGCCCGACGATCCGCGCCAGAACTATCTGCCTCGGCTGGAATGGGCGGGTCCTCAGGAGCTGATGCTGCAACGTGTCAACCGCGCGCAGAATCGCTACCGCGTGATGCTCGCCAACGCCGCCACAGGTGCGGTTCGTACCGTGCTCGTGGAGCAGGACAGCGCGTGGCTCGATGTCGTCGACGACGTGCGCTGGCTCGCCGCTGGGAAGGAGTTCACCTGGATCAGCGAGCGGGACGGCTGGCGTCACGTCTACCGCGTCACCCGCGACGGCAAGACCATCCGCCTCGTGACCCCGGGCCCGTTCGACGTGATCCAGGTGGCCGCCGTGGACGAGCCCGGCGGCTGGCTGCTGTACGAGGCGTCCCCCGACAACGCGACCCAGCGCTATCTGTACCGCTCGCGTCTCGATGGCAGCGGGAAGCCGGAGCGTCTGTCGCCCGCCGATCGACCGGGCACGCACGGTTACGACATCTCGCCGGACGCCCGCTGGGCGTGGCACACCTACTCGACATTCGACGCGCCACCCGTAACGGAGCTCGTACGACTGCCGTCCCACGTCACCGTTCGCACCGTCGTGTCCAACGACCGGTTGCGCGCCGCTGTCGCCCCGCTCACCGCGCGCCACACGGAGTTCTTTCGCGTGCCGCTCCCGGATAGCGCGACTCTCGACGGCTGGATGATCCGGCCACGCGACTTCGATTCCACGAAGACCTACCCACTGCTGATGTACGTGTACGGCGAGCCCGCCGGGCAGACGGTGGTCGACCGGTGGCTGGGCGGCATGGGACTGTGGTATCGAATGCTCGCGGACCAGGGGTACATCGTGGCGAGCGTGGATAACCGCGGCACGCCGGCACCACGCGGCCGGGCTTGGCGCAAAGTGGTATACGGCGCGATCGGCGTGCTGTCGAGTCGCGAGCAGGCGGATGCCGTGCGAGCACTGACGCGGTCGCGTCCCTACCTCGACTCGACGCGGGTCGCCATCTGGGGATGGAGTGGCGGTGGCTCGAGCACGCTCCAAGCGATGTTCCGCTACCCTGACGTCTATCGGGTCGGAATGAGCGTGGCCCCGGTGCCCGACGAGCGGCTGTACGACACGATCTACCAGGAGCGTTACATGGGCTTACCGCAGGAGAATGCGGCGGGATATGACGCCGCGTCGGCCATCAACCATGCGGAGGGGCTGCGCGGTCGCCTGCTCCTGGTGCACGGCTCCGGGGACGACAACGTCCATTATCAGGGGACCGAGCGGCTGCTCACCCGGCTCATCGCGCTCGGCAAGCCCGTCGACTTCATGGAGTATCCCAATCGCAGCCATTGCATTTGCGAGGGCAGCGGTACCACGCTGCACGTGTTCTCGCTCCTGACCCGCTACCTGCTCGAGCAGCTGCCGGCGGGTCCACGCCCCCGGGTCCGGGTGGGCGCCTGATGCTGGCCGCGCTCGTGGTCGCGTTCGCGCTCGATTCCGGTTTCGCAATCGTTCCCCGGCCCGTGCATTTGACGCCAGGCTCGGGGAGCTTCACGCTGACCACCTCGACGGTCATCACGACAGACGCCGCGAGTCGCCCGCTCGGCGGGACGCTCGCCGACTATCTCTACCCCGCCACCGGATTCCGCCTGACCGTGGCGTCGACCGCGCCAGCCGGAGGTGGCGCTCGGACGATCTCGATTCGCCTCGATTCGACGCTCGCGATGCTGGGCGACGAAGGCTATCGGCTCGACGTCAGCCCGGCGCGCGTGACAATCCGCGCGCGCCGGCCCGCCGGGGCGTTCTACGCGATCCAGACGCTGCGTCAGCTCCTGCCACCCGCGATTTACCGGCAAGCGAAGGTCGCGGCCGTGGCGTGGACCGTCCCGGCCGTGTCCATCGAGGATTACCCGCGGTTCAGCTGGCGTGGCATGCACCTCGACGTGGGGCGCCATTTCATGCCCAAGGAGTTCGTGAAGAAGTACCTGGACCTCCTGGCGCTCCATAAGTTCAACCGGTTTCATTGGCACCTGACGGAAGATCAGGGCTGGCGCATCGAGATCCCGCAGTACCCACGCTTCACGCAGATCGGCGCGTGGCGCCGGCAGACCATCATCGGCCGGCCGGACGAAGACGACTCGACCAAGTGGCGGTTCGACGGCCAGCCGCACGGGGGGTTCTACACTCAGGACGACGTGCGCGAGATCGTGGCCTACGCGCAGCCACGCTTCATTACGATCGTGCCCGAGATCGAGATGCCGGGCCATTCGCAGGCGGCGATCGCGTCCTACCCCGAGCTCGGCAACACGGGGGACACGTTGCCGGTGTGGACCGCTTGGGGCGTGGACGAGAACATCCTCAACCCCGGCGAGCCCACCATCAAGTTCTATCAGAGCGTGCTCACCGCCGTGATGGCGCTGTTTCCCGGACCCTGGATCCACATCGGGGGCGACGAGGCGCCGAAGAAACAATGGAAAGCGAGCGCGCTGGCGCAGTCGCGCATCCGCGAGCTCGGCTTGAAGAACGAGGACGAGCTGCAGAGCTACTTCACGCGCCGCATGGACGAGTTCCTCACGGCGCACGGCCGCCGGCTGGTGGGCTGGGATGAGATCCTCGAGGGCGGGCTTGCGCCCAACGCGGTCGTCATGTCGTGGCGGGGGACCGACGGTGGCATCGCCGCGGCGCGCGCCGGGCACGACGTGGTGATGGCGCCCGGGTCACATACGTACTTCGACCACTACCAGTCCGTCGACACGACCAGCGAGCCCCTCGCGATCGGCGGCTACCTGCCGCTCGATACGGTGTACTCCTATGAGCCGGTCCCGGCAGCGCTCACGGACGCCGAAGCGCGTCACGTGCTGGGGTCGCAGGGACAAGTGTGGACGGAGTACATTCCAGATCCGAAGCGGGTGGAGTACATGGCGTTCCCGCGGGCGTGCGCGCTCGCTGAAGTCCTGTGGACGCCGAAAGCGGGCCGGGACTTTGCGGACTTCACCGCCCGGCTCAGCACGCATCTCGAGCGGCTGCGTGTGCTGGATGTGAATTACCATTCGCTCAAGGACTGAAAGGGAGGTCTATGAGCTGCTCAACCGTCGCTCGTGCGCTGCCGCTGGTGGCCGCGTTCGTCGCGCCGACCCTGCAGGCACAGCAGGCGCCCACCCCCAAGGAGCCCGAGCCGCTCCAGGTCGGCGCGGTGGCGCCCGACTTCACGCTGCCGGGCGCGACGCGCTACGGCACCCTCAAGGCGCCGATCCACCTAAGCGATTTCAAGGGGAAGACGGTGGTGCTCGCCTTCTTCTACAAGGCGCGCACCAAAGGGTGAACGATCCAAATGCATGCGTACCGTGATCAGTACGCACAGCTGTTTCACGATGGCCGTGGGGTGGTGCCGATCGGCGTCAGCGTGGATGCCGCTGACACGCTCGCGGCATGGGCGCGCGATGACGAATTGCCGATCCTGTTCGCGAGCGATTCTGGTGGCGTCGTCGGCACGACCTACGGCGCCCGTAGCGCCAAGTACGGCGTCGACAATCGGACGCTGTTTGTGGTGGGGCCGGACGGCAAGATCGCGTACCGGATGACGCCGTTCCGGGAGATCGACCCACAGTCGTACAAGGACCTGGCGGCGGCGATCGACCGCGTCGCGCCGAAGCCGGCCGAGTAACTAGCGGCCGACACAGCAGGGGAATAGTCCCACAAGACTTCGTGCAGCGTGGGGGTGGGGCGCCGGGCGCTTTACACGCGAGGGCGCCCCGAACTCAGAAGTCGGGACGCGAAACCGGCTTGGCCAGTCTCCCGTTCGGGGTGCGGGTTTCGGTGTGCCCCCGAGTGTAGGCGCCCTAGCCCCACCCCCACGCTGCACATTACAACGTGCGGACCTTCCTCAGCACTACCGGCTCGCCACGCGCCGCAGCGCCGCCGCGACGTCCTGGTCGGACCCGGTGCCGGTGTAGCTGACCTTCCCCGCTCCATCCAGCACAACGATGTACGACGTCGTGGGCGCCTCGAACGCCCGCACTGCCGCGCCGCTCGCGTCGTACAGCACCGGGAACGGTAAGGGGTGGCTTGCGAGGTGGCGCCGGATCGACGCCGGCGTCTCGTTCACGGCCACGCCGATGGCCACGAACGGCACCGCCGCGCCGTATCGGGCGTGCGCGTCTTTGAGCGCCGGCTCGAGTGCGGCGCACACCGGGCACCACGTGGCCCAGAACTCAAGCAACACCGGGCCCTTGCCGATGTATCGCCCCAGGTCGACGGTCTTGCCGTCGAGATCTTGCACGCTCACCACGGGTGCCTGGGTCCCCAGCGACAGGCCGACGTCCTGGCCGCTGACGACGGCCGGCCACAGCAACGCGGCCGCGACCCATCCGTATCGCATCACAGCACCTTTCCCATCTGTATGAAATAGTACTCCGCCATGCCGAGCAGCACCACGCCAGCGAGTTTCTTGACCCACACCATCCACTGACCGGCTCGTGGCAGCGCGGCCAGACTGCCCGAGAACAGGCCGACCACCACGAGCAGCGCCGTCATCCCCAAGGAGAACACGAATAAGTACACGAAGCCGAGCAATCCGCTCCGCGTCGCCGCGACCCACGTGAGCACCGCCGCGAACGCCGGTGCCCCGCACGGCGCCGCGACGATCCCGGACGTCGCTCCGAGGAGAAACACCGCTGGGTACGAGCCGCCACCCAACCCCGAGGCCCATTGCATCAAGCGCTGCGGCGCCGTCACGGGGATCACGTCCAGCATGGCAAGGCCGAAGAGCAGCAGCAGGTTCCCGATCGCGAAGCGGGCCCATGGGTTCGCGCTCACGGTGCCGAACAACGTGCCCGACAGACCGGCCACGAGGCCCAGGATCGCGTAAAACAGCGCGAGGCCCACGGCATACGTGAGTGTAAGTCGCGCGGTGCGCCCGCGCGACGGCGTGCCTGCACTCGTTCCCGACAGAATGCCGGCAGTGATGGGGATCATCGGGTAGATGCACGGCGTGAGGCTCGTCACGAGACCCGCCCCGAACAGCGTGACCAGCGCGATGAGCGGGTGATCGGTCAGCGTCGCGGCCAGTCCCTGCATCGCGCGCTACAGCGACCACCCGGATCGGTACGTCGGCCGGATGTACTCTTCGGGAACGCGGAGGTTCGTCACCTGCCCCGCGGCCGGGTCGATTTCGAGCGTGCGTCCCAGCCGCACCGCCAGGCAACCCAGCAGCACCATGGACGTGAGCCCTCCGGCGTGCCCGTCGAACGTCGAGCCGGCGGGCGCTCCACTTTTACACGCGGCGATCCACTCGGCATACACGCCCGGCGAGCGTGCGTACTTCTGCGCCGGGGGGTGCGCGGTGATCTCCGCCTGCTTCGCGGGGTCGAGTAGTTTTGGGTCGTCCCCGTACGTTCCGGCGGTGAGTTTGCCGCCGCTGCCGATCCACAGCTGGCCGCCGCCGCGGTCCTGGGGCCAGGGCGCGTCGTCCGTCACCTCGGGCGGCCGTGGCGGATAGAGGCTGCCATCGCGCCACACCACCCTCAGTTCAGGACGGCTTCCTTTCGCGGCAAACGTGTACGTGATGCGCGACCCGGCAGGCGCCGTCTCCTTGAACAGCGGCGTGGACTCGGGCTCGATGCGGGTCGCGAATCCAAGGTCGAGTGTCCAGTATGCGGCATCCATGATATGACACGCCATGTCGCCCAGCGCGCCGGTGCCGAAGTCCCAAAAGCCGCGCCACTTGAACGGCACGTACGCCGGATGATACGGCCGCTCGGCCGCGGTGCCGAGCCACAGGTTCCAGTCGAGCGTGGCGGGGACGTAGTACTCCTCGAGCGGGCGCTCGATCGCCTGAGGCCAGATCGGGCGGTTGGTCCAGAAGTGCACCTCGCGCACGGTCCCGATGGCGCCCGCTTCCACCCACTCGCGGAGCTGGCGCGTGCCTTCGCGAGCGTGTCCCTGGTTGCCCATCTGCGTCATCAGCTTGGGATGGGCGCGCGCATAGTCGGCCAGCGCACGCACCTCACCCATGGTCCGCGCCAGCGGCTTCTGGATGTAGGTGTGCTTGCCCGCCCTCATCGCCAGCAGTCCGGCCGCCGCATGCGAGTGATCGGGCGTTGAGACCGTGATGGCATCGATGCTCTTCGAGTCCCGATCGAGCATCTCGCGGTAGTCTTTGTATCGTTTGGCCTTGGGGTATGTCTGAAAGGCGTCCTCCGCCGCCTTCCAGTCGACGTCGCACAGCGCGTAGATGTTCTCGCCTTCCATCCCCTTCACGTCGTTCCGCCCCATGCCCCCGACGCCCACGCACGCCACGTTGAGCTTATCGCTCGGCGCCCGAACCCCGCGACCCAGCACGTGGCGCGGAACGATCGTGAACGCGACGCCCGCGCCCAGCTCGCTGACGAACTTGCGTCTCGTGATGCGCTTGCGAGGCATCCGAATCACCTCGCCGAGCCCGGGCTGGGCTCGCGCACAGGCCCCGCCGCAGGGCGGAACAGCGCGGCGAAAAAGACCAGGACCAGCGCGGCGAAACCGGCCGGCAGCACCCAGAAGCTGGGCCAACGCGCCAGCGTCAGGCCGGTGGCGCCGCCGAGCAGCCGGTTGTAGACGTTCCCGGCCACCTGCGCGCCGATCAGCATGCCAACGCCGTAGGTGACGAGCACGAGGAATCCCTGCGCCTGGCCGCGCACGGCCGGGGTCGACTTCTTGTCCACGTAGATCTGGCCCGTCACGAAGAAGAAGTCGTAGCAGACGCCGTGCAGCAGGATCCCGATGAAGATGAGCGGGAAGATCGCGGCCGGCGCCGCGAGGGCAAAGAGGGCGTAGCGCAGCACCCACGCGCCCATGCCCACGAGCAGCATTTTTTTCACGCCCAGCCGCGCGAAAAACAGTGGCATGAGGAGCATGAATCCCGTCTCGGAGATCTGGCCCCACGCCTGCGTCGCGGCGATCTTCGTGACTCCCGCGTCACCCAGGAAGATCTGCGTGAAGTTGTAATACGCGGCGAGCGGGATGCAGATCAGCAGCGACGCGATAATGAACACATAGAAGGCGCGGTCACCGAGCTGCGCCAGCGCGTCGAGTCCGATGATGCTGCGCAGTGAGACGCGCTGCCCGGCGCCCGGCGGCGGCGTGTGCGGCAGCGTGAAGGCGAACAGTCCCAGCACCACGCTCGCGACGGCGGTGCTGTAAATGGGAAGCGGGGTCTGCTCCGCGACGGTCCCCACGAGGGGACCGAGCACCCAACTAATGAAGAGCCCGGCCACGATCCAACCGATGGTGCCGAACACGCGGATCAGCGGAAACTGCTGCTCCTGCGACTGGATGTGATGGAACGCCAGGCTGTTGGCGAGACCAAGGGTCGGCATGTAGCAGAGGTTGTAGAGCAGCAGCAGCAGAATGAACGCGGTCGGCGCGCCGGTGGCCTGGGGCACGATGAACATCACCACGCCGCCCAGTATATGAAGCACGCCCAGCACCTTCTCGGTCGGAAAGTAGCGGTCGGCCACGAGCCCCAGGAAAAACGGCGCCACGATGGCCGAGATCGGGTTCACCGTATAGGGCCAGTGCGTCAGCTTCTCCATCCCGTGGTGGGTCATGTACACCGCGATGGTGGTGTACCAGGCGCCCCAGATGAAGAACTGCAAGAACATCATCGTCGACAGTTTGGCGCGGACGCTCACGGCAGCACCCGGATCTTGATGTCGCGGTACGCCACGCGGTCGCCGTGATCCTGCAGGCCGACGTACCCCTCGCGATTGCGCCCGTAATGGACGTGCGGCGCGAACTTGCTCGCCTTGACGCGCGCCTCCCAGTCGGGGCTCCCCAATTCGTATTCGACCACCTTCACGCCGTTGAGCCAGTGCTCCACGTGGTTGCCCTTGACCACCAGCCGGACCTGGTTCCATTCACCCGCCGGCTTCACGACGCCCGCTGGGGAGGGATAGATGTCGTAGTCCGCGCCCGCAGACGTGAGCCGCGACTGCCCGTCGGGATGTCTGGCGTCGTCCAGCACCTGCATTTCCGGAGCGCTCCAGTAGATCGCGTCGTCGTCTTCGCTCGCCCGGTAGAAGATTCCGCTGTTGCCGCCCGGGGCGATGTTCCACTGCAGCGAGAGCTCGAAGTCGCGGTACTTGTCCCGCGTCATGATATCGCCGGCCGCGGCCACGCGGGTCAGCTCGCCGTCGACGACCTGCCAGCCCGCGGGCATCGAGTCCTTCTTCCAGCCGCGCCACCCCGAGGTGGTCTTGCCGTCGAACAAGAGGCGCCAGCCGGCGGCCTTCTCCGTGGGGGTCAGGGCGTTGTGCGTGCTCTGGCCAGGCGCCGCTGCGGGCACCCCACCCAGGCAACACACGGCGAGCAACACGAGCGGGCGATTCATCATGGAGATCTCCTTGGTGTCAGGCCGGAAGTCCGGCGAGCTCCTTCAGGCGAGTATGCACGGCGCGGCGGGCGCGCTCGCTCCTGGTGATGACGAGCACGGCGTCGTCGCCCGCGATGGTACCGATGATTTCGTTCCAGCCAGCCGCATCGAGCGCGAGCCCCAGCGCCTGCGCGCTCCCCGCGGGGGTCTTCATCACGAGCAGTGGTCCCACGCCCTCGACTGAAACGAGCAGCGTGGGCAGGAGCTGCTCGAGGTGGGGGCGGATGGCGGTGCCGGTCTCGAGAGGCGGCGCGTAATGCGACGCGCCGTCCGGCGCCGCGACCTTGGCGAGCCCCAACTCGCGGATGTCGCGCGACAGCGTCGCCTGCGTCACGTCGAAGCCCTCGGCTGTCAGAAGCTCGCGCAGCCGCTCCTGACTCGCCACCGTCGCGGAACGAACGATCTTCAAGATGGCGGCGTGCCGCTGGGTCTTCATGGGGCCAGAATCTAGCCGTGAACCACCCGGCCGGCGACGACAGTGAGAAGAGCGTCGGACGGTCGGACGGCCGGACGGTCGGACGGAAAGCGATCAAACACCGCCAGGTCCGCCTGTTTCCCGACCTCCAGAGAGCCGATCTCGCCCTCCAATCCCAACGCTCGCGCGCCTTCGAGCGTCAGCATTCGCAACGCGTCCTCTCCCACGAGCCCCGCCGCTGTGGCCTCCGCCCATAGACTGATATCGCCGACGCTCACCATTGAATCGGTGCCCAGGCCGACCGCGAGCCCAGCCGCCCGAAAGGCCGCCAGGGGGGCCGCGCCGTGCTGGTGCACGTGGTTCGAGCGGGGACAGTGGGCTACGCTCACGCCGGCCCGCTTCAGTAGCTCGACGTCGTTCCGGTCCACCTGCACGCAGTGGATGCAAAGCAACGGCGTCGCACGTTCCACGTCGCAAAGTCGCAAGAGATACTGGACCGGTGAGCAGTTGTGCGCCGCCACTGAGATGCCCCGGGCGCGCAGCGCGTCGGCGAACGGCCCCGTACCGTCGTGCACGAGCTGGGTTTCCTCGCGTGACTCCGCGAGATGCACCGCGACCGGCAACGCCTCTCGCCCGGCGTAGTCGGCCACGGCGCGGTACAGCGGCTCGCTCACGGTGTACGGCGCGTGCGGCGATAGACCGAAGCGCACGCGTGCGCATGAGTATGGTCTGAGCCGACGCACGGCCTGCTCGAGCTCACCCATACTGGCGCCGCATTTCGCGGGGTCGGGGCCGAACACCTCTTGGTAATAGATGCCTCGGCCGCCGAGCCGGGCGAGCGCCTCGATGGGGGCTCCGGTGCTTCCCGTGTCCGCGACGCACGTGACTCCGGCGGCCCACGCATCTCGCACTCCCTGCTCTGCCGCGTGCGCGAACTCGTCGGGCGTCGTCGCGTCCTTGAGGGCGCGCAGCGTCCGAATCCACTTGGCGAAGTCGCGCTCGTCGTCCTTGCCGGCGAGATGAGTGAGCTCGAGGTGCGTGTGCGTGTTGACGAGACCGGGCATCAGGACCGCGTCGGGAAAATCGAGCGCCCGCGCGTCCGTGGGCCTGGGAACGTTCCCATTGGAGCCCAGCGCGGCGATGACCCCGCGCTCGTCAATGAGAACGGCGCCGTCCTCGATGGGCGGCGCCGTGACGGGGTGTACGGAGCGGGCGCGGATGCGGAGCATCGGGGACTGGGGACTAGGGACCGGGGGCTAGGGGTCTTGGAAACCCAGTCCTAGCCCAGTCCCTAGCCCCCGGTCCCTAGTCCCTAGTCCCCCGTCCCTCACGGCGACACTCCGATGCCGCCGAACGGTGTGTGCACGGGACAGGCCTGCGATGGCTCGGTGCCCGGATAGAACCAGTCCCAGTGCCGCACCGCCTGCGGGCAGAACGGCGTGGCGAGGTAGCCGTTCGACCAGTCGACCTCCCGCGTGATGAGCGAGTCGGGGCGGACCCAGTCGGCCGGGGCGGGCCGGCGGTCGTATACGTCGCGCATGAACGCCGTCCACGCGGGCGCGACGATCCTGCCGCCGCCCGCGTTGTGATCGAGGATGCGCTGCGGGATGTCATACCCCACCCACGCCCCCGCGACGAGCTCCGGCGTGTAGCCGATGAACCACGCGTCGGTGTAGTCGTCGGTGGTACCGGTCTTCCCGGCCGCAGGGAGGGTGAAGCCCGCCTTCCACACCGCGGTGAATGCCGTGCCGTGCCGGATCACATCCTTCATCATGTCCACCATGAGCCAGGTGTGCTCCGGATCCATCACCGGCTCACGCCGAATCGCGGGTTGCCACAGGATGTTGCCTTGACGGTCTTCCACGCGCAGGATGCCGACGGGCTCCGCCCGCGTGCCGAGCGTGGCGAACGACGTGTACGCCGCGATGATTTCGATAGGCCGCACACTGCGCGCACCGATGTGGATCGACGGATAGGGCGGCAGGGGCGTCGTAATGCCGTAGCGGCGCGCCTCGCCGATCACCGTCTGCTCCCCCAGCGCCATGCCGAGCTTGATGGTCGCGAGGTTGCGCGACAGGTACAGTCCCTCGCGCATCGGGATCAGCCCGAGGGTAGTGTCGTCGTCATCCTTGGGCTGCCACAGCGTCGAATCGAGCTGGATCACCGGCGGGTTGAGGGGCGAGTCGTCGAGAATCTCGGTGACCGGGTGACCGGCCCGCACGGCGGCCGAGTAGACGAACGGCTTGAAGGTGGACCCGGGCTGGCGCATCGCCTGGGTGGCGCGGTTGTACTTGGAATCGTCGAAGTCGCGGCCGCCGATCATCGCGCGGATGTATCCCGTGCTCGCGTCCAGCGCTACTAGCGCCCCCTGCAGATAGTTGGTGAAGGGGTGGTCCTCCCCCAGTCCCTTCCCCGACTCGATGTACTCGCGGTAGGTGGTCCGCCCCGGGAACTTGCCGTTCGAGTACACGCCGGCCTCGATGGCGTCGAGCTGTGACTGCAGCGCCCGCTCCGCCGCCTCCTGCATGTCGAGGTCGAGCGTGGTATAGATGCGCAGCCCGCCTTCGTAGAGATCGCGTCCGAAGCGCGCGTCCAGCTGTACCCGCAGCCACTCGACGAAGTACGGCGCGACGTCACCGTAGTTCGTGCGGTTGCCCGTGAGGACGAGCGGGTAGGCCTTCCACAGCTCGGCTTCTTCGGCGGTGACGAACCCCTGCTCGTGCATCAACCCGAGCACCACGTTGCGGCGCCGGACGGCGCGCTCCGGGTGGGTGCGCGGGTTATAGAACGCCGGCAGCTTGGGAAGCGCGGCGAGGGTCGCAGCCTCCGCCACGTTCAACTGTTGCGCGTGCTTGCCGAAGTAGATCTGGGCCGCCGCCTCAACGCCGTGGGCGCCGGCGCCGAGGTTGATCTGGTTCAGGTACAGCTGAAGGATCGTGTCCTTGGGAAAATTGTGCTCGATCTCCGCGGCGACACGCGCTTCCTTCAGCTTGCGCGTGAGCGTCTTTTCACGACTGATCTCCTCCGGGAAGATGTTGCGCGCCAACTGCATCGTGATGGTCGAGAAGCCCTGCGCGAAGCTCAGCGTCAGCAGGTCGTTCTTGATCGCGCCGAGGATGCGCCAGTAGTCGATGCCGTGATGGTCGTAAAAGCGCTTGTCCTCGGTTGCGATGAACGCCTGACGCACCGCGAGGGGAATCTCGGCGAGCGGCAGCACGGTGCGGCGCTCGGCGCCCAGCTCGCTGATCAGCCGGCCATCGGCGGCGAACACCTTGGACGTCTGCACCTGCACGCCGCCGCCGCTCCCGCTGGCGTACAGGCGCGAGATGCTGGGGCAGTGCTCGCCGGCGCAGACACGGGTCCAAGCGCCGTACGACAGCCCCAGGCCGTACGCGCAGGCCAGCACCGCGACGGCGATGGTGTGGCGGCGGTGCGTGGGGTCCTGCCACCAGCCGCGTAGCCCGGGAAGCGCCACGGGCGGTGCGGACGGGGGAGGCGCGGGGATGGATGCCATCGCGTTACAACCTAGTGAGGCCGCGCGGCGCTTGCCAGCGGTTGTGGGTTCCCGTACGATTCCGCGCCATGTCCATGTCAGCCCTCTTCGCCGAGCTCAAGTGGCGCGGCTTGCTCTCACAGGCGACGCAGCAGATCGAGCGCCATCTCACCGAGCGTCGAACGGTGTACTGCGGCTTCGATCCCACGGCCCCCAGCTTCCAGGTCGGAAACCTGATGCCGCTGATGCTGCTGCGACGGTTCCAGCTCCACGGTCACCGCCCGATCGTCCTGATGGGCGGTGGCACGGGGCTGATCGGCGACCCCAGCGGCAAGCAGACCGAGCGCGCCCTGCTCTCGAAGGACGAGATCCGTCAGAATGTGCACCGCCAGCGCGATCAGCTGGGACGGCTGTTCGACTTCGACTCGAAGGACACGCGCGTCCTCGTGCTCAACAACGCCGACTGGCTCGTGGAGCAGCGCCTCGTCGACTTCCTGCGCGACATCGGCAAGCACTTCAGCGTGAACGTCATGATGCAGAAGGAGTCGGTGAAGGCACGACTCGACAGCGGCATCTCGTACACCGAATTCAGCTACATGTTGCTGCAAGCCTACGACTTCCTGCACCTGTTCCGCACCCAGGAGTGCACGATCCAGGTGGGCGGCAGCGATCAATGGGGCAACATCACCGCGGGCATCGACCTGATCCGCCGGGTGGCGGCGGGCGAGGCGCACGGGCTCGTCGCCCCGCTGTTCACCACCGCGGCGGGCGCGAAGTTTGGGAAGACCGCGTCGGGCGCCGTGTGGCTCGACGCCGCGCTCACGTCCCCATACCAGCTGTACCAATTCTGGGTGAACACCGACGATCGCGACGTGGAGCAACAGCTCAAGCTTTTCAGCGACCTGACCGAGGACGAGATCAAGGCGCTGATCCGGTCCCACCACAAGGATCCCGGCCGGCGCGAGGCGCAGAGGCGGCTGGCGCTGAGCGTGACGCAGCTGGTGCACGGCGATGCCGCGCGCGCCGCCGGCGTCGCCGCAGAGGTGCTGTTCGGCGACTTCGATCCGCACGCCGCCGATGGCGGCGTGTTCGACACGCTCGCCCGCGAAATCCCGACCACGGCGGTGTCGAGCAGGGACACGCTCACGCTCGTCGACGCGGTGGTGCGGGTGGGCCTGGCGCAGTCGAAGAGCGAGGCGCGGCGCTCGATCGAGCAAGGGGGCATCTACCTCAACCAACAGCGCGTGAAGGAGGTCGATAAGCGGATCGAGCCGGGCGACTGGCTCGCCGACCGGAACGTGCTGCTGCGCAAGGGGAAGAAGGATTACGCCCTGCTGCGCGTGGCGGCAGTGCGCTGACATGTTCATCGGCCACTACGCCGTCGCGCTCGCCGCCAAGCGCGCCGCCCCGCAGACCTCACTCGGCACGCTGTTCGCCGCCGCCTCGCTGGCCGACCTGCTCTGGCCTGTCTTCGTCTTGATGGGATGGGAGCGCGTGCGCATCACCGGCGGGTTCAATCCATTCCTCAACCTGACGTTCGATTCGTATCCCATCTCACACAGTCTGCTGGCACTGCTCGCGTGGGCGGCCTTGTTCGCGCTCCTGTACCGCGCGCGCACCGGCTCCGCCCGCGCCGCATTGATCGTTGCGGCGCTCGTGGTGAGCCATTGGGTGCTCGACTTCGTCACGCACGTCCCGGATATGCCGCTCTACCCCGGTGGCCCTCGGGTGGGGCTCGGCCTCTGGACCTCGGTCGCGGGAACGGTGCTCGTGGAAGTGGCGATGTTCGGCGCGGGCCTGTGGATTTACCTCAGAGCCACGCGGGCGCGCGATGCCGTGGGCCGCTATGGCCTCGGGGCGCTGATGGCGTTCCTCATCCTCTCGTACGGGGCGTCGCTGTTCAGCCCGCCGCCGCCCACGCCGACGGCATTGGGGATCGGGGGACTGCTGTTCGGCTGGCTGTTCGTGTGGTGGGCGGCGTGGGGCGATCGACATCGGGACCGCGTGGCGTGACGCCTCTCCTTACACGCACGTCACAAATCGCACGTCGCATGTCACACGGAAGGCGCTGAGCGTTCGTGGGACGTGTGACGTGCAACGTATGACGCCCTACTCTAGCTGATCCAGCACATCCAGCACCCGCTCCATCTCTTCGACCGTATTGTAGCAGTGCGGCGCGAAGCGGATCGCGCCCTCGCGCAGCGAGCAGACGACGTGCGCCCGCTTCAGCGCGTGGTACGCTTCCGCCGGGTGCGTCGGCGCGAGACACACGATTGCGGAGCGGTGCGCCTCTTCACGCGGCGAGGCGACGCGAGTGCCGTTCTCGTCGGCCCACCGGAACATCGGCTCGTGCAGCGTCCGCGTGTATTGTGCGATGTCGTCTGTGCCCAGCTCGGTGAGCATGCCCACCGACGCGGTCATGCCATAGAAATCCTGAAACGGCAGCGTCACCATCTCGAAGCGACGAGCGTCGGGGCGGAAAGTGGGGTTGTACTCGGTGAGCCGCGAGAAATCGTCGGTGCCCTCGAACGCCATCCAACCGGTCACCGCGGGCTCGAGCGCCGAAATCAGCTCGCGCCGCACGTACATGAACCCCGATCCCCACGGTGACAGCAGCCACTTCTGCCCGCCGCACGCCAGGATGTCGACCGCGGTTTCCCGCAGGTCGAGCACCGAGTTGCCGACGCCTTGGATCCCGTCCACCACGAGGAACGTGCCGTTGGCCCGGCACGCCGCGCCCAGCCGCGCGAGATCGGCCCGGAAGCCGTTCGAGAACTGCACGAACGACACTGCCAGCACCCGCACGCGCGGGTCGTGCAGCCGTTCCACGAGATAATCCTCGTCCGGCCAGCCCTCGGGCACGCACGGCGCGAGCTCGACCTCGACGCCTTGCTTCCGCAGCAGCAGCCAGGGATAGACGTTCGCGGGGAACTCGCGGTCGGAGACGAGCACGACGTCGCCCCGCGTGAGCGGCAGGGCGCGCGCGGCGAGGGTCAAGCCGTGGCTGGTATTGGTGGCGAGGGCGATCTCCGCCGGCTCGGCATTCAGCAATGCCGCCACGGCGGCGCGGGCCGCCTGCAGGCCGGCCTGCAGCTCGCGGTCAGGTAGCAGATGCGGCGCGGTGCGCTTCGCAGTGAATTCGTCCAGGGCCCGACGTGTGCGCTCGGGGATCGGACCGATGGAGGCATTGTTGAGGTAGACGGTGTCGGCGGTCCAGGGGAACTCGGCGGCCCGGAGCGCGCGGAACTGGTCGCGCAGCGCGCGGAGGCGGGTGGGGTGGTACGCGATATCGGTCACGGGTCCCCTCCCCGGCCCTGACGGGCCGGCTCGGCACCAGAGTGCGTCCTTACGGACGCACGATCGCCGAGCCCGGGCTTCGGCCCGGCGGACGCGGTCATCATACCCCCCCTCACATCGAGCGCGTCGCGCAGGCCGTCGCCCACGAGGTTCACGCCCAGCACCGTCAGACCGATGGCGAGGCCCGGAAACAGCGACACCCAGGGGGCGACACGCAGCAAGTCGCGCCCCTCGGCGACCATTGCGCCCCACGAGGGAGTGGGCGGCTGCGCGCCCAGGCCGACGAACGAGAGCGCCGCTTCGGCCATGATCGCTCCGCCGACGCCGAGCGTCGCGGCCACGATCACCGGTCCCACGACGTTCGGTAACACGTGCCGGATCACGAGGCGCGGATCGGACGCGCCCAGCGCGCGCGCCGCCTGCACGTAGTCGAGCCCTCGGGCCACGAGCACCTGCCCCCGCACCAGCCGGGCCATTCCCGCCCATCCCACGAGCCCGATCACGAGACAGACGATCGGCAATGAGGGACGCACCGCCGCAGCCACGGCGATGAGAAGCAGCAACGACGGAAACGCGAGGGTTACGTCGGCGATGCGCATGATCACCGCATCCATCCAGCGGCCGCGGAATCCGGCGACGAGGCCGAGCCCGAGACCGGCGGCGAGCGCGATCACCTGACTCACGACGCCGACGGCGAGCGACAACCGGGCCCCGAACAGCACTCGCGAGAGCACGTCGCGTCCCTGCGCGTCGGTGCCCAGCGGATTGGCGGCCGACGGCGAGACCAGCGCGTCGGCGAGATCACCGCGGTAGGGATCGCCCGGCGCGAGCCAGGGCGCGGCGAGCGCCGCGAGCCCGAGCAGTGCGATGAGAGCGAGACCCGCCGTTGTCCAACGATTGGTTACGACTCGATGCCGCATGAGTAGCGCTGGGCTGGGGACCACGACTACGTTACTCGGACGCTCACCTCGCGGGCAAGCGGCGAACCACTTGAACGACCAAACGCGATTCACGCTGGTGCTGGGCGGCGGCGGCATGAAGGGCCTCGCCCATATCGGCGTGCTCCAGGCGCTCACCGAGCGCGGCCTCGTCCCGGCCCAGGTCGTCGGGTCGAGCGTGGGCGCGCTGGTGGGGGCCGCGTGGTCCGCGGGCCGGAGCATCGCCGAGCTGCGCGACGTGGCCATCGCGCTGCGCCGCAAGGACGTCTTCGCGGTGGCGCACGCCGACATGGCGTTCAAGCGGATGCGCTCCCCCGCCCTGTTTCGCCGCGAACCGCTCGACCTCCTGATCCAGCGCCTCGTGGGTGACGTGACGTTTCAGGAGCTGCGCACCCCGTTGATCGTCAACACCGTCGACATCAACTCCGGGATGCAGGTCCTCTGGGGCCTGGAGGGACTCGACGACCTACCGGTGCGCGACGCGGTGTTCGCGTCCTGCGCGCTCCCGGGATACCTGCCGCCGCGCGAGATTCGCGGCCGGTTTTACGCCGACGGCGCCACGCTGGACAATCTCCCCGTCGGCACGGCGCGCATTCTCGGCACTGAGCTGATCCTCGCGGTGGACGTCTCGGCGTCGAACGCGTTTCGCGCGGACACACAGGAGGAAGGCTTTGCCGCGATATTCGCACGCGCCGCCGAAATCGCGATGCAGTCGCTGCTCGAGCTGCGGCTCCGCGAGTGGACGAAGCCACCCGTCTTCTACATCCACCCGCGGGTCGAGCACATCTCGGCGTTTTCGTTCGACCACTTGCGTGAGGTGGTCGAGGAAGGGTACCGGGCCACGAAGGCCGCGCTCGACCGACCGCAGGACTGGCCCGCGCCGAGCGACGTGGGGGTGTATCCGCGACGCGCCGTCACCGTGCGCGTGCAACGGGAACGCTGCATCGGGTGTGGCGCCTGCCTCGTGCAGGCGCCGACCGGCATGTTCGTGCTCGACGCGCAGGGCAAGGCCGTCGTGACGCAGCCGGATCAAGTCTGGTCGCCGATCGACGGCGAGTTCATCCGCCACTGCCCGACGTACGCGATCAGCGCCCGGCCGGCGGCGGCTCCCGCGGAGACACGCCTCCGCTCCGGATGACCTCCGCCTCAATCGCCCGCAGGTCCCGTACGACGCGATCCCAGTTGTAGTAGGTTTCGACGGCCCGGCGGCCGGCGGCGCCGATCCGTCGCGCCGCCTCAGCGTCGCCGAGCAGCCGGCAAATCGCGGCCGCCAGTGCAGCGGAATCTTCCGGCGGCACCAGCAAGCCAGTCTCGCCGTCGCGCACGGCGTCAGGAATGCCGCCCGAATTTCCTGCGACCACCGGCAATCCGCAGGCTGACGCTTCGACCAGCGAGATCCCGAACCCTTCAACACCGATGCCTTCCGAGACGCGCGAGACCCCGACATACAAAGACGCGAGGTTGTAGACCGCGGGCAGGTCGCGGTCGCTCACGCCGCCGAGGAAGCGCACCCGGTCGGCCACGCCGCTTTTGTGGGCGAGCTTTTCGAGCCGCTCGCGGTCTGCCCCGCTCCCCGCCACCGCGTAATGCACCGCGGGGAAGCGCTCGACCACGGCGGGAAGCGCCTCGATGACCGTGTCTACGCCCTTGTGCGGATCCAACCGCGCAACCGTGAGGAGCCAGCGCGCCCCGTCGTCCGGGAGCCCGAAGCGACCACGTAGCTCGGCGGGATCGAGCCCGGGCTTGAAGTGATCGGGATCGGTGCCGAGATGCACGACCCGCAACCGGCCGCCGTGCCCGTCGATCCCCAGCTCGCCCAGCACCTGGCGGGCGAGGTCGCGAGTCCACGAGCTGTTTGTCATGAGGACCGCGGCGCCCCCGAGAATCGCGCGCGCGGAGCGCCGCTTGAACCGGGAGTGGCGGATCTTGTGCTGCTCGCTGAGCAGGTCGCCGCCGTGCAGGTAGACACCATAAGGGACGCGGCACCGCTCGAACACCCAGCGCGCCGGATACCCGGCGGGTTTGACGTTGCCGCAGTGCACGTAGCGCACGCCGTTCTTACGGGCCAGGCTCGCGGCCCTACGCGACCACATCAGCAGCCCCGTCAACGACCGCGTTCGCTGGCGGCTCACCGGCAGGCGGTCGACCACGCTACCACTACCCTGCAGCTCGGCATCGAAGTCGGGGGCGTCGGGATCCTGCGGGGTGGACACGAGCAGCTCGCGCGCGGGGTAGCGCTTCGCCATCTCTCCGTGCAGCCGGGCAATGCCTCCGCCCATCGGAGGGAAGTCCAGCGCGAGCAGCAGCGTGCTCATTGCGGGCGCTCCATCACATCGAATGGTAACGGAATGCGCGCCCCGCGGTAGACTGCGGACCCGCAGTCAGGGCCTGCGGAACTCCTGGTCGATGGCAATCAGGTCCGCCGCGACGCGATCCCAGTTGTAGTAGCGCTCAACGGCCTTGCGGCCGGCCGCGCCGAGCCGGGCGCGCAACTCGGCGTCGCCGAGCAGCCGGCTGACGGCGGCGGCGACCGCCGCGGGGTCGTCGGGCTCGATTATCAGCCCGGTCTCGCCTTCCCGGACTGCCTCGGGAATCCCGCCCGAGCGGCCCCCGATCACCGGAAGACCACACGCCGACGCCTCGACGATAGCGATGCCGAACCCTTCCACCAACAGGTCGAATCGCCGCGAGTCGAGGACGAACACATCCGCCGCGTTGTACAGAGCTGGGAGCTCGTCATCGGGCACAAACCCGAGCAGCCGCACAGCGTCGCCCAACCCGAGCTCGGCGATCTGCCGTTCGAGGTGGGGTTTCCGGATGCCGATGCCAGCCACGACATACCGCGCCCCAGGGTGAGCGGCGCGAATCGCCGGCAGGGCGTTGATGACGGTATCGATGCCTTTGTGGTAGTCGAGTCGGGCCACCGTCAGGATCCAGGGTCCCCCGCCGTCGAGGCCGTACTTGCGTTGCACCGGGACGGGATCGACTCCCGGCCGGAAGTGGGACGGCGTCGTGCCGAGGGGGACCACACGCACGTCGATAGGAGGCACGCGGTCGCCCAGTGAAACGATGACCTCGCGCGCCAGATCGGCGGTCCAACGGCTATTGGCGACGATCACCGAGCAGCGTCCCAGCGTTTGGGCCGCGGTCCAGCGCTTGAACCGGGAGCGCCGAATCTTGGCATCCAGCAGTAGGAATTCCGTCCCATGGGCGACGATCCCGTAGGGCAGTCCCTGCCGGGCGCGCAGCCAGGCGGCCGGATACCCGGCCGGCTTCAACACGTCGCACCACGC
>DATEGE010000142.1:0-16213 GCA_035280265.1 Gemmatimonadales bacterium | reverse complement strand
GTTCCCCCCGTTCCCCCCGTTCCCCCCCGGGCCGCCGGCCCGTCCGTCATCGTGGGTCGCCTGCCCGTACGAACTTGTTCGGCGTCCCCTCGAGCGCGCCGCCCTTCGGGCGCCACAATACCGTCTCCTCGATCATACGCGCCAGCTCGAAGTCCTTGTCGGTGATACCGCCCGCCGCGTGATTCTTCAGCTTCACGATCACGCGTCCCCAGGTCACGGCGAGGTCGGGATGGTGGTACGCCGCTTCAGCGACGTAGCCGATCGTGTTGACGAGCATCAACGTCGTCGGCCAGCCGTCGGTCTTGTAGTTGCGCCGAATCCAACCATCCTCGTACCACCAGCCGGGGAAGTCCTTCAGCTTGGCTTCGACCTGCGCGTCGGAATAAGTGGGCTCCTTCGCTGCCATGGCGATCTCCTTGTCGCGGGCTAGAGGACGCTTCCGCCGTTGATCATCAACATCTGGCCGGTCACGTACGCCGCCGCGTCGGAAGCGAGGTACACCGCCGCGTACGCGATCTCTTGCGGCGCACCCCACCGTCCCAGCGGGATGCCGGCGGCGATGCGTTGCTTGACGGCGGGGTCGAGCCCGGTTCCGTACGCGGTTTCGATCCAGCCGGGACCAAGGATGTTCACCCGGATGTGGGGTGCCACGGAGCGGGCCAGGGCGCGGCTGAACGAGTACACTCCCCCTTTGGCCGCGCAGAACACCTGAGCGTACTCCCCCTTCATGCCACCCGTCAGCACGTGATCCCACGACATGTTCAGGATCACGCCGCCCTCCGGCTGGCCCCGCATCAGGTCCACCGCCGCCCAAGAGGCGAGCACCGTGCCGCGCAGGTCCACGGCCAGCAGGTGGTCGAGCTTCTCGAGCCGTGATGCCTCTGCCGCGTCGCCGGTGAGGATGTCGGCGCCCGCGTTGTTGATCCACACGTCGACGCGGCCCAGCTTGTTGGCGGCGTCCCGGGCAAGCCGCACCACGTCACGCGAATCGGCTACATCTGCTTGGACCACGTGCGCGCGACGCCCCAGCGCTCGAATGGCGCTCGCCGCGTCTATCGCCTCCCGCTCGCTATTGCGGTAGCCCACTGCGACGTCGGCACCGGCCTCGGCACACGCGAGCGCGATCGCGCGCCCGATGCCGCTCGACGCCCCCGTCACGAGCGCCACCTTCCCGGCGAGCGAAAACGTCGCAGCGGCGACGCCAGCCTGCTCGGGCGTGGGCGACGCCATCTCCTTCGGCTGTCGTTTTGACATCGTGTCTCCGGAAGCCTAACCTACCGGCGGCTTCACGACCGCCACAAGGGAGCATAGGGAGCACCTGGATATGCGGCTTCTCGTCAGCGTCGCGGGACCAACCGAGGCGCGCGCCGCTCTGCTCGGCGGTGCGGACGTGATCGACGCGAAGGACCCCCGCGCAGGCGCACTGGGACCTGTGCGCCCCGGCGTGCTGCGCGCGGTCCGGGAAGCGGTCGCGTCGGCACGCCCCTTGAGCGTGGCGCTGGGGGACGCGGCCAGTCCGGCGTCCCTCGAGCGTCGCGCCGCGGCGGCGGCTCGATTGGGAGCGGCGTTCGTGAAGGTGGGCTTCAGCGATGCCGCGACATCGGGCCAGGCCCGCCCGCTGGCGGCGGCCGCCCGGCGCGGCGCGGGGGATCGCACGCGTGTGGTGCTCGTGGCGTACGCCGACTGGAGCCAGGCGGAGAGCCTCGACCCCTACGCGATGATTACCGTAGCGGCGGAGACCGAGGCTGCGGGCGTGCTGCTCGACACGGCGGGCAAGACGGCGAGCTTGTTCACGCTGCTCGACGCCGACCGCGTCGGTCGTTGGGTGGCGGAAGCGCACGCCATCAGGCTGTTCGTCGGTTTGGCGGGGAGTCTCGCGGGGGAGGAGTTCGCGATGGCGCGAGACGCGGGTGCCGATCTCGTGGGCGTACGGGGGGCGGCCTGTATCGGCGGGCGCACCGGTCGCGTGGCGGCGTCTCGGGTGGCGGCGCTGTCAGCCCTGACCCGCGCGCCGCTCTCCCCGCTCGCCGCCCTCGTGTAGCGCCACGTCGAGTTGCGCGAGATCGTCGGGCGTTACGATGAAATGCTCGACGCCCGACGGCAGCGTCCGCAGGAAGAACGGGTCCACGAGATTCTGGGGGTCGTCGCCCGCGGGCTTGATCAGCACCACGCGTCGGGCATTGAGGGTCCCAGCGAACCAAGCGGCGATGCTGTCGCTCGTGATGTCCCAAGAATGCGCTAGCGGGTCGGCCGCTCGGAGCCAGCGATACGGGGCGAGCACGGGCAACCGTTCTGCCGCCCGCGCGGCGGTGATCTGCGCGTGGTCCTCCACCAGCACGGCGCCGGGCATGCGATCCACCAGCGCGTGGGCGTACTGATCCATCCCGAGCACCGCCATCCAGTGCGCCGCGTCGTCGCCGATCTTCACGCGCTGGAACATGGTGCGGACGGCACCCGCGAATGGTCCGCCGCCTGGAAGGACCAGGAGCCGACGGCCGGCACTGAACGCCGTGAGCGCCTTCGTGACGAGATCGAGCGCGCCCGCCCGGCTCAAGAGCCCCCCGCCCACTTTCACGACCGTATGAACCACTCGCGGCACAGTCGTCATCGCCGGAGTCCTCGGAGCGCGGTGCGGTGCGGGTGATCCCGGTCCTCGACCTGCGAGCCGGGCAAGCGGTTCTGGCGCGCGGCGGGGCGCGAGAAGACTACGCGCCCGGACCGTCGGTGCTCGTCGCCGAGCGCCAGGCGGGAGACGCGGTCGCCCTGGCGCGTGCCTTCCGCCGGCTTGGCTGCGACGAATGCTACGTCGCAGACTTGGATGGAATCAGAGGGGCACCTCCGCAACGCGGCTTGATCCGGTCGCTCGCGCGGACCGGTCTGCGATTGCTCGTGGACAATGGATCGGCTGATCCAGCGGGGGTCCAGGAAGCGCTGTCCGACGGCGTGACACGGGTGATCGTGGGCCTCGAGACCCTGCCGAGCTTCGCCGCTTTGCGGGCGATTGCCGGGGCGGTCGGACGCGACCGGATCGTGTTCAGCCTCGACCTGCGTGATGGGCGACCCATCGTGCATGGGCAGGCGCGTCACGCTGGCACGCCGCGTGAGCTGGCGCGCGCGGCCGTGGTGGCGGGAGTGGCATCGCTCCTGGTACTCGACGTGGCGCGGGTGGGAAGCGGGGCGGGACTCGATCTGGCGCTGCTCAGCGACGTGCGGCGCGAGCATCCGACGCTGGAACTGCTCGCGGGCGGCGGCGTGGCTTCGCGCGCCGACCTCGAGCACCTTGAGGCCGCCGGGTGCGATGCGGCGCTGGTCGCTACCGCGCTGCACGATGGACGGCTCTGCAAGCGGGACGTGGACGCCCTGCGGCGCCGCGGTTCTCACCCGAGCGACTCGCGATACGTGGCCGACTGACCGAAGTTTTCTTCCACTTCGACCTCGATCGCCCGGAGCTCCACGCCGGGTGACGTGCTGAGCTCGCGGCGGACGCGTTGCGCGAGATACTGCGCGAGCATCTCGACGGTGGTGTTGGGAATCGGGAGCAGCGCGCAGTCGATCTTTGGGAACATGTAGCGAGGCTTCCCGTTGACGGCGACCATGACGCTCTCCCCCTCTTCGCGCAGCTTGATCTTCGGGTTCTCGAGCGGCAATAGCACCTTGTGATCGATTTCGTCGGTGAGCCGCTTCATGAGGTGCTTCAGCTCCGCAAAATCGAGCACGAAGTGCGCCTCCGGGTCGAGCCCGCCTTCGACGACGACCCGGGTACGGTAGTTGTGACCGTGCAGCGTCTCACAGCGGTGGCCCGGAAACGTGATGAAGTGGGCCGAGGCGAACACATGATTGTCCTTGGTCACCGCGACTTGAAAATGCTTACGCGCGACCATCGCTTACCTCCCCTCGGGGGCCTCGCGCCGCCAGCCCCCTTCCAGCAGCACGACATAGATCGCCGCCCCGGTCAGGTCGGCGGCAGCGCCCGGGTTCCTCGTGTTGGCCTCGTCGCGGAGCTCGCGGTCGAGCGCGACGATCGCCTCCCGACCGCGCTCCGTGCGGACACCCCCGGCATCGAGCACGGCGCGCGCCCGCCGCTGCACGTACAGCGCATGCACCTCGCCGAGCTTGCGCGCGATGAGCGTATCGGGCCAGGCGGCGAGGAGCGTGAGATACGCCTCGACGACGGCGTCGCTCCAGGAAAGTCGCGCGTCGAGCGCCCGTCGGAGCGCCGGCGCTCCGATCTCGAAGGTGGTCCGGAAGTCTGTCACGTACTCGCGCGCGATCGCGTCTCGCTCCGCCGCCAGCGCCATCGCGTCGCGCAGCGTGACGGTCGGCGTGTCCGCCACGTCCTGCTCCGGGCTGTCACCGAGGCCGCCGGGAGCCGCCTGGCGGATGGCGCCGTACGCCTCGCGGGCGTCGCTCACCGTCGTCTCGGCGAGGGTGGCGTGCAGGCTGTCGCGCAGCGGGGCGTCACCCGCACGCAAGGCGGCACGCGCGAGCGGCGCGAGCAGCAGGATGAGCCCGAGGTTCGTGTTCGACGGCACCCAGCGGGCGGTGGCCTCGACGGCGGCGCGGATCGTGACCCCGAGCGGGCGATCGCCGGCCTGGGCGAGCGCCGGCCCGATCGCGACCGCGCTCGCCAGAAAATCCTCGTACGTCGCGTCGCGGAACGAGGCGACCGGCGAGACGTTGCCCGGCTTCGGCGCCCGCGCCTCGAGCAGGCACGCGAGCTGGGCCGCGGCGGCTACCTCCGTCTCGCGCGCCGTGAACGACTCCCGCATCGCCGCCGTTGCCATGCGCCTCAGTTGGTCTTCATGCCGATCAAGACGGTGACGCCGCCTGTGGCAAAGTTCGGCAAGTCCGCCGCCACCGCCTTGAACCCCGGTGTGGCGAGGCCCTTCTCCATCGCCTCCTTCGACTCCCATCGGAGATCCGCGAGCCGATAAAGCGTGGGAGCCTTGCCGTCGGCGGTCGCCGTGTATTTCACCAGCTCGACGCGCGTGACGCCGATCTCCTTGGCGTGCGACGCGAACAATGGCACGTGCGTCTCGGCGTAGTACTTCTCGAACGCCGCAGTGTCCTTGGGGTTATTGTAGAGCACCATCACGGCCCACTGCACGCCGGCCGGCGGAGCTGGGGCCTGCGTTTGGGACTGCGGCGCCGGGCGGGAGCACGCCGCGAGGAAGAAAACGAAGGCGAGACTCAAAGACGAGCGCCGCATGGTGTCGCTCCTCTCGAAGTTAGCGTGTGTCGACGAGCGATGCACGAAGCACCTCGGGGTTGAGGTGCCCGGCGTGGTACGTGTTGCCGCTCCGGACGCTGGTCAGCCACACGTCCGCGGGGCTGAAGAGGAGCGGGTCGATCTTGTAGAAGTCCCCGTCGTATCGCTTGAAGATGTCGTAGAACGGCGTGCCGTAGTCCTTCGACGCCGCGGCGGGGATCTTCGGGACGAGCTCCGCCAGCTCGGCGTCCTCTGCGTCCACCGTGTAACGGGCATGTCCCCCGTACAGGATGCAGTCGTTGGTGCGCCCGATGGCGCGCAGGTCGTTCTTCGCGACCGGCGGCAACGGCGCCGTGCCAATCCCGCTTACGACCTTCTTCACGTCGAAGCCGAGCGTGTCCATCTTGTGAAGCCCCGTCTCGAGGATGCGCGCGGAGATCTGCACGCCACCGGCGAGGCTGGCCGTCGGAGCGGCGAGGATCGTGAGCTGCGACGGCGCGAGCCCGGCCTTTTGACCTACCCACGCCGCCACCTCATCGGTCGGTGGTGCGCGAGTCTCGAGCGCCAGCACCCCCCGGGTCGCTTGCTCGGCGTAGCCGAGCTTGCCGAACAGCTCCCGCTCCACGCGCGCATGGGCTCGCAACGGTCCCGAACCCATGGCGAAATATTTTCCCACTTGGATCGCCCACCCGGCGTACTGCGACGCCATGCAGCTCACCGCGGGGTGATCGGTCCAAACCCGTACGCCCGGCCATGGTTCGCCGGCGATAACGACCGGCACGTACTCGATGTCGCCGAGCCCTCCCATGCAGATCTGGGCGAAGGCGAGGCCGGCACCGTACCCGCCCACCGCCTCGATCCCTGCGTCGATGACCCGCGTGCCGCCCGGCAGCGTCCGCACGGCGACGCGCAGCGCCGCGCCGTTCGCCACCATGCGATCGGCGATCTCCCAGGCCCGCTCGTTCAGCGCTAACGGGACGGAGACCGCGCTCACGCTGCGGGCGACTCCCCGTTCATGATGCGGCGCAAGTAGAAGTGATGCGGTCCGAGCTTGCCTCCATAGTTACCGGCCGTGATCGTCTTCACCCCCGGCCGGCACGCCGCCGTGATCCCCACGCGCATCGCGGCCGCGATCGACGGGGCATCGGTACCGTCGAGCACGATCTCGAGCACGCTGTTCACGCCCTCGGGCAGTTGCGACTCTGTGACCCCGCGCAGCGTCGGGCAGAAGGCATCGTTGGTGGTCGCGATCATCTTCTTGTAGCGCTTCGAGCCCACCTTGCTTCCGCTCCGTACCACTCCGCCCGGAAACGGCAGGATCACGCCTTGGTGGTCGGCGATCGCCGCGACGGCGGCCTCGGCCGCCGCGAGCGCCGCCTCGGCGTTCTCGGCGAGGATCAGGAAATTCCCTCCTGCGACCCCTTTCTGCATCCCGAACGTCTCCTCCACGAGGAACTCCCCTTCCATCACGGGCAGGCGCCAATAGCGCCGGCCGCCGACCACCTTACTCACCTGGAAACCGTCGGCGAAGGCCCGCAGCGCCTTACCCACTGGCAGCCGATCGGTGACATCCGGGAGTCCGTCGAAGCATGCGGTCGTCGCGCACGTGAGCACCGTCTGGCCGATCCGCGTGATGAGCTGCTGCGGCAGACTTTCCTTGTCCATCGTGAAGAACAGCACACTCACTCCCGGGCGTCCGTCGGGCGTCTCGCTCTCGGACAGCGTGCGCTCGATGCCCGCCTCGCACTTACACCCGATGACGGAGGTCGCGAAGCCGGTGAGGTTGAGCGCCGCCTGCCGCGCCCAGCGCCCCGTGCCGCCCGTGATGATGAGTCGCGCCACGCGCATCGTGAACGCTTCGGCGAACGTGTCGTCGATGAGCACGCCGCGGACGAGCACGGTCAAGTCTCCGGTGCCGCGGCGGTCTGGAACAAGAGAATCTCACCGCGGTTCAGCTCGACTCCGTCACCGGACCAGCGCTGATACGGACCCTGCACCTGCGTGTCCGTGATCGCCAAACCCAACCGCCGCAGGTGGCGCAGGTACAGGACCAGGAACAGCGGCGCGTAGGTGCAGTCGTAGCTGAAGGTGGGCAGCAGTTCCGCAGGATGCATCGAGACGATCGATCCGCGCCGCAGCCCCGCGCCCGCTCGCCAGCCGAGCCGCCCGAGCACGACGATCGTACCGGCAAGCGCGTTGACGCCCGTGAAGTCCCCCGCGTCGCCGCCGATCGCGATGAGCCCGCGCCGCATGCCGTTGCCGATCTCGTTGCCCGCGTTCCCGAACACGATGATCTCGCCCCCCCGCATGCCGATCGTGCTGCCACGGGGCGCCCCGCCCACCAGGTGACCGGCGTTTCCCCTGACGACGATCCGCCCTCCCGCCATCTCGGGGCCCACCCAGTCGCCGGCGTCTCCTTCCACCACGATTTCGCCGCCGGTCATGTTGGCGCCGAGGTGCATCCCCACCGACCCGTGCACCAAGATCCGGCCCTCCGCCATCCCGGCCCCGATGCGCTTCACGCGAGCCAGATCGCCCGTGAGGTGAAGCTCGCCGTCGGGCGTCTCGCTCCCTCCACCGACCTCGAAGAAGTCCCCCAAATCGGCGCGCTGGTTTCCATATACGACGCTGAGCTTGGCGGCCTCGCGCGCCGACAGGCCCCGCAAGCGGGCCGGACTCAGCACCTCCGCCTCGAGCGGCACGGAGGGCGTGGTACGCAGGGTGAGGGCGAGGCTCATGACGGCGTGGCCGCCGTAGGGATAATCTCGTGGTGCGGCGTGTAGCGGTCGTCTACCGGGTAGTTGGCGAACCGGATCGTGTAGTAATCCTCGAAGAACGGCTCGATCACCTGCTCGATCTGGCGGTCGTACACGGGCGCCACGTGCAGGATGCGTCCGTCGTGCTCGGCGCGGAACTCGTGATCCTCGATGATCACCTCACCGTCTTTGATCACGTAACGCGGCGTCGAGAACATCTTCTCTTTGTCGTCGTCCTCCTCGTAGACCGTGATGTCCGCGTCCGCCCCGGAACCGAGATGACCCTTGGCGGTGAGCCCGAGCAGCCGGGCGGGCCCGGCGCGAGTGATGATGGCGATCTCGGACAGGGTGTATTCCCGCTGCTGGTCGCGCAGCCCGCTCCGGTCGAGCGCCTTCTGGTTGACCCGCGCCATTTGCTGCTTGCGATACTCCCGATCCATGAGCAGGCGAATCAGGTGGGGGTAGCTCGTGAACGAGCCGCCGTTCGGATGATCGGTGGAAAACACCATGCGCCAGGGGTCCTCGGACAGGAGAAACAGCTCGAGCCCGATCGCCCACTGCAGCGCGTTGGTGTAGACGCGGTCTTGGTACGCGAAGGGGACGATGCCGCACCCGCTTTCGTTCTCGGTGTCGGCGTTCACCCACTTGCCCCCGCCGATCTGGTGGAGCAAATACGCCAGCGGAGCGTCGGCCGTCATGATGGTGGAGCGTCCGAACACGATGGCGCCGACGTCGGCGCTGATGTTAGGATGCGAATTGACGAACGCCGCGATCTCGCGCGCGCCCGAGGTGGCATGCTGCGGGTTCTTCGCCACGGCGGGGCCGTAGCTGTGGAACTGGATGTGGGCGATGTGCGCCCGTCGGCCCTCCGCCAGCCGCATGGTCTCGAGCGTCGTCTCGACGTTCCCGGTGTGACCCAGGTTGTTGCAGTGGATGTGCACCGGATGCGGTAAGCCCAGCTCGTTCGCCGTCTCGATGAACGCGGCAATGACCCGGCGCGGCGTGAGGTCGAATGAACCGATCTTGTCGTCGAGACTCGTGATGTTGGAATTGCGCTGCTCCTTCCAGAGCTCGTCGGCGCCGGGATTCACGAGCTTGGGGGCGTACGCCTTGCTCACCGTGAGCCACCACGCGAGCGCCTGTCGAAACTCCTCGCGCCGCCCCTCCTGGAGCAGCCGATACAGCAGGAGGTTGTTTCCCATCAAAACGAAGAAGCCCTTGTCGAGCACGGGGGTGTCGTGCAGCTCCTCAAGCGTATGACGCGCGCCCAGCGGTGGTACCGCCGCTTCCATGGCCGTCGTGTAGCCCATGGCCGCGTAGCGGTAGCCCGTGGCGAACGTGGACGGGACCGAGCCACCCGTCCCCGACCGCGTGAGCCGGGTGCGGAGCTGTACGTCGTGACGATGGTCCTCCGGCTGGACCTTGCGCGCGAGGTTCACCTTCGGACCGGCGATGTGGCAGTGGATGTCGACGCCGCCCGGCATGACGACCATGCCGCTGGCGTCGATGCGCTTCGCATCGGGCGGAACGTCGTCCACGATCTTGCCGTCGCGGACGCAGACGTCCTGGACCGCGCCGTTCACGCCGTGCGCGGGATCGAACACTCGACCGTTGACGATGCGCAGCGGCGATCCCACCGACCCGCCCGGGAGGCGCGGCGCTTACGACGCGGCGGCGGCGGCCGGGCCGCCGGCCGGCAACCGGTTTCCTCCCAGCAGCACGCGCACCCGGTCGCGGATGGCGGTCAACACTTGCTCGTCGCTCGGGTACGGCGATTCGAAGGCGGGACGCAGCGTGATCGCTACATCGTCCATGCGGTAGACGGTTCCCGCGACGTTGATGCCGTACGTGGCCGTCGTGAACGCCACCTTGGCCAGCTGACTGGTCAACGTCGCCTTGGGGTCGAGCGAGATCACCGGGATGCGGTGCAGCTGCTCGATCGCGGCTTTGGGGAAGTTGGAGGCCGGATCGCTGGCGATCACGAGCACCGCATCGGCCTCCCCGCGGACCAGCAGGTCCACGGTGGTGAACTCGCCGGGGTTGAATCGGGGATACCCACGGCTGAAGTTGACGCCGAACGGGAAGCCCGTCTGCCACGACACCACGTTGTCCGCGCCAGTGACGTTGCCGTGGCCGCGCACCGGCTTCGCCACCCAGTGGGTGAACTGGTTCAGGTCGGTGGCGAGCGCGAGCAGCGCCCCCGAATTGAAGTGGCGGCCGCGATTCATCGTGAGCCCCATGCCGAACAGGAACGCCCCGTAGCGGCAGCTCTTCATGCGGGCCACCAGGTCTTCGAGCACCGCCAACGAAACGCCGGTGCGCTGCTCGATCGACGCGTCCACCTTGCGGCCTTTGACGAGCGCGCGCAGCGCCCACAGCACCTCGAAGTCGCTGCGCGGCTTCACGCGAATGAAGATGTCTGCTGCCGGCGCGCTGGCCGTGCGCCGCACGTCCACCAGCACGATCGTGCGATCCTTGCGACCGTTGGGTGTGAACATCCCCTTGGGCGTCACCGTGTAGCGCGAGAACAAGCGGGGGTGCGCCTCCGCCGGGTTGCCGCCCCAGAACACGATCATGTCCGCCCGGTTCTTGAGCTCGCCGAGGGAAGCCGTGCTCTCGCCCACCCCTTGGAAGGCGATCCCCGATGGGCCGTGGCATACGGAGGTCGTCGTATCGATCGTCCCGCCGATCATGTCGGCGATCGCGACCGCCACGCGCTGCGCCTCACACGTGGTGTCAGACAGCCCGTAGATGAGGGGAAACCGGGCCTGCGCGAGAATCTGGGCCGCGGCTTCCACTCCTTCCGCGGTGCTCGCTTCGCGACCGTCGATCAGCGCGAAGGGACGCTCCTCCAGTCCGTGTCCCTTGAACCACGCCTTGCCGAGGATGCAGGCGTTTTCGGCCTTCGTGATCTTGTGCTCGTCCAGGTCCACCGTGAGCCCCATGTCGTCGCACACGCAGCCGCAGAAGGTGCAGGTCGCGTCCTGGACGACTTTCAGGTTCTCGCTCATCGGACGGTCCTCCTCACAGTCCAGCCGGATCAGGGATCGGCTCGACCTCGACGTCCAGATTCTTGGAAATAGGCATGCCGCTCCCGGCCGTGTCGCCCGCCATCAACTGGCTGGACAGCGGCCCGTACGTCATGAACAGCAGTCCCGGCGGCAGGTCCTTCGTTTCCCGACCTTTGCACTTCAGGATGGCCTCGCCGGTGGGGGTGCGCACCTTCACCTTGCTGCCGTTCTTGAGCCCGAGCCGCGCCATGTCCTCGACGTTCATCTCCACCGTAGACGACACCTCGGCGTACTCCGCCCCCAGCTTGCTGGCGCACAGCGACGTGCCCTGCTTGCTCGAGCGTCCTCCGATCAGCGTCATCATCTCAGGCATAGCGACAGGCACCACGAAACGGGAATCGCGGAGGCCTCCTTCGCTGTAGTATACCTTCGCTGGTGCGTCATGAAAGGGGCCGACCCACCAGGCGCAGCATCTCGTCGCGACGCGTGAATTTCTCGCGCGGTTTGCCTTTGGGCGCCCCGCGCTCCACTTCCGCGCGGTCGATCACCAGCCAGTCCTCGAACCCTACCACCTGGGGGCCGCGACCGGACATCAGGGCGGGCACGCCTTCGGCTCCGGGTTTTGGGCCCCGGTCGAGCGAGTCCATGTCGGCGACCAGCGACTGGAGTGTCGCCAGGCTGTCCGCCCGATTCGTCCCGATGATCCCCGTGGGACCGCGCTTGATCCAGCCTGACGCGTACAGTCCGGGAATGGGGGTGCTCGCCGCGTCCAAGATGCGTCCTTCCCGGTTCGGGAACACCCCCTGCCGCGCGTCGAACGGCACGCCTGGGATGGCCACGCCCCTGTAGCCGATGCTGCGAAATACCAGGCCGCACGCCTGCGTCACGCGATCGCCGGTCCCGCGCGCCGTTTGATGAAGTGGACTGCCTTCGAGCCGGTTGCGCTCGAGCACGACCTGCTCGATCCGCCCCGCTCCACGCAGCTCCACCGGACTGAGAAGGAAGCGCAAGAACACTTGCCGTCGCACGCCGCGGCCGGGCCGAGCCGCGAACGCCTTGAGGATCTCGAGGTTTTTCTTGGCGACCGAGCCGGCACGCTCTTCGAGCTCGGCGAGGCTTTCAGGGTTGAGATCGAGGTCAGCGGGATCGACCACCGGGTCGCAGTCCACCAGCTCGCCCAGCTCGCGGAACTCCTTAGTCGTGAACTTCGCCTGCGCCGGACCGCGGCGTCCGATCAAGTGGATCTCGCGGATGCGGCTTGCCGCCAGGCAATCGAGCGCGTGCTCGGCGATGTCGGTGTGCTTGAGCTCGTCCAGGGTCTTGGAGAGGATGCGCGCCACATCGATCGCCACGTTGCCCTGGCCGATGATGACGGCCACCTCTTGGGTGAGGTCGAAATGGTGGTCGCGGTAATCGGGGTGGGCGTTGTACCACCCCACGAATTCCGTCGCGGTATGACTCCCGGGGAGGTCTTCGCCCGGGATTCCCAACCGCCGATCGGTCTCCGCCCCGCTGCAGAACAACACCGCGTGGTAGGCCGCGCGCAGATCCTCCACGCTCACGTCTCTCCCCACGGTGACGTTGCCGTACAGCCGAAACCCAGGGTGCCGGGCGATCCCGTCGTAGATCCGGATCGGCTCCTTCAGCTTCTGATGATCGGGAGCCACCCCATGACGGACCAAGCCGTAGGGAGCGGGCAGGCGCTCCAGCATGTCGACGCACACGGCGCGCCCCGACTTGAACAGACCTTCGGCGGCATAGAACGCGCTCGGCCCGGAGCCGACGATCGCGATGCGGAGAGGATGCGGTTCCACGGGACGGGAAAATCTCCCTGACCGAGCGGCGTGCGCCAGTGGCGACATGGACAAGCCCCCCTTCCCGGGTAAGTTTCCCGCTGAGGCCCACCTCCACACGTTCTCCCACGTGCCGTTCGACCCTGAGGCGTTCTTGATCGCCGCGATCACCGGCCGCGCGCTGGCTGCGTCGGCGGCACGCAGCGGACGCCGCGCGGTTGTGGTCGATTGCTTCGCGGATCGCGATACCCGGGCGCTCACGCATGCCTGCCGGTCAGCGGTCACGCCGCGACAGTTGCGCTTCGATGCGCGCGCCCTGCTCGCCGCAGCCGCCGAGCTCGCGCCGCCGGACCGCTGCGCGGGCCTCGTGTACGGCTCCGGGTTCGAGGGCCGTGTGAACTTGCTCGAGCGGCTGGCAACGGGGCGTCGGCTGTACGGAAACCCCCCGAGGGTGGTGGCGGCGGTACGAGATGTCGGCCCCTTTTTCGCACTGCTCCACCGTTTGGGCATCGGGTATCCGGAGACGCGCCAAGTCGCCCCCCGAGCGCCCGGTGGGTGGCTGGTCAAGCGGCCCGGTGGAGCGGGCGGGGCGCACGTGCGTCACGCGGGGAGGCGGCTGGGCGGCGCCGGCACGTACTACCAGCGCTTCGAGCGGGGCGCAAGCCATTCCGCGCTCTTTCTCGCAGACGGCCAGCGCGCGACCATCCTCGGCTTCAACGAACAGTGGGCCGTGCCGGTGCGACGCGGTCGACCCTTCCTGTATGGCGGTGCCGTCGCGGGCAGCACCCTGTCGGGCCGGGTCGAGTCCGACCTCCGGACAAAGCTCGACACGCTCGTCGCCGCCACCGGCTTGGTGGGGCTGAACGGGCTGGATTTCCTGCTCCAGGGTGATCGCTGGCTCGCCCTCGAAGTGAATCCCCGCCCCACCGCCACCATGGAGCTGTATGACCCGGACTACCCGCGCGGCCTGTTCGAGTGGCATCTCCGCGCGTGCGCGGGTGACTTGTTGGCAAGCCCCGCGCGACCGCGCGCCGTGCGAGCCCATGCCGTCGTCTACGCCCTCTGTTCCGGTCGCGTGCGTGCCGCCTTCCCCTTGTCCCGTTGGTGCCGCGACGTTCCCAACCCGGGGACGCGGTTCGCGCCTGGCGATCCGGTGTGCACCGTCCACGCCGCCGCACCGGATCGCGACCGCGCCCTGGCGCTGCTGCGGCGACGTCAGGCGGCGCTGCAGTGTGCCCTGAACGAGGCCGCCGCGTGAGGATCGCCATCGTCAGCGACGACCGTGGCTGGCACGGGGCCCGCCTGCAGCACGCATTCCGCGCACGCCGCGTGGACGTACGGCTCGTGAGCCTGCGGGCGTGCCGGATCGATCTGACCCACGGTTCCCACGGCCTCAAGATCCCCGGGTTCGAGCGGCGTCTGCCGGACGGCGTGTTCGTACGCGGTGTTCCGAGTGGCACGCTCGAGCAAATCGTGCTACGACTCGACGTGCTGCACGCCCTCCGCGAGCTAGGCATTCCGGTCTACAACGACGCGCGGGCGATCGAGCGGACGGTGGACAAGGGCATGACGTCGTTCTTGTTGCACGAGGGGGGGCTGGCCACTCCGCCCACGTGCGTGACCGAGTCGGCGGCGCAGGCGCGAGCGTGGTTGTTGCGCGAGACCGCGGCGGGGCACGACGTCGTGGTCAAGCCGCTCTTCGGAGCGCAGGGCCTCGGCCTTCGGAGGCTGACGGGTGGGAACGACATTCCCCGCGCGGAGGAATGCGGTGGCGTGTGGTATCTGCAGCGCTACATCGAGACCGGCGGGAGGGCGGGGGGCTGGCACGACTGGCGCGTCTTCGTGATCGGCGGCATCGCGGTTGCCGCGATGCTGCGGCGCGGGGCGTCCTGGGTCAATAATGTTGCGCGGGGCGGACGCTGCGAGTCGGCCGCGCTCGATCCGGAGCTGGAGCGGCTCGCGGTGCGCGCATGCGACGCGGTCGGCGCCGACTATGCGGGCGTGGATCTGATTCGCGACCGCGACGGCCGGCTGCACGTGCTGGAGGTGAACGGTGTACCTGCGTGGCGTGGCCTGCAGAGCGTCACCCACGTCGACATCGCCGACCGTCTGGTCGAGGATTTTCTCTCCCGCCGCGTGGTCGCGCGCGCCCCGGCGGCGAGCAGCGGATGAGAGTCTTCGTATTCGAATGGGTGACGGGCGGAGGGCTGTGGGGAGAGGCCCTCTCCCCCGGTCTCACGCGTGAGGGCGACATGATGCTTCGCGCGCTGCTCGCAGATCTCGCCCAAGTCCCCGATGTGCAGATCACGACCAGTCATGACTCCCGCTTGCCGCCCGTGGCGGGAGTGCGCGCCATCACTCCCGCCCCGGGGGAAGAGGCGCTCGCGTTGTACGCGCGCGGCGCGCGAGCCGCGGACGCCGCCTGGCCGATTGCGCCCGAAACCAACGGGGTGCTCGAGCGTTTGGCGTGCGAGACGCTCGCGCTCGGTAAGATGCTCTTGGGGTGTCGGCCTGAGGCGGTCCGCCTCACGGCGAGTAAGCGCGCTACCGCCCTCGCGCTTCGCGCCGCGGGCGTACCCGTCGTGCCGACGTTTGGAGCCGGCGACCGCCTTGAGCCGCTCCCGGGTCGGTGGGTCGTCAAGCCGGACGACGGGGCCGGTTGCGACGGAGCCCTCCTGGTGGATGATTGGCGCATCGCGGCCACTCACCTGGCCGAGAGGACAACCAATCTCGTTGCCCAACCCTGGGTCGACGGGCCCGCAACGAGCCTGTCGTTGTTGTGCTGCGACGGCGCCGCCCTGCTCCTCAGCGTAAACTTGCAGCACGTCCGCGTCGTCACCGCTCACCCCAGGCTGGAAGGGATCGCTGTCAACGCCATCCCTGATAATGACGGCACCCTCGCGCGGCTGGGGCAGCGGGTCGCTTCCATCATCCCCGGCCTGTGGGGGTATGTCGGGGTCGACCTTGTGCTGGCTGAGCAAGGGCCACTCGTGTTGGAGATCAACCCCCGTCTCACCACTTCCTATTGCGGGCTCAGCGCGGCGCTCGGCATCAACCCGGCGGCGCTCATACTCAACGGATTCCTGCCGGGCGAGGACGAGGCTTGGCCCGCGTCTGGGCTCGCGACGACGGCGCTGGTCTCGCTTGCGGTGAACGGTGAACCCTGAGCCCGTTATCGGCTGGGACCTGGGCGGGGCGCATCTCAAAGCCGCCCGCCTCGACGGAGCGGGCACCGTCGAGCATGTCATGCAGTTGCCGTGTCCCTTGTGGCAGGGGATCGAGCATCTCGACCGCGCACTTGCGGAGGTGCTATCGGCCTTCGGCGCGGCGCCGCTCCACGCTGTGACGATGACTGGAGAGATGGCGGACCTGTTCGCCAACCGGACCGTGGGCGTCACCCGCCTGGTCGCCGCCCTGCGCGAGCGGACCGAGGGGGCAGGGGCG
>DATEGE010000141.1:0-15424 GCA_035280265.1 Gemmatimonadales bacterium | reverse complement strand
CCGATCCCCGCGCCCCTGAACGCGGCCGCCGACGCCAGTCCGGTGCGCTGCCTCGATCCCGATGCCGAGCGCGAAATGATCGCGCGCATCGACGCCGCCCAGGCGGCGGGTGACACGCTCGGCGGCGTGGTCGAAGTGATCGCGCTCGGCGCCCCCGTGGGGCTCGGCTCGCACGTCTCGTGGGACACGAAGCTCGACGGCCGGCTGGCGCGGGCCTTGATGTCCATCCCCGCGGTGAAGGGAGTGGAGCTGGGCCTCGGCTTCGAAGCGGCGCGACGCAAGGGGTCCGAGGTGCACGACGAGATCCTCCCGGGGCTGGCCCGCGCCACCAATCGCGCCGGCGGCACGGAGGGTGGTATGACCACCGGCGAGCCGGTAGTGGCACGCGTGGCGATGAAGCCGATCTCGACGCTCATGGCGCCGCTCCGCACCGTGGACTTGAAGACCGGTGGTCCCGTCCAGGCGCAGTCGGAGCGTTCCGACGTGACCGCCGTGCCGGCCATGGGGGTGATCGCCGAAGCGATGATGGCGCTGGTGCTCGCCGAGGCGCTGCTGGAGAAGTTCGGCGGCGATGCGCTCAGTGAGACCCGGCGAAACTTCGAGGCGTACATCGCAGGGGTCCGCGCGCGCACGCCCAAGGGGGCGGCCTCGTGAAGCGGCACGTCGTGCTGATCGGATTACCCGGATCGGGCAAGACCACTGTGGGCCAGCTGGTGGCGCAGCGGCTGGAGGCGGCCTTCGTGGACATCGACGCGATCCTCATCCGCCGTGAGGGAAAGCCGATCACCCTCATTTTCGCGGAGAAGGGTGAGGCGGCATTCCGCGAGATGGAGCGTAAGGAGATGGACACCGCGCTCGGCAGCGCGGCCGCGGTGATCGCGCCGGGGGGCGGTTGGGCGGCGCAACCGGGCGCCGTGGCGGACGCGAAAACGCGCGCGCTCGTGGTCTATTTGCACACCCGGCCCGAGACCGCGGCGCAGCGCGCGGCGCCCGAGGGAACCCGCCCGATGTTAATAGGTGAGGATCCGGTGACGCGCATGCGGCAGCTCCAAAAGGAGCGCGAATCGTTTTACCGCGCGGCGCACGCCGCGGTCGATACCGATCGCAAGACGGCGCAGCAGGTGGCGATTGACGTCGTAAGGCTTGCGCAATCGAGTGCGGGATGGTAAAGATGCGGACCCTCGGTCCGTTGACGAAGGATTGACGAGTGGCAGCTAAAAAGACTGTTGAGAAGGTTGCGGAGGTTGAGCAGGTTGTGACGGTTGCCAAGCCCAAGCGGCGCCGCGCCAAGACGAGTGTGCCCGCCGCGGCTGCGGGGAAGGGTGCGTTGGTGATCGTCGAATCGCCCACCAAGGCGAAGACGATCGGCAAGTACCTGGGCTCGGGCTATACCGTCAAGGCGACCGTGGGACACCTGCGCGACCTGCCGCAGCGCAAGCTCGGTGTCGACGTCGAGAACGGCTTCACCCCCGAGTACGTCACGATCAAAGAGAAAGCCAAGACGCTCGCCGAGATCAAGCGGGCGGCCAAGGCATCGGATCGCGTGTTGCTCGCTACCGACCCCGATCGCGAGGGTGAAGCCATCGCCTGGCACGTGGCCAGCCAGCTCTCGAACGGTGGCAAGGTGCGTCGCGTCCTGTTCCACGAGATCACCAAGGACGCGGTGGCGCACGCCCTCGCCCACCCGCTCGACATCGACCAGCGCAAAGTCGACGCCCAGCAAGCGCGCCGCGTGCTCGACCGCCTGGTAGGCTACAAGACCTCGCCGCTGCTCTGGAAGAGCATCAAAACGGGCCTGTCGGCGGGTCGGGTGCAGACGGTCGCGCTGCGGCTGATCTGCGAGCGCGAGGACGAGATTCGCAAGTTCGTACCGCAGGAGTACTGGACCGTGGAGGCCGACCTCGAGAAGGACGGCCAGGCGTTCCAGGCACGGCTCCACAAGCTCGACGGCAAGAAGCCCGAGATCAAAGACGAGGCGACCGCCCGCGCCATCGTGGCGGACGCGCTCAAGATTCCGTTCAAGGTCACCGCGGTCGAGAAGGGCGAGCGGCGCCGGCCCGCCCCGCCGCCGTTCCGTACCAGCACGCTGCAGCAGGAGGCCGCCAAGCAGCTGGGCTTCTCCGCAGCGGTGACGATGCGCCTGGCCCAGCAGTTGTACGAGGGCGTGGAAGTCGGGGAAGAGGGCCCGGTCGGGTTGATCACCTACATGCGGACCGACTCTGTGCGGGTGGCGGATTCGGCGGTGTCCCAGGCGCGCGACTACATCGCCAAAGAATTCGGGAAGCGCTACCTGCCGGCGGAGCCGGTGATCCACAAAGGCGGCAAAAGCAACGCGAAGGTCCAGGATGCGCATGAGGCGATCCGGCCTACCGACGTGCTGCGGCGCCCAGATGATTTGAAGAAGCACCTCGATTCCCGGCAGTTCAAGCTGTACCAGCTGATCTGGCGGCGGTTCGTGGCTTCGCAGATGACCCCGGCGGTGTTCGAAACCACCAAGGTGGACTTCCATCTCGGCCGTTACATATTCCGCGCCACGGGGTCGCGCGTGATGTTCGACGGCTACCACGTGCTGTACCACGAAGCGCACGAGCCCGAGGAAGGGAAGACGCTCGACGACCTGCCGCCCATCCCGCCGCTTGCCCAGGGCGACGTCGTGACGGTGAAACAGATCACGCCCAGCCAGCATTTCACGGAGCCACCGCCGCGCTACAGCGAGGCGAGCCTGGTGAAAGAGCTGGAGCGGCTCGGCATCGGCCGCCCGTCCACCTACGCCGCGATCATTTCCACCCTCAAGACGCGCTGGTACGCGACGGCCAAGGACCGGCGCTTCGCGCCGACGCCGCTCGGTGAGACCGTGTGGCAGGTGATGAAGCGGTCGTTCCCAGCCGTCTTCGAGGTGGGGTTTACCGCGCAGATGGAGGACGAGCTCGACAAGGTCGAAGAGGGCGACCTGGGCTGGCAGAAGGTGCTGCGCGACTTCTGGGGACCGTTCTCGAAGGCGCTCGACGCAGTGGACGTCGAGCGACTGATCCGCGAAGTGCACGACCTCTCCGGGTTGCCCAAGGAGAAGTGTCCCACGTGCGGCAGCGGTCTGGCGGTGCGGAGCGGCCGCTTCGGCCCATTCATCGCGTGCGCCCGCTACCCCGACGAGTGCAAATACACGCGGCCGCTGCGGCGCGACAAGGTGCCGGACCGGCCGAGCAACGAGATTTGCCAGGAATGTGGTGCCCCGATGGTGATCAAGACGGGGCGCTACGGCGAGTTCCTCGCGTGCACGCGCTTCCCCGCCTGCAAGCACACCCGACCCGTGCCGTTGGGGGTGAAGTGCCCGAAGTGCGGCGTCGGCGACCTGGCGGAGCGGCGCACCAAGAAGGGACGCAACTTCTTCGGATGCCTGCGCTACCCGGAGTGCGATTACTCGACTTGGAATCGCCCGGTCGCGGTCGCATGCCCGAGCTGCGGGTTCGTCGGGATGGAGGAGAAGCAGACCAAGACCAAAGGGGTCTCTCGCAAGTGCCTGAAGTGCGGACACGAGATCACGGTCGAGGAAGCCACGCCGGCGGAGTCGATCGCGAGCTGAGTGCCACGGTAGTCGGCGGCGGGCTCGCGGGGAGCGAGGCCGCTTGGGCGCTGGCCGGGCGTGGAGTGGCGGTCACGCTGTACGAGATGCGCCCGGTGCGGACCACGGCGGCGCATCAAACGGACCGGCTCGCCGAGCTGGTCTGCAGCAACTCCTTCAAATCGGTCGAGCCGGGCAACGCGCACGGCCTGCTCAAGGCCGAGATGCGACGGCTGTCGAGCGTCGTGCTGGACGCGGCCGACAGCGCGCGGGTTCCCGGAGGCGCCGCGCTCGCGGTGGATCGCGCAGCTTTCTCCGAGGCGGTCCACGCGCGCCTCACTCGCCACCCGAACATCACCCTGGTGCGCGCCGAGGTGACCGAGCTCGCGGCCCCTGCCGTGATCGCCACCGGCCCGCTGACCTCCGAGGCACTCGCGGCCGCCATTGCGCGCCGGCTCGACGCACGCTCGCTCGCCTTCTTCGATGCCATCGCGCCGATCGTTGCCATCGAGTCGCTTGACTTGACACGGATGTTCCGTGCCTCTCGTTACGGCAAGGGGTCGGGGGACGACTACTGGAACATCCCCCTCACGGAGGCCCAGTACGACGCCTTCGTCGCGGCGCTCGTGAGCGGCGAGCAGTACCAGCCGCAGCACGAGTTCGACCGCACCCCCTACTTCGAGGGCTGCCTTCCGATCGAGGAGATGGCGACGCGCGGGCGAGACGTGCTGCGCTTCGGGCCGATGAAGCCGGTGGGGCTGCCCGGGGACCCCTACGCCGTCGTGCAACTCCGTCAGGAGGACCAGGCGGGGCAGATGTGGAACCTCGTGGGCTTCCAGACCCGCCTGAAGGTCGCGGAGCAGCAGCGGGTGCTGCGCACGCTCCCGGGCCTCGAGCGGGCCGAATTCCTCCGCTACGGGAGCATTCACCGCAACGCCTACATCAACTCGCCGCGAGCGCTCAGCGCGCACCTCGCCGCGAGGGACGAGCCCACACTGCTGTTCGCGGGACAGCTCACCGGGGTTGAGGGGTACACCGAGTCCGCCGCGACGGGCATCTTGGCGGGGATCAATCTGGCGCGGCTACTCGGCGGAGAGGAGCCCGTCCTGCCGCCGCCCACCACCATGCTCGGCGCGTTGTACCACTACATTCACACCGCCGATCCCGAGCACTTTCAGCCGATGAACGCCAATTTCGGCCTGCTCGAGCCGCTGCAGCGGCCGTCGCGCGACAAGCAAAAGAAACGGGAGCAGCTGGCGGAGCGGGCGCTGGCGGCGATGGATGCCTTCGTGGCGGGACTCAAGGCGGAACGCGGAACGCGGAACGCGGAACGTCAAGCCAACCCTCGTGCTCCGGAACGGACCTCCACCGCTGTTCCGCGTTCCGAAATCCGCGTTCCGCGTTCGCCATGACAACGCCCGAATGGCTCGCCGACTTCGTCGCGTTCCTCTCAAAGGAGCGCAACGACTCGCCGCACACCGTGAAGGCATACGCCCGCGACGTGGCGGACTTCGCGGCGTTCTGCGGCCGCTACTACGGAGGTACGTGGACCTGGGCCGGCGTGGACCGGCTGGCGATCCGTGGCTGGCTGGGAGCGCTGCACCAGCGTGGGCTGGCGAAGCGCTCGGCGGCTCGGGGGCTCTCGGCGCTGCGCACGTTCTACCGCTTCCTGAACGCCACGCGGGGTCTCGAAGTGAATCCCGCCAAGGCGGTCCGCACTCCCAAGCTGGAGCGCGTGCTGCCGGCGCACCTCGACGGCGCGGAGATGCGGCAGTTGTTCGCCGAGGCGGAGCGCCGGGCAGACGCGGGCGGCTTCAGAGAAGCCCGCGACCTGGCCATGCTCGAGCTGTTCTATTCGACCGGAATCCGCCTGGCGGAGCTCGCGGGACTCGCCGACCAGGACCTCGATCTCGTATCCGACCAGGTCAAGGTGCGCGGCAAAGGGAAAAAGGAGCGGATCGTTCCGGTGGGCAGCCACGCGGGGCGGGCGCTGCGGCGGTATTTCCGCCACCGGGACCACGTCCGCGGGGGGACTGGGACTGGGACTGGGGCAGGGGCGGGGGCGGGAACGTTCGATCGGCGTGCGGTGTTCGTGACCCGGCGCGGCCGGCGGCTCACGCCGCGCGCCGTACAGCTCGCCATCAAGCGGCTGTTGGGCGCGCTGACGCGTGGGAGAGAGCTGCACGTCCACACGCTACGCCATTCGTTCGCCACGCACCTGCTCGACGCCGGCGCCGATCTGCGGGCGGTGCAGGAGCTGCTGGGGCACGCGTCGCTCTCTACGACGCAAGTGTATACTCATACATCGGTGGAGCGACTGAAGAAGGTGTATCACCAGGCACATCCTCGCGCATGAGGGACATGAAGCCCATACACGCAACGACCATTCTGTGCGTCCGCCGCAACAGCCACGTGGCCCTGGGCGGCGACGGCCAAGTCACCATCGGCGACACGGTGATGAAGGCGAACGCCAACAAGGTCCGCACCTTGAAGGGCGGGAAGATCCTCGCCGGGTTCGCGGGCGCGGCGGCGGACGCGTTCACGTTATTCGAGAAGTTCGAGGAGAAGCTCGAGCGGTATCCCGGCAACCTGCCGCGGGCGGCGGTGGAGCTGGCCAAGGACTGGCGCTCGGACCGGGTGCTGCGGCGCCTCGAAGCGCTGCTCGTCGTGGCCGACAAGGAGCACGGCTACGTGATCTCCGGCTCAGGCGAGCTGATCGAGCCGGACGACGGGGTGCTCGCCATCGGCTCGGGCGGGACTTATGCGCTGGCATCAGCTCGGGCGTTGCTCACGTCATCCGATCTGCCCGCCAGGGATATCGTGCAGCGGTCGCTCGAGATCGCGGCGGAAATCTGCGTGTACACCAACACGCACATCTCGATTCTGGAGCTGTAAGTGGCCGAGCCGACCCGCACGCCCCCTGCGCCCCCTGCGCCCCCTGCGTCCCCGCCCCCGAGCGACAACGCGGGGACCGCCACGCCCGCCGCGGCCGAAGAGACGCTGCCGTGGCTCGAGGAGCTGCCGCCGCGCAAGATCGTGGCCGAACTGGACCGCTACATCGTGGGTCAGGAGGTAGCCAAGAAGGCCGTCGCCATCGCGGTGCGAAACCGCTGGCGGCGCGCCCAGGCGCCGGACGACATCCGCGACGAGATCCTCCCGAACAACATCATCATGATCGGTCCTACCGGCGTGGGGAAAACGGAGATCGCGCGGCGGTTGGCGCGGCTCGCCGGGGCGCCATTCTTGAAGGTCGAAGCCTCCAAGTTCACGGAGGTCGGCTACGTGGGGCGCGACGTCGAGTCCATGGTGCGCGAGCTGGTGGACGTGTCGATCAACATGGTCCGCACCGAGCGCGAGGACGACGTCTATCCCGATGCCGAGGCCCGCGCCGAGGAGCGGCTGCTGGACCTGCTCCTGCCGCCGGTGCCCCCATCCCCGAGCCCGGCGCCCTCCGCCGCATCCACACAGGGAGCAGGGAGCGGGGAGCAGGCGGCCGGGCGGCCGCTGTTCGTCGTGTCCTCCAAGGGCGACGTGACCCCCAAAGCGCTGGAAGCCGACGTCGAGGCGCAGGAGCGCCGCCGCCGCACCCGCGAGAAGCTGCGCCAGCAGCTCAAGGAGGGGAAGCTCGAGGAGCGGGAAGTGGAGGTCGAGGTGCAGCAGCAGGCCTTCCCCGGGATGGAGATGATGCAGCCACCGCAGGGGATGGAAGGACCGGATGTGAACTTCACGGAGTGGCTGCAGGAGATGCTGCCGAAAAGGAAAAAGCGTCGCACCGTTCACCTGCATGAAGCCCGGCGGATCCTGATCGACGAGGAGCTCAAGAAGCTCGTCGACATGGACGACGTCGTGAACGAAGCGCTCGACCGCGTGGAGAACCACGGCGTGATCTTCATCGACGAGATCGACAAGATCGCCGGGGAGCGGGGGACTGTGGGCCCCGACGTGTCGCGTGAAGGGGTGCAGCGCGACCTGCTGCCGATCGTCGAGGGCTCGACCGTGCAGACCCGCTACGGCTATGTGCGCACCGACCACGTCCTGTTCATCGCCGCCGGGGCGTTCCACGTCTCCAAACCCTCGGACCTGATCCCCGAGCTGCAAGGACGCTTCCCGATTCGCGTGGAGCTGCAGCCGCTCACCGAGCAGGACTTCGTTCGCATCATGACGGAGCCCGAGAACGCGCTCACCAAGCAGTACGCCGCGCTGTGCGCCGCCGATGGCGCAACCCTGGAGTTCACCCGCGCCGGCATCGAGGAGGTGGCGCGCATCGCCGCCAAGGCCAACGAGCGCATGGAGAACATCGGCGCGCGGCGGCTCCACACCGTGATGACCACCCTGCTGGAGGACGTGCTGTTCGATCTCCCCGAGCTGCCCACCAAGCACCTGGTGTTCGACGCGGCTCAGGTGCGCGATCGCCTCGCGAAGATCGTCGACGACGAGGACCTGCGCCGCTACATTCTGTAGTCCCCCGTCCCGCGATCGGGATTCCATGGCCAAGCGCGATTTCCTCGCTGTCACCGACCTCACTCGGGACGAGATGCTCCGGCTGTTCGACCTGGCGCGCCGCATGAAGACCGGCGCCTATCGGGAGGCGCCGCTCGCGGGCAAGACGCTGGCCATGATCTTCGCCAAATCGAGCACCCGCACCCGGGTATCATTCGAGGTGGGAGCGTACCAGCTGGGGGGGCAGGCGTTGTTCCTCTCCTCCCGCGACATCCAGCTCGGCCGCGGCGAGCCGATCCCCGACACGGCGCGCGTGCTGTCACGCTACGTGGACGGGATCATGATCCGCACGTTCGCGCATGGGGAGGTAGAGGAGCTGGCCCGGCACGCCGCCATTCCGGTGATCAACGGCCTCACCGATCTGTCGCATCCCTGCCAGGTGCTCGCCGATCTGTTCACGGTGCGCGAGGCGCTGGGGTCGTGGGACGGCAAGCGCATCGCCTGGGTGGGGGACGGCAACAACATGGCCAACAGCTGGATCGAGGCGGCACAGGTGCTGGGCTTCGAGCTGCGCCTGGCGTGCCCGGAAGGTTTCGAGCCGAACCGTGCGATCTTCGACCGCGCGAAGGCCGCCGGGGCCTGTCTCTCCATCACCGAGGTGCCGGAGGAGGCGGTGGAGGGGGTCCACGTGGTGAACACCGATGTATGGGCGTCGATGGGGCAGGAGGGCGAGGCGGAGGTGCGGCGCAACGCCTTCAAGGGCTACACCGTGGACGCGGACCTCATGAAGCTCGCGGACCCGAAGGCCATATTCCTGCACTGCCTGCCGGCCCACCGCGGCGAGGAGGTCGCGGCCGAGGTGATCGAGGGGCCGCAGTCGCGCGTGTTCGACGAGGCCGAGAACCGGTTGCACGTGCAAAAGGCCCTGCTGGCGACGCTGCTCGGATGAAGCGCACTCCGTTGCACGGCGTCCACGTGGCGCTCGGCGCTAAAATGGTGCCGTTCGGTGGCTTCGAGATGCCGGTGAGCTACCCGGCGGGTATCGCCGCCGAGCACCGCTCGGTGCGCGAGCGCGTAGGCGTGTTCGACGTCTCCCACATGGGCGAGTTCGAGGTGTCCGGCCCCGACCGCAACGCCTTCGTGCAACGCGTCACATGCAACGACGTCGGCGCGCTGCGCCCCGGGCAGGCCCAATACTCGGGGATTCTGACCGAGCAGGGCACCTTCGTGGATGACTGCGTCGTGTACCGCTTCGACGACCGGCTGATGCTCGTGGTGAACGCGTCCAACATCGCCAGGGATTGGGAGCACATCGTGGCGCAGAAGCGCGGGGCCAACGTGCGGCTGCGTGATGTCTCGGACGAGACCGCCCTGCTGGCGGTCCAGGGGCCCGGGGCGGAAGCCCTGCTCGCGCCACTCACGCCGATCGGTGTGGCGATGGTTCCCTACTACCACCACGTGCAGGGGCGGGTGGCAGGGGTGCAGTGCTTCGTCTCGCGCACCGGCTACACCGGTGAGGACGGCTTCGAGCTGTACTGCCGGGGAGCGGAGGTGGAGACGGTATGGCGCGCGCTGGTGGAGTCAGGACGCGCGGAGCCCTGCGGCCTCGGTGCGCGCGACACGCTGCGCCTGGAGGCGGGATATCCGCTGTACGGCAGCGATATCGACGACACGGTGACGCCGTACGAGGCGGGGCTCGGCTGGATCGTGAAGCTCGAGAAGGGCGCCGACTTCACCGGGCTGCCGGCCCTCAAACGCCAGAAGCTCGAGGGAGTGAACCGGCGGCTCGTGGGCTTCAGGGTGACGGAGCCGAAGGTCGTCGCACGACACGGCTACGGAGTCTATCTGGACGGAGCGCAGGTGGACGTGGTGCGCAGCGGTACCGTCACGCCCACCGTAAACGCCGCGATCGGGACCACGTACCTGCCGGTGGCACAGGCCAAGGCGGGCACTCAGTTCGCGATCGACGTGCGCGGTAAGCGGGCGGGAGCCGAAGTCGTGAAGCTGCCGTTCGTGCCGAGAAGAACGAAACAGTAGGAGGACAGAGCGGCTAGTGGAGGTTGGTGCAGGCAATGCGGATAGCGATTCTGACCGTCAGTGATCTGGGGGCGCTTGGGCAGCGCACCGACACGTCGGGAGACGCGATCCTAGCGTGGGCGGGGGAAAAGGGCTACGAGGTGGTGGTGCGGAGCGTCGTGCCCGATGAGACCGACCGCATCGCCGGCAAGCTGGCCCGCTGGGCGGACTCGGGAGAGGTAGACGCGATCCTCACCACCGGCGGAACCGGGTTGACGGCGCGGGACGTGACGCCTGAGGCGACGGAGGCAGTGCTCGACCGGGCGGCCCCGGGAATCGCGGAAGCGCTGCGCAGCAGGGCCGCGCCGCGCTTTCCGCGCGCATGGCTGTCGCGCGGGGTCGCGGGGACGCGCGGCAAAACGCTGATCGTCAATCTCCCCGGATCGACCGGTGGCGTGACCGATGGCCTCGCCGTGCTCGAGAGCCTGTTGGACCACGCCGTCGAGCTTCTGACCGGGGAGAATACCGCGCACCGCCCACCGCGCACATCCGATGCCTGACCGCATCCTCATCACCCAGGATGATCTCGAGCACGCGGTGCGCATCAACGCGGCCCTCGAGACCGCCGGGTATCACACGACCCTCGCCGCGACGCTCGACGAGGCGCGTCAGGCGTTCCGTCGCGACCCGCCTCCCGACCTGGTGGTGATGACGGGCGGTCTGCACGAGACCGGCGCCGCTCAGCTGTTGGCGCTGGCGCGCGAGCGCTCGATCTCGACGCTCGGCTTGGTGGAACAGACCGAGCCCGACGCCAAGGGGCTGGCCCGGCGGCTCGGGCTCACCGGCTTCCTCGGCAAGCCCGCCGATCCGAGCGAGGTGACGGCCACGGTGCGGCGGCTGATCGAGCGCCGCAAGCTGCAGCAGCGCACCGGCATCATCGGCGAGTCGCCCGCCATCCAAGAAGTGCTCGTCAAGATCGAGCAGATGGCGCCGGTGTCGTCCACCGTGCTGATCGAAGGCGAGTCGGGCACCGGGAAGGAGCTGGTGGCGCGCGCGATTCACGATCTGTCGCCGCGCCGCGCCAAACCGTTCATCGCCGTCAACTGCGCGGCGATTCCCGATACACTGCTCGAGAGCGAGCTGTTCGGCCACGAAAAGGGCGCCTTCACGGGCGCGGCCGAGCGGCGGCTGGGCCGCTTCGAGCTGGCGGACGGCGGCACGATCTTGCTGGATGAGGTGGGGGAGATGGCGCCCGCCACGCAAGTGAAGACCCTGCGGGTGCTCGAGGACAAGAGCTTCTTCCGGGTGGGCGGCACCCAGGCGATCCAGGTGGACGTGCGGGTCATCGCCGCCACCAACAAGTCACTCAAGGAAGAGGTGGCGCTGGGCCGGTTCCGCGACGACCTGTTCTACCGACTCAACGTCCTTTCCATTTATCTGCCGCCCTTGCGAGAGCGGAAGACCGACATCCCGCTGCTGGTACGCCGCTTCATCGCCGATTTCGCCGCCCAGCACGAGCGTACGTTCCGCGGTGTCACCCCCGAGGCGCTTCAGATCCTGGTCGACGCCGACTGGCCCGGCAACATCCGCCAGCTCCGCAACCTGGTGGAATCGATGGTGGTGCTCGCGCCCGAGGGAGAGATCCGGGCGAGCGACATTCCGCGCGACATTCGCGAGCGCGGACGTGGTCTGCCGATGCGGCTGGTGGGCGCCACGCGTGACGTGGCGGGGCAGGAGCTGGAGTTCATTTTCCGGTCGCTTGTTGAGCTCAAGTTACAGGTGGAGGAGTTGAGGCGGCGGCTAGAGGAACGGCCCCAGCGCGTCGAAGTCATCGAGGTGGGCCCCGGGACTGCACTTAGCCCAGCCACGCCGGTCGAGGCGGAGCCCGTGCCGGAGGGCGAAGTGGTGTATCGCCCTGGCATGACAATGGCAGATGTAGAACGATCGGCCATCGAGGCCGCGCTGCGCGCGACGCGCGGGAATCGCCGCAAGGCGGCCGAGGTGCTGGGCATCGGCGAGCGCACGCTGTACCGCAAGCTCAAAGCATACGCCCTCGCCTAAGCGATGTTCCCGCAAGAGGTTGTCGAGCGTGCGGCTATTGACAGGCCATCGCGGGAGCGTCATCTTACGGCGCCCTTGTAGGCTCTCTGCGCGAAGGCTGCAGCGCCCCGGCCGGTTGTTCCGTGGACTTTAAGATCAAGCAGGACGCCTGCGTCGCCTGCATGGCGTGCGTGCGGGTGTGCCCCGCCGACGCCGTCGCGGTCGAGGGTGCGCAGGTCCACATCGTCGACGCGGCCTGCACGCGCTGTGGGCTGTGCCTCCCAGCCTGTCCGCACGACGCAATCGAGGCCACTGGTGACGTCCCGCGCGCCCTCGAGTTGGCGCTCACCGGGCGCGCCGCGCTGATCCTCTCGGTCGAGAGCGCGGTGTACTTCTATCCCGCCACCCCCGAGCAGGTGGTGAACGCGTGCTACGCCCTTGGGTTCCGGACGGTGCATCGCGGCGTCCTGGGCGACGAGCTGGTGGCGCGGGAGTACCTATCGCTTTGGGCCGACGACGGCTGGGGCACGATGATCCGGAGCACCTGCCCCGTGATCGTGGATACGGTGCGCACCCAGTACCCCGAGCTGATCCCGTACTTAGCGCCCGTGGCGACGCCGATCGCCGCGGAGGCGCGCTACCTCAAGCACCTGTACGGCAAGACCACGCCCATCGTGTACGCCGGCGTATGCCTCACGGAGGGCGGGCCCGACGTGGACGCGGCGATCACGTTCGAGGAGCTGCTGGGGATCTTCCGGCGGCGCGGCGTCCGGGTCGAAGATCAGGCGACGTACTTCACCCGGGTGCCTGAGGAGCGTCGCCGGCATCTGAGCATGGCCGGAGGCTTGCCGCGCGAGGTGCTGCTGGAGGAGACTCAGGCCAGCCGGCGGTTCCGCAAGGTGCGCGGGCTCTCGGGTCTCGAGGCGATCGCACGGGCGGTGGCCGTGGACCGCATCGATTTGGGATTCGTGGACATCCTGCCCTGCGAGGGCTGTCTCGACCATCCCCTCCTCGGCCCGCGCAGCGAGCTGTTCCGGCGGCGCGAGATCGTCGGAGCCACCGAGCCCCCTCGCGCTCGCGCGCCTGTGGTCGAGGAAGCGGTGGCGCGGCAGGTCCGAGTGGGTGAGTCGTTCCCGATCTCGCGCAATGGACATCGGCCTCCGGCGGAAGCGGTCGAGAGCATTCTGAAGGAGATCGGGCTCGCCCCTAACGGTAAGCCCTGGGACTGCGGCGCGTGCGGATACGCGACCTGCCGCGCCTTCGCGCACGCCGCGGCGCTCGGGCGGACGACGCTGCGGTCGTGTCCCCCCTATCTCGACAAGCAGGCCAAACAGGCGCAGCTTCAAGCGGCCGTCGACGGGCTGACGGGGTTGGCCACGTATCGGGTGTTGCGTGACCGTCTCGCTTCCGAGGTGGCCCGCAGCGACCGCACCGGCGACGCGTTCGCGGTGCTGTTCGTGGACCTCGATCACTTCAAGCAGGTGAACGACGATTTCGGCCACGAAGCGGGCAATGAGGTGCTGCGCGGCGCGGCGCGGGAGTGCGCCGCGCATATCCGCACTACCGACCTGGCGGCGCGCTACGGCGGGGATGAGTTCGTGCTGGTGCTCGTGCGCACGCGGGTGGAAGGAGCCGTGGGGGTGGCCGACAAGGTGCGGGTGGGTGTGGAGGTGATGGGGCGGGACCTGCGCTACCCCGAAGGCCTGATCAGCGCCAGCATCGGCGTGGCGGAGTTCGTGCCGGGGCGGGGCCCGGAAGCGGAAGACGTGCTCGTGGCGGCCGACCGCGCGCTGTATCGCGCCAAGGCCTCGGGGCGGAACCAGGTGGCGACGGGAGACCGGTGAACGACGTGACGACCAATCCAGCGGAGAGCATGGGAGGGGGAGGGGGAGGGGGGGGAGCTAGCGAGCGCGAACCGCTGCCGCTGGCGGGGCAGTCGGGGCTTGGCGGTCCACCCGATCCGTGGGGGGTCAAGCGCGCTGAGAACCTGATTGCCAGCCTCACCGGCATCCTGTCGGCTCGCCTGGTGGTGACGCCGCTGGGCGAGGTGAGCGAGATCCACGTGCTCACGACCAGCGAAGTGCAGCCGAAGCAGGTGGTGCGGAACATCGAGTCGGCGCTGATGGCGCACCTCGGCATGAAGATCGACCACCGCAAGATCAGCGTGGCTCAGACTGCCGATGTGCGCCCCATCGAGGAGATGCAGGAGGAGGCGGTCCGCACTCGCGCGAACAAGCGGGTAGTGATGTTCCAGGGGCTTGAGGTGCGGCCTTCCGACCGGCCGCAGCGCGTGATCGTGCGGGTGCGGCTGTCGTTCGAGGGGAAGGAAGCGGAGGCGGAGGAGCAGGGGACCGACACGGTGCGTAACCGCGTGGAAGCGGCGGCGCGGGCCGCGTCGCTGTGCCTGGACGAGTTATTGCCCGACAACTCGGTGGCGCTCGAGGGCGCGCAGATCATCGAGGCGTTCGATCGCAAGTTCGTGCTGGTGGCGGTGCACGGTCTCGGAGGTCGGGAGGCGCAGCTGCTCACGGGGACGTGCGAGATCCGCGAGAGCACCGAGCGGAGCGCGGTGCTCGCGGTGTTGGACGCGACCAACAGGTGGACCGACGCCCGGCGGTGACGGCTTCCTATCGGCGCCGGGCGTCAGTCATAACTCATTGTAAAATCTGATCTTACTGACCGTGGCGGTAGCGTTGCGCAAACGCTACAGAAGGTCTTGCGGACTTTCCATTCTGCTGTTATTTCGGGTTCTGTGAGTTTGGCTAAATCGAAGCGCTATTGGGGCACGCAGCGCGTAGCGCGCGTCTGTCAGGTCTCCCCAGCGACGGTAGCGAACTGGATTGACCAGGGGCTGCTGAAGGGGCACAAGACTCCGACGGGGCGGCGGCGTGTGATAGCAGCCGATCTCGCGGCGTTCTTGCGGGCGCACGAGATGGCGGTGCCTCCGGAGCTGGAGCATGGGGGTGGGCGCGACATCGTGGTGGTGGTGGACGACGATCCAGGTTATCGGAAGGCGCTGGTGTTGACGATCGCGCGATCGGACCTGGACGTGGACGTGGTGGAAGCGGCGACTGGCGTGGACGCGCTGCTCGAGATCGGACGGGTGCAGCCGTCGCTGATCGTGCTGGACTACAGCCTGCCGGACTTGAACGCGCCGCAGGTGATCGAGCGGCTGCTCGAGCCGGGACGGCGGTTGGACGCCGAGGTGCTCGTGGTGACGGGTGGGATGCCGGATACGGCGGTGGCGGAGCTGAAGCGGGTGGGGGTGAAAGTGATCGTGAACAAGGTGGAGGGGATGCCGGCGGTGGTGGAGGCGATGCGGCAGGCGTTGAAGCGGCGGAAGGCGGCGTAAGGGTTCACACTCGGGAT
>DATEGE010000140.1:0-10345 GCA_035280265.1 Gemmatimonadales bacterium | reverse complement strand
CGCGCGCCAGCTCCGCCGCCGCGCGGTTGATCTTCTCCGTGTCGTCCGCGAGGCCGTAGCCGGCGAGCTTGAGCGGGTTCGCGCCGAAGGTGTTCGTCTCGAGGATCTCCGCGCCGGCGCGCACGTACGCCTCGTGCACCTCTTGCACGAGCTTCGGCTGCTTCAGGTTCAGCTCGTCATAGCAGACGTTGAGGAAGAAGCCCTTGCTGTACAGCATGGTGCCCATCGCGCCGTCGAGCACGTGGACTTTTCCGTCGTTGAGCAGATCGCGCAGCGTGATCGTCATCGGTCATCCGAAAAGGAAAGCCCGCCTGGCCGAGCAGTCGCCAAACGGGGCAGGCTTTTTAGCGACTTGTTTAACGTGGCTGCAATAGGCCGCAAATCGCCACGAGAGAGTCAGTTGTCGACTCTAATCTAACTTGGTTGGGCAAGGTTGTGGAGGTTGGTGGAGGTGGGTGGAGGATGGTGGAGGTTACGTTCCCGGATTACCTCCACCAACCTCCACGTCCTATCATTGTCTCATGTCCGACCTCCTCGCCGCCCGCTCGCAGATGGGCGTCTCGCTCGCCTTTCATATCGTGTTCGCCGTCATCGGGATCGCGATGCCGGTCATGATGGTTATCGCGGAGCGGCGCTGGCAGGTGACGGGGCACGCGGTCTACCTCGACCTGGCGAGGCGGTGGGCGAAGGGCACCGCGATTCTGTTCGCCGTGGGCGCGGTGTCGGGGACGGTGCTGTCGTTCGAGCTGGGGCTGTTATGGCCTGAGTTCATGCGGCTCGCGGGTCCGGTGATCGGGATGCCGTTCTCGCTCGAGGGGTTCGCGTTCTTCACCGAGGCGATTTTCCTGGGCGTGTACCTGTACGGCTGGGGGCGCATCTCGCCACGGGCGCACCTCTGGGCCGGCGTGGCCGTGGCCGTGAGCGGCGCCGCGTCCGGCATCTTCGTCGTGATCGCGAACGCCTGGATGAACGCGCCGGCGGGCTTCGCGTTGGTCGACGGGCAGGTAGCGAGCGTCGACCCGATCGCCGCGATGGGGAACGCGGCGGCCCTGTCACAAACCATTCACATGACGCTCGCGGCGTACGCCGCCACCGGTTTCGCAGTCGCGGGGATCCACGCCTTCCTGCTGCTCCGGGATCCGGCGAATGCGTTCCATCGGCGCGCGCTCGAGATCGCGCTGATCGTCGGCGCACCGGCGGCCGTCCTGCAGCCGATTTCCGGCGATTTCTCCGCCCGGCACATCGCGGTTTACCAGCCGGCGAAGCTCGCCGCCGCCGAAGCGGTGTTCCGCACGCAGGCGGGCGCTCCGCTCACGATCGGCGGCTGGCCCGACATGGCGGCGCGCACGACGCGGTTCGCGGTCGAGGTCCCGTACGGCCTCTCGCTGCTCGCCTTCCATGATCCCAGCGCCGAGGTGCGCGGGCTGGACGCGGTCCCACGCGAGGAGTGGCCGAACGTGCCCGCCGTGCACCTCTCGTTTCAGCTCATGGTGGCCCTGGGCACGTACTTGGCGTTGGTGTCGCTGTGGGTGGGGTGGGTCGCCTGGCGCCGGAAGGATCTCGCGCACCACCGTTGGCTGATGCGGGCCATCGCGCTCGCGACCCCCCTGGGGTTCGTGGCCGTGGAGGCGGGGTGGATGGTGACGGAGCTGGGTCGCCAGCCGTGGGTGATCTACGGGGTGCTCAAGACGAGTGAGGCCGTCACGCCGATGCCGGGCCTGGTCGTGCCGTTCGTCACGTTCACGCTGCTGTACTGCTTCCTCGGCGCGATCGTGGTGTGGCTGTTGTACCGGCAAATCATCCGCAGTCCGGCGATTCCGGAGTGGCGGGGGTTTTACATGCCGCAGCGTGAGGCCCGATCATAGGTGCTCGCCGACCTCCTCGCCGGCACGATTTTCGTCGCACTCAACGCCTACGCCCTGCTCGGCGGCGCGGACTTCGGGGGCGGCGTGTGGGACCTGCTGGCGTTCGGTCCTCGAAAGGAACGCCAGCGCGAGCTCATCGCGGAAGCGATCGGCCCCGTTTGGGAGGCGAACCATGTGTGGCTGATCCTCGCCCTGGTGTTGCTGTTCACCTGTTTCCCGGCGGCCTTCGCGCGATTGGGGACGTTGCTGCACATCCCGCTGTCGCTCGTGTTGATCGGGATCGTGTTGCGCGGCTCGGCCTTCACGTTCTGGCGCTACGGGAGCGCAGGGGACGAGGAGCAGCGTCACTGGGGGAGGACGTTCGCGGTCGCGAGTCTCATCACGCCGCTGTTGTTGGGAACGACTGCGGGCGCGATCGCGTCCGGGGCGCTGGGTGAGGCGGCGCGAGCGGAGGGGTTCTCCCAGCGCTATGTGGCGCCGTGGCTGACTCCGTTCACGCTGACGGTAGGGATGTTCGCGGTCGTGGCGTTCGCGTTTCTCGCAGCTGTGTACCTGACGCTCGAGGCCCCCGAGGCCCCCGAGGCCCCCGACTCCGGGCGCGATCTGCAAGAGGATTTCCGACGTCGCGCGCTCGCGTCGGGTGCGGCGCTGTTCTTCGTGGCGGCGCTGGCGCTGCTGTGGTCGCCTGGCTACGCGCCGCTGGTGCGCGACGCGCTGATCTTCGCGGGTTGGGCCCTGCCGTTGCATGTTCTCACGGGCGCCGCCGCCGTCACCGCGCTCGCGGCGCTGTGGTACCGCCGCTGGCGCGTGGCGCGCACCGCCGCCGCCATCCAGGTGTCGCTCATTCTGTGGGGTTGGGCGCTGAGCCAATACCCGGCGATCGTGCCACCCGATCTGACGATCGACGGCGCAGCGGCGCCCGCCGTGACGCTACGGCTCGTGCTTGGAGCGCTCGTCGTCGGTGCGGCGGTGCTCGTACCGTCGCTGTTCTACCTATTTCGCGTCTTCAAGGCAGGTCGTCCGCGGATAACGGACAACCAGTACGAGTGACGTTCCCTCAAGATCCCACACCGATGAGGAGGATCCTCTCCAGCACCATCAGCAGCAACCAGGCGGCTAGCGGGCTCCAATCGAGCGCCCCGAACGGCGGGAGGAGGCGGCGCAACGGCTCCACCACCCAGTCCGTGAGCGCGTAGGCGGGGCGCAGCCAGCGCGTGTAGCGGTGGTAGCCGAACCACGACGCGAGCACGCGCACTACGAGCGCCGCGACCACGATCCGGTATGCCAGCACGATCACGAACGCCCCGGCCGCCCGCGGGCCTCCGGAGAACGCCCCCATTACGCCATAGAGAACTCCGACCGTCCAATTCCACGCGGCCAGCACCGCGACGCCGATCGCCGCGACACCCACCGCGAGCCACCATCCGGCGCGCGCCGGGTTGCCACCCAATCGCAGCAGTCGCGTCTCGACGGGACGAAGCACCGGATCGCTCATCGCGCGGAGCATGCGTCCCGGGAAACCGAACGGCGAGATCCGGCGGGTCCGCACCAGCCAGGACGCCAGCGCCACGAGCGCACTCGCCGCGAAGGCGCCGAATACGATGTAGCGGGCGAGGGTATAGGCCTCGAGCATGTCCTAAGTTAGCGCGCGCACAGCAGCCGGGCGCGCCTCTCAGGGCGCGTATACATCGACGGTGTTTGTCTGTGAAAAGCCTGCCCGGGGTCCGCCGCCGATCACGTACAACATTCCGCCGACCACCGCCGCCGCGAGGCCGTGCCGCCCGACTGGCAAGGGGTCGGCCGCGACCCAACGATCGGTCGCCGGCTCGTACACTTCGTGGCTCTTGAAGACCGAGGTACGCGTCTCGCCGCCCACGACATGAATGCGGCCGTCCAAGACGGCTGCGGCGAGGCCGCCGCGCCGGCTCGGCATGGGCGCACGGCTGGCCCAGCGATCACTCGCCGGGTCATAAGCTTCCACCACGTCGTAGTTGCGGCCGGGATCGAGCGGTCGTCCGCCGATCGCGTACAGCAGCGTGCCGACGGCCACGGCGGTGAGGTGATCTCGCGGCGTGGGGATCGGCGCGGCCTCCCGCCACGCGTCGGCTCCCGGGTCGTAGATCGCGGTCGCGGCCACGAGCCGCCGGCCCGCGCCCCATCCGCCGACCACGATGAGCTTGCCGGTGACGACCGCCGCTCCCGCTGCGCCACGCGGCGCCAGAAGGGGGGCGCGAGACTCCCAGCTGTTTCCTTGTTCGCGGTAGAGCCACAGTGTGTTCACGGGCACGAAGCTTTGCTCGGCAAGCCCGCCCACGGCGTACAGCGTGTCGCCCACGACCGCGAGAGGCATGTGGTGACGGGGGGCGGGGAGGTCGGCGATGCGTTGCCAGCGGTTGGTGGCCGGATCGTACCGGAAGGCGGCGGCGGTGGGTCGGCTGGTGCCATCGATCCCGCCGGCAACGTAGATCTTGCCGTGCAGCACGGCGGCGGACAGCTCCTGAATCGGCTCGGGTAGCGGCGCGGCGGAAGACCAACCGCCCCCGCCCCCGCCCCCACTCCCGCCCCCACCTCCGGCCCCTGTCTGGGTCAACGTCGCGCCGACGATGAGCAGCGCGCGTGGCCCCGACTGGCGTACCCTCACTACTTAACCGTCCACGTTCCGTCGCGACCGAGCAGCGCGCCGAGATCCGCGGGCTCCCGGCCGAGGCCCGCCTTCCGCGCCTGGGCGTACAGCTCCGCCTCGAACGACGGGGCCGGGTTGCAATACAACACGCCGAGCGCCACTGGGAACTGGGGCGGCTCGAGCCCGGCCAGAAGCTGCGCGAGCACGCGGTTCGTCTCGTCGTGCACGAGGACATCGGCGTCACCGGCGCGCACCACCTCCAGCTCCAGCTTCCCAGCCTTGAGCCGCAGCGCGCGATCGTGCCCAGTGCCGAACACGAGCGGCTTGCCGTGTTCGAGGTGAATCTGCGCGTCCGCGGCCACATCCTTCGCGGTGAACGCGTCGAACGCCCCGTCGTTGAAGACGACGCAGTTTTGGATCACCTCGACGAACGAGGCTCCCCGATGCGCGTGAGCGCGCTGCAACACGCCGACGAGGTGGGGTTGCAGGGTATCGACGGCGCGCGCCACGAACCGCGCTCCGGCGCCCAAGGCGAAGGCGCACGGCGACACGGGATACTCGACCGAGCCTTGCGGCGTCGAAGGTGAACGGGTGCCGCGCCGTGACGTGGGGGAGTACTGACCTTTGGTGAGCCCGTAGATCTCGTTGTTGAAGAGGATGATCTGGAGATCCACGTTGCGCCGCAGCACGTGCAGCATGTGGTTCCCGCCGATCGACAGGCCGTCGCCATCCCCCGTCATCACCCACACGTCGAGATCGGGATTCGCGAGCTTGATCCCGGTCGCGATAGCGGGAGCGCGCCCATGGATCGTGTGGAATCCGTACGTGGACATGTAGTATGGGAACCGCGCGGCGCATCCGATCCCCGAGACGAAGACCGTGCGTTCGCGCTTCGCCCCCAACTCGGCGAGCGCCTTCTGCACCGCCTTGAGGATCGCGTAATCGCCGCAGCCGGGGCACCAGCGGACCTCCTGGTCGGAGGCGTAGTCCTTCGGTTGCAGCTCGGCGTCGGTGATGGTGGTGACTGTCATCGGATCGCCTCGAGGATCTCGGCGACTTTGAACGGCTTCCCTTCCACCTTGCTCACACCCTCAGCGGGGATCAGGTACGCCGCGCGCAGCAGATTGACGAGCTGGCCGGCATTCATCTCGGGCACCACGACCCGGTCGAACCGTTTGAGCAGGTCGCCGAGATTTTGGGGGAACGGGCTCAAGTAGCGCACGTGGATATGCGAGACGTCGCGGCCGTCCTCGCGCGCCTCGCGAACCGCCTGGTGGATCGCGCCGAACGTCGAGCCCCAGCCAACGACTGCCACGTCGCCGTGGTCGTCGCCCAGGGCGACCGATTGGCGCGGAATGTCGCGCGCGATTCCGGCGATCTTGTCGGCCCGCGCGCGCGTCATGCGCGCGTGATTCGCGGGATCGTAGGAGATGTGGCCCGTGTCGTAGTCCTTCTCGAGGCCGCCGATCCGGTGCTCGAGCGCCGGTGTCCCGGGCCGCGCCCAGGGACGGGCCAGGGTCTCGGGGTCGCGCAGGAAGGGGTGGAAGCCGGCGGGATCGGTGCGAAACGTCACGGGGAAGCGTGGCAGATCGTCGAGCTGGGGGATGCGCCACGGCTCCGCGGCGTGCGCTAAGAAGGCGTCCGTGAGGAGGATAACGGGCGTCATGTACTTGGTGGCGATTCGGACGGCCTCGATCGCGACGTCGAAGCAGTCGGTCGCCGTCGCCGCGGCTACCACGGCGAGGGGCGCGTCGGCGTTCCGCCCATGTACCGCTTGATAGAGATCCGATTGCTCGGCTTTGGTCGGCATCCCGGTCGACGGGCCGGCACGCTGCGCGTTCACCACCACGAGTGGCAGCTCCGTCGCGATCGCGAGTCCGAGCATCTCGGTCTTCAAGGCCAGCCCCGGTCCCGAGCTCGACGTCACGCCGAGGGCGCCGGCGTAGGCCGCACCGATCGCGGCCCCGATGGCGGCGATCTCGTCCTCCGCCTGGAACGTGATCACCCCGTACTGCTTGAGGTTCGCCAGGGTGTGAAGCAGGAGCGACGCCGGAGTGATGGGGTAGCCCGCGAACACCATCTTCTCGAGCCCGGCGGCGCGCATGCCGGTCAGCAGGCCCCAGGCGGTCGCTTCCGTGCCGCTGACCGTGCGGTACACCCCCGGCTTGACCGCGGCCTTCTGCACCACGTAGCCCGCGACCTGCTCCGACATCTCGGCGGTCTCGCCGAACGCGTGGCCCGCGTTCAGTGCGGCGACGTTCGCTTGGGCGAGCTGCGGCTGCGAGGCGAACTTCTGCTTCAGCCAGGCGACGGTCACGTCACGCTCGCGCCCGTACATCCACAACATCAACCCGAGCGCCCACATGTTGCGGCAGCGATGCGCTTCGCGGGAGCTGAGTCCCAGGTCCTTCACGGCGTCGAGGGTGAGCTTGGTGATGTCGAGCTTCAGCACCTGGTACGGCGCCAGCGAGCCGTCTTGTAGGGGGTCGGCCGCGAAGTCGGCCTTCGCGAGATTGCGCGCGTTGAACGCCGCCGTGTCCACGACGATGGTGCCGCCCACGCGCAGGTCCTGCAGGTCCACCTTGAGCGCGGCCGGGTTCATGGCGACGAGCACGTCTACCTGGTCGCCGGGCGTCATCACCTCGGAGCCAAAGTGGATCTGGAACGCTGAGACGCCGTATGTGGTGCCGGCCGGAGCGCGGATCTCGGCGGGGAAGTCGGGGAACGTCGTGAGGTCGTTGCCGGCGAGGGCCGTCTCCAGCGTGAAGCGCGAGCCAGTCACCTGCATGCCGTCGCCCGAGTCTCCGGCGAACCGGATGACGACGGAGTCGCGCTCTTGACGCCGGGGAGGTGTTGCGGTGGCCATATGTGAACAAGCTAGCGAACGAGGTCGGCCGGATGGTAGGGTGGAGCCACTCGGTCCGCTCGGCGGCTCGCCGGCGCACGCGCGTGGCCGCTGCGCAATGCGGTACCAGGCTGCGCGATTCGGGTGCTACACCTCTTCGTGCGGCGGCGACCTTTGAGCGATAACCCCGGGGCATCGCCCCGGGGTCAGCCCACTCCGTTGGGCCCGCGGCTTCTACGCCGGCTCACTCTCACGTCTCCACGTTCGCGCGACGCGCGTGTACCTCGCGAACCCGCATGTGAGACACGTCGAGCGCCTCGCGGTCTGAGGCCGTCTCCGGGTGGGTTAACCCCTGGGCGGCGCCCCGGGATTCACAAGATGCCGGCCCACGCGCGTGGGTTGCCCCCGGGCTGAGAGCCCGGGCTCGGCCGCCGGGAGCGCCCTGAAAGTGCGCATCCCACAGCCGAGCGCACCCTCTCAGGGCGGGTATTACTCAACCAGTGCCGCCGCGACGATCCTCGCCTGCTCGGCCTGGTGCGCCGCCGGGTATCCTTCGGCGGGGCTCGACCGCTCGGGACGACCGATGTCCCGCACCGCAACGTCCCGTGCCACGAGCTCCCGCAGCTGCGGCAGCATGAATTTCTGCGGTCCCATGTTGCGCGGCTCCTCCTGTACCCAGACGATCTCCTGTAGGTTGGGATAGCGGCGGATCAGCGCCGCCAGCTCTTCTTGGGGGAACGGATAGAGTAGCTCCACTCGCCCGATCGCTACCTGGGGGGCTTGAGCCCGGGCCGGCGCCAGCGTGAGATCGTAGTACACCTTGCCACTGCACAGGACGAGGCGCCGCACGGAGTCCCGGCGCGTCGCCACCGTGGGGTCGTCCAACACCGGCTGGAACCTCCCGGCGGTGAGGTCTTCGAGCCGCGAGGTCGCCTGCGGCAGTCGCAGCAGGCTCTTGGGAGTAAACAGCACCAGCGGCCGCAGCTCGGGGTGGCGCGCCTGGCGCCGCAGCAGGTGGAAGTATTGGGCCGGCGTGGTGCAGTTGGCGATCCGGATGTTACCGTCGGCGCCGAGCGCCAGGAAGCGCTCGATCCGCGCGCTCGAATGCTCGGGCCCCTGACCCTCGTAGCCGTGGGGCAGGAGCAGCGTGAGGCGCGACGTCTGCCCCCATTTGGCGAGTCCGGCGATGATGAACTGGTCGATGATCACTTCGCCGCCGTTGGTGAAGTCGCCGTACTGCGCTTCCCACAGCACGAGAGCGTCAGGCGCGGCGGCGGCATATCCGTACTCGAAACCGAGACAGGCGAACTCGGACAGCGGGCTGTTGTGCAGCTCGAACGGCGCTCGCGCGCCCGTGAGATTCTGAATCGGCGCGTAGCCCCGTCCGTCCCGCGCGTCGTGCAGCACGAGATGACGCTGACTGAAGGTGCCACGCGCTGTGTCCTGGCCTGTGAGGCGAATGGCCGTGCCCTCGGCCACCAGCGACGCGAACGCGAGCGCCTCGGCGTGCGCCCACTCGATCTGACCTTCCACCAGCGCGGGACGGCGTCGCTCCAATTGCTTCATCAGTTTCGGGATCACCGTGAATCCACTCGGCACGGTGAGCAGCTGCTCGTTGAGCGTCGTCAGCAACGAAGCCGCGACGGCCGTGTCCGGCTCCATCACCGCGGCTTGGGCCCCGGAGATGCGTTGCGGCTCCTCGCCCGCACCTCCCTCCCGCAGCTGCGCTTTGAGCGACTGCTGGACGTCCGCCAGCCGCTGGTACACCTGCTCGACTTCGGCAGCCGCCTGGGCTTCCGTCACCACACCTTCGCTCGCGAGCCGATCGGCGTAGCGCTGGCGCACCGTGGGCGTCTGCTTGATCCGCTCGTACATCACCGGCTGCGTATACGCGGGCTCGTCTCCTTCGTTATGCCCATGGCGCCGGTACCCCACGACGTCGATCACCACGTCGCCGTGGAACTTCTCGCGGTACATCATGGCCAGCCGCGCCGCGGCCAGACACGCTTCGGCATCGTCGGCGTTGACGTGGATGATCGGTGCGTCGAAGCCCTTCGCCAAGTCGCTGGAGTAATCGGTGGAGCGAGCTTCCTTCGGCTCCGTCGTGAAGCCGAGCTGGTTGTTGGCGATCAGGTGGATCGTGCCGCCGGTGGTGTAGCCCTTCAGCCGGGCGAGGTTGAAGGTCTCCGCCACCACGCCCTGCGCCGCGAACGACGCGTCGCCGTGGATCAGTACTGGCAGCGCCACCGACCCATCGTGAATGGTATCCTTGCCGCGCCGGTTGGTCTGGTTGGCGCGCGCCCGCCCCTCCACCACGGGATTCACCGCTTCGAGGTGGCTCGGGTTCGGCGAGAGGGTGACGTTGACGGGCTTCCCGGCGGCGGTCTGATACACGCCTTCCGCGCCGTGGTGATACTTCACGTCGCCGGTGCCGCCCTCTGGCGTGAGCGTCTCCTCGACGTGACGGCCGCCCTCGAACTCCGCGAAGATCGTCTCATACGGCAGGCCGACGACGTGCGCGAGCACGTTGAGCCGGCCGCGGTGAGCCATGCCGAGCACCACCCGCCGGGCGCCGCTCGCGCCGCCCAACTCGACCGTCAGGTCGAGCATCGGGACGAGGATGTCGAGCCCTTCGATCGAGAAACGTTTCTGGCCGAGGTAGGCCCGGTGCAAGAAGCGCTCGAGCGTCTCGACGGCAGTGAGGCGGGACAGCAGCTGGCGCTTCGCCTCCGGTGCGAGCGGCTTCTTGTGCTCGCCCGATTCGATCACCTGACGCAGCCAGACACGCTCTTGATGACTGCCGATGTGCTCCACCTCGTAGGCGATGGTACTGCAGTAGGTCTCTTGCAGCCGTGGATACGCCTCGGCGAGCGTGCGTCCGGGGACGTAGATGCGTAGCACGTCGGCCGGAATGCGGGCCATGATCTCGGGAGTCAGCCCGAGCGGGCCGGGATCGAGCGCGGGGTCGCCGGGCGGCGCCGAGCCCAGCGGGTCGAGCCGCGCCGCCATGTG
>DATEGE010000139.1:0-1463 GCA_035280265.1 Gemmatimonadales bacterium | reverse complement strand
TCGCTTGCTCAGAGCTTGTGAGCCTATGTCGTCTTGCGACGTAGAAGCAGTTGAGGGGGTGGGTGGCACGGGTGAGGTGGGTGAGGATTGTCGGGGGGACTCAGGCGGTGGCAGCGGCGGCAGTCAGCAGCCGATGGCCGGCGAGGATGTTGTTGGCGAGTGCGAAGATGCGCAGCACCGCGGTCGCCTTCTGGCGTCCGCGCACGGTGAACTGATGGAGATCCCAGTTGCGGAAGCGGGCGTTGATGCATTCGCCGAGCGCCCGGCGCTTGTAGACGCCCTTGCCGTGCGGGCTCTTCATGCGCCGGCGCCAGGCGGCGACGCCCGGCCCGTCGTCGGGGCGCAAGGCATAAGGGTCGGTCTTGTGCTTGCTCCATCCGGGCGGGCCATAGACCTTGATGCCGCGCTCGGCCGCCCATTCGGTGTCGGCGTTCTTGTTGAAGCCGCCGTCGATGAGATGGCGCTTGGGCCGCCTTCCGTAGCGCCGCTCGATCCGATCGAGCATGGGGCGGATGAGCCCACGGTCGGAGCCCGTCGCCACGGCCTCGAGATCGACCACGATCTGCCCGCGCGCCACGGTGCCGAGCTGGCAGTTGTAAGCCGGCCGAAAGCCGCCATCGGGCATCTTCATCACGCGCGCCTGGGGATCGGTGGTGGAGGCGCGCGGCTCGCCCTGCCTCTTGACCTGGTTCTGGTTGGTCTTGGCGCGGCGCGCCCGCTCGGCCTCGAGCTCGGCCATCTTCTCCAGCGCCGCCTGAACCCGCTCCTCGCGCTCGCGCGCCGCTCGCTCGCGTGCTCTGCCGATGCGCCGGTTGCTGGCGTCGGGATCGTCGTCGCTCTCCTGCTTCAAGCGCTCGACCAGGCGCTTGGCCTTCTTGAGTTCCTTGTGGAGCTTCTTGCGCCGGCGGAAGGAGGCCGCTCCGGCAGAGGCGCGCACCCGCATGCCGTCCTGCACCACCTCGTCGAGATCGATCACGCCCGCCGCCGACAGCGTCGCCACGTTCTCCGTCAGCAGCCGGTCAAGCAGCTCGCCATGCCCGGTGCGGAAGTCCGAGAGGGCGTGATAGTTCACGCTCACCCCACCGCACAGCCAGCGATAGGCGTCGTGGCTCTCGCACAGCCGCGCCAGCGCCCGCGCGCTCCCCACCCCCTGGCTCGTCGCATAGAGCCACAGCGCCAGCAGCAGGTGCGGACTCGCCGGCGCCTGTCCAGGCCTGTGCTCGCGCGCCTTGATCGCCACCTCCAGCTCGCTCAGATCCAGCTGCTCCACATAGGCCCAGATCACCCGCGCCGCATGCTCCAGGCCGAGCAAGCTGTCGATATCCACCACCCGCAGCGCGATCTGGTCGCGCTCCGGCTCGCGCAGCCGAACTTCCCCCGCCGGCTTCGGCTCGCTCGCCCTCGCAGTTTCCGGCAAAGCCTCGAACAGACCCTCACGCGACATCGCAACCTCCGCCAGCTGA
>DATEGE010000138.1:0-14234 GCA_035280265.1 Gemmatimonadales bacterium | reverse complement strand
CTCTCGCCGCGTGGACCCGCCGGGTGGGGGCGGGGGCGGGTACGAGGATCGGGGTGGCGTGAGTCGCGTCGCGGTGGTCGGGGCGGGCGCGATGGGGAACGGCATCGCCCACGTGTTCGCGCAGCACGGGTGGGAGACCGCGCTGCTCGACGTGTCGCGCGATGTACTGGACCGCGCCGTGCAGACCATCACCGCCAACCTCGACCGCCAGGTGAAGAAGGGCGCGCTCACCGCGGAGCAGAAGCAACAGACGCTCGGGCGCATTCGGATCGCGACGGGGCTGGACGGCGTGGGGGAGGCGGAGCTGGTGGTGGAAGCCGTCACCGAGAATTCGGAGATCAAGTTCCGGATCTTTCGCGACCTCGACGCCGCCGCCGCTCCCGGCGCCATGCTCGCCAGCAACACGTCGTCCATTTCCATCACCGCCATCGCCGCACAAACCCGGCGGCCGGCGCAGGTGATCGGGATGCACTTCATGAATCCCGTTCCCGTGATGCCGCTCGTCGAGGTGATCCGCGGAGTCGAGACCGCCGACAAGACGGTCGCGGAGGTCGTGGAGGTGGTCAAGGGCTTGGGCAAGACGCCCGTCGAGGTCAACGACGCGCCGGGGTTCGTGTCGAACCGTGTCCTCATGCCGATGATCAACGAGGCGATCTTCTGCGTCATGGAGGGGGTCGCCACGCCCGAGGCCGTCGATGCCGTCATGAAGCTCGGCATGAACCATCCGCTCGGCCCGCTCGCGCTCGCGGACCTGATCGGACTCGACGTGTGTCTCGCGATCCTGGAGGTGCTGCATCAGGGATTGGGGGACGACAAATATCGTCCGGCGCCGCTGTTGCGAAAGCTCGTGGCCGCCGGGCGTCTGGGACGAAAGAGCGGACGGGGATTCTATGTCTATCGCGATTGAGCCCGCCGGCCTCACCGATACCCAGCGGCAGATCGTCGAGCTGGCGCGCGAGTTCGCGCGCACCAAGATCGAGCCGTTCGCCGCGGAGTGGGATCGCACGGGCCACTTCCCGCGCGACGTGATCGACGAGCTGGGGCGACTGGGGTTCCTCGGCATGTGTACGCCCGAGGAGTACGACGGCATGGGGCTCGACACCGTCACCTATCTGCTCGCGCTCGAGGAGATCGCGGCCGGGGACGCGAGCCTCGCCGTGTCGGTCTCGATTCACAACGCGATTCCGACCACGATGCTGGCGCGCCACGGCAGCCCGGCGCAGCGCGATCGCTGGCTCCGGCCCATGGCGCGGGGCGAGCTGCTGGCGGGGTTCTCGCTCTCCGAGCCCGAGTCCGGCTCCGATGCCGCGGCCCTCGCGACCCGCGCGGTACGGGACGGCGCCGGCTGGGTGTTGTCGGGCACCAAGGCCTGGGCCACCAACGGCGCCACCGCCGACCTCATGATGGTCATGGCGCGAAGCGAGCGTGGCGTGTGCGCTTTTATTGTGCCCACCGACACGCGCGGTTATCGTCCCGGGAAGCCAGAGGACAAAATGGGCCTGCGTGCGTCGAACACGGTCGCGCTGGCCCTCGAGGATGTGCACCTCCCAGCCGACCACCTCGTCGGCGATGAGGGCGCCGGGTTCGGCTACGCGATGGAGGCGCTCGACGCCGGCCGCTTGGGCATCGGGGCGCAGGCGGTCGGGATCGCACGGCGGGCGCTCGAGCATGCCGTCGCCTACTGCGCCGAGCGCAAGCAGTTCGGACAGGCACTGCGCGAGTTCGAGGGCGTGCAGTTCAAGCTGGCCGACATGGCGACCCGCGTGGAGGCGGCACGAGCGCTGCTGCACAGCGCGGCGAGTCGACGCGACCGAGGCGAAGAGCCGACGATGCCGGCCAGCATGGCGAAGCTGTTCGCCTCCGAGACGGCCATGTGGGTGACCACGCAGGCGGTGCAGTTGTTCGGCGGGTACGGCTACATGCGCGACTTCCCCGTCGAGAAGCTGTTCCGGGACGCGAAGGTCACGGAGATCTATGAAGGCACCAGCGAAATCCAGCGGCTCATCATCGCCCGCGGTCTCTACCCGCAGCGCTGAGGCGGGCCCCGGCCCCGTGCCGGGGTTCAACCTGTTCGGTCTGCTCGCCGAGCACGACCACGAGCAGGTGAGCCTGTATGCCGACCGCTCCACCGGCTATCGCGGCATCATCGCCATTCACTCGACGGTGCTGGGGCCCGCACTGGGCGGGACGCGTTTCTGGCATTACGCGAGCGACGAGGAAGCGCTGATCGACAGCCTGCGACTGGCGCGTGGCATGACCTACAAGGCGGCCGTGGCCGGGCTCAACCTGGGCGGCGGCAAGAGCGTGATCATCGGCGACAACCGCACCACGCGGCGCGAGGCGCTGTTTCGGGCGCACGGGCGCCACGTCGAGTCGCTCAAGGGGCGCTACATCACAGCCGAGGACGTCGGCACGAGCACCGCCGACATGGAATACATCAAGGCCGAAACGAACCACGTGACCGGGCTGATCGGCAAGTCGGGCGATCCCTCACCCGTCACCGCCTACGGCGTGTACCGCGGGATGAAGGCCTGCGCGCGCTATCGCTACGGCTCGGACGGTCTCGCCGGCAAGCACGTGGCTTTGCAGGGGTGCGGCTCCGTGGGCTATCATCTTGCCAAGCTGCTGCACACCGAGGGCGCGACGATCACCTGCACCGACATCGACCCGCAGCGCGTGAAGCGCGTGGTCGAAGAAACCGGCGCCAAGGCCGTCGCTCCGGACGACATCTACGACGTGCGGGCGGATGTGTTCGCGCCCTGCGCCCTGGGGGCGGTGATCAACGACGCCACGGTGAATCGGCTGGCCGTGGAGATCGTGGCGGGCGCGGCCAACAACCAGCTCGCGGAGGACCGGCACGGCGAGCTGCTGGAGCGGCGCGAGATCACCTACGCCCCCGATTACGTGATCAATGGCGGCGGCTTGATCAACGTGAACGCCGAGCTGCACGGCTGGGCGCCGGAGCGGGCGCGGTCCAAGGCGGGGGAGATTTACGACACCATCCTGCGCGTCTTCGAGATCGCGCACGAGGAGGGGATTCCGAGCTTCAAGGCGGCGGATCGGCTGGCGGAGCAGCGCGTCGCGGCGATCGCCAAGGTGCGGCGCAACTTTGTCTGAGCGTATCTACGTTGGCGCGGATCATGCAGGGTTCCAGCTGAAGCAGCGGCTGGTGGACGAGCTGAAGCGCCTGGGGTACGAGCCGGTGGACGTGGGGCCGAAGACGATGGACCCGGCGGACGATTATCCCGACTATGCGCGGCCCGTCGCGAAGGCGGTGAGCAGCGGCGAGGTTAAGCGCGGGGTGTTGACCTGCGGCACGGGGCTCGGCATGGCGTATGTCGCCAACCGGTTTCCCAAGGTTCGGGCGGCCGTGGCATGGAGCCCGGAGATCGCGGAGCTCGCCCGCAAGCACAACGATGCCAATGTGCTCGTGCTCCCGTCGCGGTTCGTGAGTGAGGAGGAGGGGATGGAGATCCTGCACAAGTGGTTGGACACGGCGTTCGAGGGCGGTCGTCACGAGCGACGCGTGGCCAAGATCGAGTCGTGAGCGATCGCCGCGCGCCGCTCGCCAAAGTGGATCCCACCGTCTTCCAGCTGATTCGCCGCGAGCTGGAGCGGCAGGAGCACGGCCTCGAGCTGATCGCGAGTGAGAACTTCGTGTCCACCGCCGTGCTCGAGGCGATGGGCACCGCGTTGACCAACAAATACGCGGAGGGGCTGCCGAGGAAGCGCTACTACGGCGGCTGCGAAGTGGTCGACGAAGTCGAGCAGCTGGCCATCGACCGGGCGAAGGCGCTGTTCAAGGCCGAGCACGCCAACGTCCAGCCGCACGCCGGTGCTCAGGCGAACATGGCCGCGTACCTCGCCGTCGCGAAGCCGGGCGACACGGTGCTCGGGCTAGCGCTGCCGCACGGCGGCCATTTGACGCACGGCGCGCCGGTGAACTTCTCCGGCACGCTGTTCCGGGCGACCCATTACGGTGTGCGGGAGACCACGGGGCGGATCGACTACGACGAGGTGCGCGCCATCGCCCGGCGCGAGCGGCCGCGCATCCTGATCGGGGGCAGCAGCGCGTATGCGCGGATCATCGACTTCGGCGCGCTCCGGAACATCGCCGACGAGGTGGGCGCGATCTTCATCGTGGACATGGCGCATATCGCCGGGCTCGTGGCCGGTGGCGTGCATCCCTCGCCCGTGCCCCATGCCCACATCGTCACCACCACGACGCACAAGACGCTGCGCGGTCCGCGCGGCGGTCTGATCCTCTGCGGCGAAACGTTCGCAAAAGACGTCGACAAGCAGGTGTTCCCCGGCCTGCAGGGCGGTCCGCTCGAGCACGTCATCGCCGCGAAAGCGGTGGCCTTGGGGGAGGCGATGGCGCCGGACTTCAAAGTCTACGCCGCGCAGGTCGTCAGGAACGCGCAAGCCCTCGCCGCCGCGCTGGTCGAGCGCGGCTACGCGATCGTCTCCGGCGGGACTGACACCCATCTCATGCTGGTGGACCTGCGGCCCAAGAACGTGACCGGGAAGGAAGCGCAGGAGCTGCTCGACCGGGCGGCGATCACCGTCAACAAGAACACCATTGCGGGCGATCCGCAGAAGGCCTTCGTGACGAGCGGGATCCGCATCGGAACGCCCGCCGTCACCACGCGCGGCTTCGCGGAGCAGGAGATGATCAGAGTGGCGGACTTCATCGATACCGTGTTGACCCGCAAGGACGACGCGACCATCGAGCGCGTGAAGGCGGACGTGCGCGCGCTCGCCGAGCAGTTCCCCTTGTACGCAGCGCGGACGCGCGCGGCGATGGCAGGTGCACATGGGCGATAGCGGCAGCGGCTCCTCCAACCGGCCGTCTCGCGGCTCGGGGTCGTTCACGATGTACCCCGCCGAGGAGCTCGAGGTCTATTTCAACGAAGTCGCCCACGGGCGTCCGGTGGGCTTCGTCGCCTCCTCCAAGTGGAAGCCTCCCACCGATATCTACGAGACCGACGTAGCGTTGGTCGTCCACATGGACATCGCGGGCATGCAGTCGGAGGACTTCACCGTCGAGTACGTGGACGGCGTGCTCACGATCGCGGGTGAGCGCACCCCGCGGCCCCACGAGGGCAAGCCGCATTATCACGCCATGGAAGTGCAAGTCGGCCCGTTCGAGCGGCGCTTTCGCCTCCCGGTGCCGGTCGATCCTGAGAGCATCCGCGCCAGCTACGACCGCGGCTTCCTCGAAGTGCGGCTCACCAAGCTGCCGCCTCGCCTCTCGGGGCCGCAGTCGGTGCGGGTGCAATAGATGGATCGGCTTCCCGTCCTGCCGCTGGGACGGCTGGTGGTGTACCCGCACGTCGTGCTCCCCATGGCGCTCACCGATCAATACGCCGTGCAGCTGATCGACGAGGTGGTGCAGGGGACCAAGCGACTGCTGCTCGGCGTAGTGCGGCCGGTGGGCGGCACCGAGCCACCCGAAGGGGCGGTGATGCAAGCGCGTGCCGACGAACTGTACGAGGTCGGCACGCTCGGCACCGTCGTGCGCATGCTGAAGCTGGGCGACGGCTCAGTGCGCGTGATGGTGCAGGGGCTGGAGCGCGCCCGCCTGGTCGAGGTTGTCCCCGCCGAGCACTGGCTGGTGGCGCGGTACGAGGCGCTGCCGAACGTCGTCGTGGAAGACGCGCGCACCGAGGCACTGAAGCGCACGGTGCACGCGCAGTTCTCGCGCGTCATCGATATCGCGCCCTACCTGGGCGAGGAGCTCCACGAGGTGCTGGTCGGCATCACCGACGCGGGCAAGCTCGCCGACTTCGTGGCGGCGAATCTGGACCTGGCGCTCCCCGCCAAGGCGGAGCTGCTGGCGATCGACGACGTGAATCGGCGCCTCGAGCGGTTGGCCGAGCTGCTGGGGCAAGAGCTCCAGGTGCTCGAGGTCGGCAGCCAGATCCAGGAGAAGGTGCGCACCCGGCTGGACCAGAATCAGCGCGAGTACGTACTGCGGGAGCAGCTGCGCGTGATCCGCCAGGAGCTGGGGGAGGACGAAGGGGAAGACGAGCTCACCGACCTGTCACACCGTCTCGAACAGGCCGGGCTGCACGAGGAAGCCGCGAAGGTCGCGGATCGCGAGCTGAAGCGCTTGCGGCAGATGTCGCCCCAGTCGGCGGAGTACCATGTCGCCCGCACCTACCTCGAGGTGTTCGCGACGCTTCCCTGGAGCCGAACGTCGGAGGATCGGCTCGATCTCAAGGCCGCGCGCGAGATCCTCGATCGCGACCACTACGACCTGAAGGCCGTGAAGGAGCGCATCCTCGAGTACCTCGCCGTGCGCACCCTCAATCCCGCGGCGCGCGGCAGCATCATGTGCTTCGTGGGTCCGCCGGGCGTGGGGAAGACGTCGCTCGGTCAGAGCATCGCGGAGGCGCTCGGGCGCCGCTTCACCCGTGTGTCGCTTGGCGGCGTGCGCGATGAGGCGGAGGTGCGCGGTCATCGCCGCACCTACGTGGGGGCGCTACCCGGTCGCATCATTCACGCGTTGCAGCGCTGCGAGACGCGCAACCCCCTCCTGATGCTCGACGAGGTGGACAAGATGGGCGCCGACGTCCGCGGCGATCCCACCGCCGCGCTGCTCGAGGTCCTCGACCCGGCCCAGAACGCATCGTTCGTGGATCATTACTTGGAGGTCCCGTTCGATCTCTCCGGCGTGATGTTCATCGCCACCGCCAACAGCCTCGCCCCGATCCCCGATCCCCTGCTCGACCGCATGGAGGTCCTGACCCTCGCGGGATACACGCCGGGCGAGAAGCTCGCGATCGCCAAGCGCTACCTGCTGCCGCGGCAGCTCAAGGAGACGGGGCTCGACGCGGAGCGGGCCAGCGTCGCGGACGCAGCCCTCGAGCGTTTGATCTCGGAATTCACCCGCGAGGCCGGCGTGCGCCAGCTGGAGCGCGAGATTCAGGGGGTGCTCCGCAAGGCCGCGCTGGAGGTGGTGGAGGGGCGGGCGGCGACGGTCAAGATCACCGTGAAGAACCTGGAGAAGTTCGCTGGCCAGCCCAAGGTGCAGAGCGAGGTGGCCGGGCGGACGCCCGAAGTGGGCGTGGCCACCGGGCTCGCATGGACGCCGGTGGGCGGGGATATCATGTTCATCGAGGCGATTCAGATGCCCGGGAAGGGCCAGATCACCCTCACCGGTCAGCTCGGCGACGTGATGAAGGAGTCGGCCCAGGCGGCGTGGAGCCTGTTGCGGGCGCGCGCCGGAGCGCTCGGCATCGCGCTCGATGCGTTCACGCAGACCGACGTCCACCTGCACCTGCCCGCTGGCGCAGTCCCGAAGGACGGGCCATCCGCAGGGATCGCGATCGCGACCGCGCTGGCGTCGCTGCTGTGCCGCCGCCCCGCGCGCCATGACGTGGCGATGACGGGCGAGCTGACGCTGCGGGGCCGTATCCTCCCGATCGGGGGGCTCAAGGAGAAGCTGACCGCCGCGGCGCGCGCTGGCGTCAAGACGGTGCTGGTGCCGGCGCGGAACCAGAGCGACATCGTGGAAGTCCCGGACGAGGTGAAGCAACTGCTCGAGATCAAGCCGGTGGAGACGATCGACGAGGTGTTGGAGCTCGCGCTGCTCGAGCCGAGCCATCCGCGGCCCGTCGCCGTGCGGGCGCGGACGTCGGGACAGTCGGAGGCCCGGCCGTGAGCGACTTCACGACCCTGGAGGCCGCGTTCGAGCGCATCGGCCAGCAGGATGGACGCTACCACGAGCGCGGGTACCTGCTCGTGCTGGCAGCGTTGGAGTACGCCCAGGGGCGACTCCCCGCGCGGCGCCACTTGAGCGGCAGCGAGCTCGCGTGGGCGTGCCGCGATCTCGCGCGCGAGCAATTCGGCTTGCTCGCGCCCACGGTGCTGCGGCACTGGGGGATTACCAGCACCGAAGACCTGGGGCGCATCGTGTTCACGCTGATCGACGTGGGCTTGCTGGCCCGCCAGCCGAGCGACAAGCTGGAGGACTTCGATCGGGTGTACGACTTCGCGGAGGTATTCCAGGCCGGCTATCCATGGCCTGGCGTGGAGCGCGGATAGGGCCGCGGTTCGGGGGGAGGGGCGCCGTATGGACGACGTCAAGCAATGGCCCGCCTGCAGAAAATGCCAGCAAGGTCTCTTGATCCCGTTGTCGGACTACGGCCGCGACGGAGCGCCCATCACCTACAAGGCGTGGGTGTGCTCGAACCCCGACTGCGGCTTCAACATCCGCATCGATAACGGGGAAATCTCGTTCGGTCGCGCGATCGGCCAGAGCCTCAAGTAAGCTTGGACGCCGTGCGCGCGCCTGCCGTGAGCGGGCGCTTCTACCCGGAAACGCCGGCGCAACTCGACCGCACGGTGCGTGAACTGCTCGCGGCGGTGGGCGACGCTCGGGCCGCGCCGGCGCGCGCGGCAGTCGCGCCACACGCGGGGTACGTGTATTCGGGCCTGACCGCGGCGCACGTGTTCGCCCGGCTCGAGATCCCGCCCGTCGTCGTGATCCTCGCGCCGAACCACACCGGCGTGTGCCGGGCGCCGGGAGGCGCGTCCCTGTGGGAGGCGGGCGCGTTTCGCACGCCGCTCGGCGATGTGCCGGTGGACGACGTGTTCGCACGCGCGCTGCTCGCGGCCTCCCCGCTCGTCGGCCCGGACCACGCCGCGCACGCCCACGAGCACGCCGTGGAGGTGGAGCTCCCGTTTCTGCAAACCCGGCGTGCCGACGTCCGCATCGTGCCGCTGGTACTCGCGTGGGATGCGTGGGAAGGCTGCCGCGAGCTGGGCGACGCGCTCGCGCAGCTGGCCCGGCATTGGCCCGAGCGCGTCCTGCTGCTCGCGTCGAGCGATCTGAACCACTACGAACCGGCAGCGTCTTCGGAGCAGAAGGACCGGCGCGCGCTCGACGCCGTGGTGGCGCTCGACGGGCGGGAGCTGCTGGCGCGGTGCCGGGCCGAGCGCATCTCGATGTGCGGACGCGCCGCCACGGCCACCGTAGTAGCCGCCGCGCGTGTGCTCGGCGCCGCCAGCGGCGACGTGGTGCACTACAGCCACTCCGGTATGGTGACGGGGGATGACGACGCGGTGGTGGGCTACGGAGGGGTGGTGATCCCGTGAACGCGATCCCCGTGCTGTCCGCGACGGAGTCGGCGACATGGGACTCCGCCGCGCGCACCCAGTATCGCATTCCCTCGCGAGTGCTCATGGAGGCCGCGGGCCGCGCCGTCGCGCACGTCATCACGCGCGAGTATCCCGCCGTGCTCGCTCGCGGGGCCCTCGTGGTCGCGGGAGCGGGCAACAACGGGGGCGACGGCTGGGTGGTGGCCCGCGCCCTGCACGCCACCGGCATCCCCGTGTGGGTGACTGGGCTCGATCCCAAGACCGACGATGCGATCGACAACCGGGCGCTCGCCCGCATGGACGGCGTGCGCGAGACGGGTCGCGAAGAGCCGTGGCCCGCCGCAGCGCTGGCGGTCGACGCCCTGCTCGGCACCGGCGCAGCAGGGCCGGCGCGGGGCGACGTGCTGGCGCTCGCCCAGCGGCTCGTCGCCTACGGCGCCCCGATCGTCGCGGTGGATGGCCCCACCGGCCTCGACCTGTCGAGCGGCGAGGCGCACGGACCGGTGCGGGCCGACCTGTCGATCACCTTCGGGGGTCCGCGGCGCGGGCACCTGCTCGCGCGCGAGTGGTGCGGCAAGATCGTGGTCGTTGACATCGGACTCCCGCCGGCCGATCCGGTGTGGCCCCTGCTCGTCACCGACGGGTGGGCCGCCGCGCGGCTGCCCAAGCTCGTGCCCACGATGCACAAGGGGGATCGCGGTCGCGTAACCGTGGTGGGAGGGGCGAACGGCATGACCGGCGCGGCGCTCCACGCCGCGCGCGCCGCGCTCGCCGCGGGCGCCGGACTGGTGAAGCTGGTCGCCGCCAAGGAGACGATCGAGGCCGGTCGCGCCAGCCTCCCCGACGTGCTCACCGTCGAATCGACGCTTGGTCCGGAGCTCGAGCCTCCGGCCGCGGAAGCCCTCGAGTGGGCGGATGCCGTCGTGATCGGCCCTGGATTGGGCCGCGAGTCGGCGCGCGGGCAGTTTCTGCAAGCCGCACTCGCCCGCCGGCCGGTGCCCACTGTGATCGACGCGGACGCGCTGACCCTGTTCCAGGGGTCACCCGCCCCCCCCAACGAGCGCCCCCTCGTGCTCACGCCGCATCTGGGGGAATTCCGCGCGCAATTCGGCGATCAGCTCGCCGATCAGGCGGCGAACGACCGCTGGGCCGCGACCGTGAAGGCGGCTCAAAAGACCAAGGGCACCGTCCTCTTGAAGGGGGTGCCGACCGTGATAGCCGACCTGCGAGGTCCCGTCCATGTAGTGGCGAGCGGGAACCCGGGACTGGCCACGGGCGGGTCGGGCGATCTGCTCGCGGGGTTTATCGGGGCGTTCCTGGCGCGGGGCAGCCCCGGTCCCGAGGCGGCGGCGCTGGGCGCGCACGCCCTGGGCCGGGCAGCGGAGCACGGAGCTCGACAATGGAGCGCCCGCAGCCTGCGGCCGGCCGACGTGCTCGCCGCCCTACCGGACATCTGGCGCGCCTGGACCAACGCTCAACTACTCGGACCTCCAGTGTTGGCGGTTCTGGAACTGCCGGAGACGGCGTGAGGGCTCTTTCGCTCGCTCTCGGGAGCGGGGGCGGGGGCGGGGCCGGGGGCAGGGGAGGGGAGTTCGACACCCTGCGCGCCGTGTTCGCGCGCTTAGGGTCCCGGGCGCGGGGTTTGGGCGACGACTGCGCGCTCCTGCCGTTCGGCCGCCGCACCCTCGCGGTCAGTATCGACCTCTCGCTCGAACGGGTCCATTTCCGCACCGACTGGCTCTCGTTTCGGGAGATCGGGTGGCGGGCCACGGCGGCCGCACTTTCCGACCTTGCCGCCGACGGGGCTCGGCCCGTGGGAGTGCTCGTATCGCTCGGGGTTCCGGGCGACGGAAGATGGACGACGGATGACGCCGTCCAGATCATGTCCGGCGTCGGCGCCGCGGTACGTAGTGTCGGTGCGCACGTGCTGGGCGGCGATCTGGTCCGCTCACCCCGCTACCTCGTGGACGTCTGCGCCCTCGGCGTAGCTGAGCGACCGGTGCGGCGGAGCGGCGCCCGCCCGGGCGATGGGGTGTGGGTCACGGGTCGGCTTGGGGGCGCGGGACTCGCGTTGCGCGGATTGCGAGCCGGCCGCCGTTTGCCGCCCGCGGTCCGGCGCCGGTTTGCCCAACCCACGCCTCGCATCGCCGCTGGCCGCTGGCTCGCCCGTCACGGAGCACGTGCGATGATCGATCTCTCGGACGGCCTGGCCGGGGACGTGGGACACCTCGCGGCGGCGTCCGGGGTCCGGATCATGATCGAGCTGCAGCGCGTCCCCTGTTGGCCCGGCGTGCAGCCGCGCGGCGCGGCGCGCAGCGGCGAGGAGTACGAGCTGCTCGTGGCGCTGCCGCCCCGCTTTGGTGCGCGCGGCGCGCTGGCGTTTCGCCGGTCGACCGGCCTGCCTATCACCCGCATCGGCGCGTGTACCACGGGCCGTGGGCTCCTGATGACTGACAACGGACACCTGATAACGCCTCCCCGCAGCTTCGATCATTTTCCCGCGCGATGATCCGCACGCTGTGGTTCTATGTCGTGCTCGTCGTGTCGAGCGTCATTCACTCCGTGGGCGTCATCGCCGCGGCGCTCGTGGGCGTCAAGCGCCGTCCGGGGGGTGGTGGAGTGTACGACTGGGGCACGACCGACTGGTCCCGCCAACTGCTGCGAGCCGCGGGCACGCCGGTGTGGGTCGGCGGGCTCGAGCGCATTCCCAACCGTCCGGTCGTCTACGCGTCCAACCATTCGTCGATGTTCGACATCTGGGCGCTCGCCGCCACACTTCCGGGCTCGGTGCGGTTCGTGGCGAAACAGGAGTTGGCGCGCATCCCGCTCGTGGGGCGAGCGATGATCACCGCCGGGCACGTGGTCATCGACCGCGCGCACCCCGCCCGCGCGCTCGAGGCTTACCACCAGGCGGCTGCTGTGATCGGGAGCGGAGTGTCGGCCGTGGTGTTCCCCGAAGGGACGCGCAGCCGCACCGGAGAGCTGCTGCCATTCAAGAACGCTCCGTTTGGGCTCGCCAGCGCGGCGCAGGTGCCGGTGGTGCCTTTGTACGTCCGCAACACCTTCGAGATCATGGCGAAGGGACGGTTCTTCCTGCGCCCGCGGCCCATCAGGATCGAGGTGGGCGAGCCGATTCCGACGGCCGGGATGACGCTGGAGCGGCGCCAGGAGCTGCGCGACCGGGTGCGCGCGGCGATCCTCGATCTGAAGGCGCGCGTTGACGCGAGCCCGGAGGGCCGCTAGGGTACGGCCACCATGAGCACGATCATATCGGTGCGGGCGCGCGAAATTCTCGATAGCCGAGGCAACCCGACCATCGAGGCCGACGTCACCCTCTCGAGTGGCGCCGCCGGGCGGGCTGCGGTGCCGAGCGGCGCGTCCACGGGCGAGCACGAAGCGGTGGAGCTGCGGGACGGCGACCAGAAGCGCTTCGGCGGCAAGGGCGTGCTCGAAGCGGTGAAAAACGTGAACGAGGTGATCGGCCCGCGCCTCGAGGGAATGTCCGCGGAGGAGCAGATCGTCGTGGACTACGCGATGCTCGATCTCGACGGCACGCCGAACAAGAGCCACCTGGGCGCGAACGCGATTCTCTCGGTCTCGATGGCCACGGCGCGCGCGGCGGCGCAGGACGCGGGGCTCACGCTGTATCGCTACCTCGGCGGGCCGGTGACGCACGTGCTCCCGGTGCCCATGATGAACATCCTGAACGGCGGCGCGCACGCGGCCAATACGGTGGACTTCCAGGAGTTCATGATCGTGCCGATCGGCGCCGAAACGTTCCCCGAGGGCCTGCGCATGGGCGTCGAGGTGTTCCACGCCCTCAAGAAGGTGCTCGCGAAGCGCAATCTTTCGACCGCCGTGGGCGACGAGGGGGGATTCGCCCCTAATCTCCCCAGCGACGAAGCGGCGCTCGAGGCGGTGATGGCGGCGATCGAGGCCGGCGGGTTCGAGCCGGGCAAGCACATCGCCATCGCGCTCGACGCCGCCGCGTCGGAGCTGTATCAAGACGGCAAATACGCCTTCAAGAAGAGCGGCGCGGGCAGCAAGTCGGCGGACGAGATGATCGCGTTGTACAAGAGCTGGATCGACCGCTACCCGATCGTCTCGATCGAGGACGGGCTGGCGGAGGACGATTGGGGCGGCTGGGCGAAGCTCACGGAGGCGTTATCCACGCGCGTCCAGCTCGTGGGCGACGATCTCTTCTGTACCAACATCGAGCGCCTGGATCGCGGCATCGAGGAGAACGTCGCCAACGCGATTCTCATCAAGCTCAACCAGATCGGCTCGCTCACCGAGACGTTGCAGTGCATCGAGCACGCTCGATCCAACGGGTACGGGGCGGTGATCTCGCACCGTTCGGGCGAGACCGAAGACACCTTCATCGCCGACCTCGCCGTCGCGACCGGCGTGGGGCAGATCAAGACCGGCAGCGCCTCGCGCACTGATCGCGTCGCGAAATACAACCAGCTGCTCCGCATCGCCGAGGAGCTGGGCGACACGGCCTCCTATCCCGGCCGTGTGCTCTACGGCCTATGACGCGAGCGCGGCTCATCGGCATCGCGGGCGCGGTGGCGCTGGCCGGGCTGGCCTTCCAGGCGGGGGAGTACGGCACCCTCGATTGGCTCAAGCTGCGGCGGCAGGTGGCGGAGGAGCGGCGCACGCTGCGGGAGCTCGAGGTGCAACTCGACTCGCTCGAACGGCTGGCGCGCGCGCTCGAAACCGATCCCGTTGCCCAGGAGCGCGCCGCCCGCGAGCAGTTCGGGATGATTCGGAAGGGCGAGCTGCTATACCGGGTGGTGCCGCGGGTGGACACCGACGGCGGCGCCCTGCCCCCGCGGTAGCCGTCGAATCACCAAGCTTCCATACCAACGGAGAACGTGATCGCCTCGAGCGTCCCGTCGCGCGCGCTCCCTCCCCTCCTGAGGCTGGCGTCGCTACGTTCTGGTGTGCCAATTCGGCGGCGTAGCTCAGCTGGTTAGAGCAGCGGAATCATAATCCGCGGGTCGTCGGTTCGAGTCCGACCGCCGCTACTTGCAGGACAACGACTTACCAGCAGCAGCATCCATGAGCCGGCCCACCGCGACCCCCCTCCGTCGCGGCGGGCGCGATACCCCGAACCAGCCCAT
>DATEGE010000137.1:0-37153 GCA_035280265.1 Gemmatimonadales bacterium | reverse complement strand
CCCCCGCCCCAGCCCCGACGGCGAATCGCAGCTCAACCGACTCGGGCATGCAGCTGCTCCAGCGCCTGCACCAAGTCGGGCTTGAGCGTCAGCACCGGCAAGAGCGGATCGTCCTTGAGTTTTTTCATGCGCGCCGGCGCGGTGGCGAGCGTGAACTTTCGGATATCCAGCTTGGGGGTTACTTCGCTCCACGTGAGGGGCATCGACACCGGCGCACCGGGAAGCGGTCGCGCGCTGAACGGCGCCACGAGCAGCCGCCCGTGCCCGTTTTGCACGTAGTCGAGATACACACGGGCGCCGCGCTTCCCCACCGGTCGGGTCACCGTCGCGACCTCGGGCAGCTCGGCGGCGATCACCCGCGCGAGCAGCCCGCCCAGGGTGCGGGCCTGCTCGTAGGTGCACTGCCGGCCCAACGGTAGCAGCACGTGCAGGCCGGTGGAGCCGCTGGTCTTGATGAAGCTTGGCAGCGCGATGCCGTCGCACAAAGTCTTCACCGCGCGCGCGACGGTCACCACGTGGGTGAACGGCGCCTCCTTGGGATCGAGGTCGAGGATACACCAGTCGGGCTGCTCGAGGGTGGCGATGCGGCTGCCCCAGACGTGCAGCGGGATCGACGCCATGTTGGCGATGTAGAGCAGCGACTCGACGTTGTCGCACACGAAGTAACTGATCTCGCGCTGCGTATCCTCGCTCCAGATCCGCTCCAGGCGCATCCACTCGGGGACGAAGCTGGGGGCGTCCTTCTGGAAGAACGACTTGCCGTTGATGCCGTCTGGGTAGCGCGTCAACACGACGGGCCGGTCCTTCAAGTAGGGGAGCAGCCAGGGCGACACGGCGCGGTAATATTCGATCAGATCGCCCTTCGTGTACCCTTCGTCGGGCCAGAAGACTTTCTCGAGATTGGAGAACTTGACCTCGCGAGAGAGCGGGGAGCGGGGAGCCGGAGTCGCCGAAGGCTCGTCCATGCCCTGCTCTCGGCTCCCTGCTCCCTTTCTTGCAATTTCGGCGACCGGCTTGTCGTCGCGAAACCGCACGAACACCGGCTGCCGCAAGAGCCCCTCGTCCGTCCATTCCTTATACCGCACCTCGGCCACGAGCGTCGGCTCTACCCACGTGTGTCCTTCGTCCTGTGGCACCGGGCCGGTGAACGCCGGCGTGGCGCGCACGCTGCGCTCCAGCACGGCGCTCACGTCGTTGAGCTCTTTGTCGGTAAAGCCGCTCCCCGCGCGTCCCCCGTACACCAGCTTCCCGTCCTCGTACGCACCCAGGTCGAGCGCGCCAAACCCCGAGCGAGAGCCCTTGGGGCGGGTGAATCCCACGACCGCGAAGTCGTCCGTACGATCGGCGCGGATCTTGATCCAATTAGGAGAGCGGCCGGCGCGGTAGGGAGCATCGGCCTTCTTCGCGACGATGCCCTCGAGCCCGAGCTTCACGACTTGTTCGTACAGGGCTTCGCCGTCCTTCTCGAAGTGATCGACGTACTTGATGGGACCCACGCCCGGCACGACTTGTCGCAGCAAGGCCTTGCGCTTTTCGAGCGGCAGCGGCCGGAGGTCGTACCCCTCGAACGCCAGCAGATCGAACACGAACAAGGCGCCCGGCGAATCGACGGCGGCGCGGCGCACGTCGAGGGCGCGCCCCACCCGGGCGCGGTTCTGCAGCCGCTGAAAGCTCGGTCGTCCCGCCTCGTCCGGAACCACCAGCTCGCCGTCCAGGATCACGCCGGCGAACGGCATCGCCACGAGCGCGCGCGCGATCTCGGGAAACCCGGCCGCGATATCGTGCCCGTTTCGGGTGATCAGGCGTCCTTCGTCGCCGTCGCGTCCCGCGCGCACGCGGTACCCGTCGAGCTTGAGCTCGAACAGCCAGCCCGGCTTCGAGAACGCCTGCTCGCGCGTCTCCGCGAGCATCGGCTCGGCTTCGGCGAGGGTGACGGCGCGGCGCGGGGCCTTCAGGCGCTGCAGCTCCTTCACCACCGGGCCCGCCCGGTCCTTCCCCGCCTTCAATTCCTCCACGGTGAGACCGGAGAGCACCGACTCAGGCGGCAGCTCGCTGGCGTCGGAGACGTAGCCGTCCTTTTCCTTGATGAGCAGCCACTCCTTGTCGCCTTTCTTGAGCTTCACGAGCGTCCACCGGCCTTTGAGCTTGTAACCGTGGAGCTCGAACAGCAGCTTCCCCTTTTTCATTCCCTCCTCGGGATCCTCGAGCGGCACCCAGCGCCCGCGGTCCCACACGATCACCGCGCCCGCGCCGTAATTACCCTCGGGGATCACTCCCTCGAAGTCGCCGTACTCGAGCGGATGGTCTTCGACGTGGACGGCGAGCCGCTTGTCGGCGCGATGGGGCGAGGGGCCTTTGGGGACGGCCCAGGATGTCAGCACGCCGTTCATCTCGAGCCGGAGGTCCCAGTGGAGCCGCCGGGCGGCGTGCATGTGGACCACGAACAGGCCGCCCGGAGACGGGGCCGGGGTAGCGGGCCGGGCGCCGGGCTCCGGCGTGCGGTCGAGCGACCGCTTGGCGCGGTACTTTTGAAGGGGATCGCTCCCGGCCTTCCGTTTTACGCCCATGGGAGTGCAATCTTATCACCAGGCCCTCACAAGCGACACGTACCGTTATGAGCGCACATCCCATAGGGTCGGCGACCCTATCGTTCGGTCTGGTCTCCGTCCCGGTGAAGCTGTTCTCCACGGGCGAGAGCGCGTCCGCCATCAGCTTCAACTGGCTGCACAAGAAGGATGGCGCCCGTCTCAAACAGCAGTACGTCTGCTCCAAGGACGGTGCGAAGGTCGAGAAGGACGAGATGGTGAAAGGGTATGAATTCACCAAGGGACAGTACGTCATCTTCACGCCGGACGAGCTGAAGGCCCTCGAGGAGAAGTCTACCAACGCGATCGAGGTCGCCGAGTTCGTGCCCGCCAAGCAGGTAGACCGGGTGTTCGTCGATAAGTCGTATTTCCTGGGACCGGACAAGGGGGGCGAGCGGGCGTATCGTCTGCTGGCCGAGGCTCTGAAGCAGACGGGGCGCGTGGCGGTGGGTCAGTATGCCGCGCGGGGCAAGCAGTACGTCGTGTCGGTACGACCGGAGGCGGAGGGGCTCGTGATGGAGCAGCTGCGCTACGCCAACGAAGTGCGCCGCATCGACGACGTCCCGATTCCCAAGGTCGACTTGAAGAAGCCCGAGCTCCAGCTGGCCGTGCAGCTCGTGGAGCAGGCGTCGTCCGAGGCGTTCAAGCCGGAGAACTACGAAGACAACGTGCGCAAGCGGGTCCTCGAGCAGATTCAGCGAAAGGTGGACGGCGAGGAGATCACCGAGGAGCCGACGGAGGCGCCCAAGACCCAGATCATCGACCTGATGGAGGCCCTGAAGGCGAGCCTGAAGGGCAAAGGAGCTGGGGCGGGGGCTGAGCGCAAACCCGCGAAGCGCGTCGAGAAGAAGCCCGCCGCCAAGCCCGCCGCGGCGCCAGTCGCCAAGCGCAAGGTAGGAGGGGCGCGAGGCTAGCGGCTAAGGATGAAGGGATACTCGTCCCGGGACGTCGCTCGATTGCTGGGACTCACCGTCGCGCAAGTGCGGGGTTTCGCGCGCGACGGTTTTTTGACGCCTCCGCCCGGACGCGGCACGCGGCGCAAGCTCCAGTTTTCGTTCCAGGACCTAGTGATCCTGCGGACGGCGAAGGCGCTCGTCGCCGCCCGCATCCCCACGCGCCGCATCCGAGCCGCCCTGAAGCAGCTGCGTCGCGAGCTGCCACGCGGGCGCTCGCTCGCCGAGCTGCGCATCGTCGCCGAGGGCGACCGCATCGTCGTGAGCGACGGCGACACGGCGTGGAATCCCGAGTCGGGACAGACGCACCTCGACTTCGCGGTCTCGGATCTCGCGAGCCGGGCCGCTCCGATCGCCCGCCGCACCGCTCAGGCGGCGCGGGCGGCCGAGGGAAACCTGGACGCCGAGGACTGGTACGAGCTCGGGCTCGAGCTCGAGGCGGTCGAGCCAGAGGAAGCGCGGGATGCCTATCGGCGCGCCCTGGAGCTCGACGCGCACCATGCCGATGCCCACGTCAACCTCGGTCGCCTGCTGCACGAGCAGGAAATGATCGAGGAGGCGGAGCGACACTACCGCCTGGCGCTGCGGGAGAATCCTGACCATGCCACCGCCGCCTTCAACCTGGGCATCGCCCTCGAGGATCTGGATCGACCGGGGGACGCGATCGAGGCCTACCGCACCGCCCTCGTGACCGACCCCGGACTCGCGGATGCCCATTACAACGTGGCGCGCCTGTATGAACGGGTGGGCAAGCGGGCCGCGGCGCTACGCCACCTTTCTTTCTATCGGAGGCTGACGCTGTAACTTAGGACGGCATCAACAGGGGCGAGCGCGATGAACTGTCCAGCTTGCGGCACCACGATGACGGAGATGACGGTGAGCGACATGAAGGTCCAGGGCTGCAAGGGCGGGTGCGGCGGCCTGTGGTTCCCCGAATGGACGCTGCGCAAGGTCGACCAGCCGGACCAGTCGGCCGGCGAGGCGCTGCTGCACATCGAGCAGAACGCCGCCGTGAAGGTGGACCCGAACAAGCGGCGCAACTGTCCCGTCGACCGCGACATCGTCATGATGCGCCACTTCTGGAGCGTGAAACGAGACGTCGTCGTGGACGAGTGCCCCAAGTGCGAGGGGGTGTTCCTCGATCCCGGAGAGCTGGCCGAAATCCGCTCGGATTACAAGTCCGACGCCGAGCGACACACGGCCGCTCAGGCGTACTATCGGGAGATGTTCGACACGCAGCTCGCCGGCATGCTGCGCCAGGACAAGGAGAAGCTCGAGAGCGCGCGCCGGGTCGCGGGCATCTTCAAGTTCCTGTGCCCGAGCTACTACATCCCCGGAAAGCAGGCGTGGGGGGCGTTCTAGAGTCCGGCGACCAGATCCTCGAACTGCTGCGCCAGCTTCGGGCCAATGCCCGACTCCTCGTGCTTGAAGAAGACGAAGGCGTCCGTCCACCCCTTCCCCAGCTCGTGCATTCGCTTCGCCCACTCGCCCAGATCCTGGTTCGTGTAGCCTTCGTCGCGCAGCCGGAGGTAGCCCCAGTCCGCTGTGGCGACGAGCGGGGTGTGACCGGACTCCTTGTCGGCCACGCACAGGGCGGCGTTCCCGACGCGGAGCGCTTGGTAGACGTCGTCCGCGAACCAGGAGTCGTTGCGGAACTCCCACGCGCAGCGCAGGTCCGCGGGGAACTGGGTGAGCAGGTCGTTCAGGCGGGCGACGTCCTTCTTGAAGTTGGGTGGCAGCTGAAACAGGATCGGCCCCAACTTGGCGCCGAGTTGCCGGGCCGTCTCGAGGAAAAACCGCAAGGGATCATCCACGTCCCGGAGGCGCGCGATATGGGTGATGCGCTGGGGCGCCTTGAGGACGAAGGTGAAAGCCCTCGGCGTGGCGGCGTCCCAGCCAGCGACGATCTTGGCGTTCGGCATTCGATAGAACGTGTAGTTGACCTCGACCGTGCCGAGGCGCTGCGCGTAATACTCCAGCATCTGAGCGGCCGGCAGCTTGGCAGGGTAGAAGGTCCCTTTCCAGGCCAGGTAATTGTAGCCGGAGGTGCCGACGCGGACGTTCACCCTACGCCACCCATACCGACTTCACGTTGACGAACTCCCGCAGGCCGTACTCCGACAGCTCGCGGCCGTAGCCCGAGCGCTTCACCCCGCCGAACGGCAGGCGCGGGTCCGACCTGACGAGCGCATTCACGAACACGCTTCCCGCGGCGAGCTCGCCTGCGACGCGCTCCCCGCGCTTCGTGTCCGACGTCCACACCGACGCCCCGAGTCCGTAGGGCGACGCGTTCGCGAGCGCGATCGCGTCGGCCTCGTCGCGGGCGCGAATCACCGCCGCGACCGGGCCGAACGTCTCTTCGTCGAACGCCGGCATCCCGGGCTGCACGGCGACGAGCACCGTCGGCGCGTAGAACGCCCCCGGCCCGTCGGGCAAGCCGCCGCCGAGCACCACGCGAGCGCCGCGTCGCTGCGACTCCTGCACCTGACGGTGCAGGTTGGCGCGCAGGTCGAGACGGGCTTGTGGCCCGACCGCCGACGTCGGATCGAGCGGATCGCCGACCGTGCGGCGCGCCATGGCGGCCACGAGGCCTTCGATGAAGCCCTCCGCCACCGGCTCGACCACGATGAACCGCTTGGCCGCGATGCAGCTCTGGCCGCTGTTGATCAGTCGCGCCTCGGCGGCCGTCTCCGCCGCGCGAGGGACATCCGCGTCGTCCAGCACCACGAACGGATCGCTGCCGCCCAGCTCGAGTACGGTCTTCTTCAAATGACGACCCGCTTGCTCCGCCACCTGACTGCCGGCCCGGTCGCTCCCGGTGAGCGTCACCGCGCGCACCCGCGGGTCGGCGATCACGCGGCCGGCTGCTTCGTTCGAGAGAAACACTGACCGAAACAGGCCTTCGGGGAAGCCCGCGTCGCGGAATACGGCTTCGATCTCAAGCGCGCAGCGCGATACGTTGGGCGCGTGCTTCAGAATGCCGGCGTTGCCCGCGGCGAGCGCCGGCGCGGCGAAGCGGAACACCTGCCAGAACGGGAAATTCCACGGCATGATCGCGAACACGGTGCCGAGCGCGTCGAGCCGCACGTAGCTCGTCGAGGCGTCGGCGTCGCGTGGCTGGTTCGCCAGAAACGCCGCCGCGTGTTCGGCGTAGTAGTCGCACACCCAGGCGCACTTCTCGGCTTCGCCCGCGCCCTGCGCGAGCGGTTTGCCCATCTCGAGCGCCATCGTCCGCGCGTACGAGTCCTTGCGCTCGCGGAGAATGCGGGCGGCGTTTCGCAACCGCTCCGCCCGTTCCGTCACGGGACGACGCTGCCAGTCGCGCGACGCCACATCGGCCCGCCCGAGTATCCGATCGAGGGCGTCTGTCGACGTTTCTCCGAATGTCTCGAGGGCCGCCCCGGTCGCAGGATTGATGGATTGGAAGATCACGTTGCAAAACTCACTCTCGTGATGGCCGTCACACTCGCTCACCGTGTCGGAGCGCGACGAGTGTCGAACACTGCGGTAGCGCAGACACGGCCGAGCCCACGCCACTGGAAGCACCTATCCTCAGTGGAACCGCACACTTGACGGTCGTGTTCCAGCTCGGCACGCGCTTTGCGACCACCGGAATCTGTGGCACCGCATGGCGGCTGACGAGGAGCAGCGATGGAACACGGCTGGCGGCCGGACGATCACGGGGACGACGAGCTGGAACGGCTGTTCGCAACGCAGCGCGAGAGCTGGCGCGGCGAGCTCCACCCCGACGAGCTGTGGCGCCCGGCATCGGACGACGCGTCGTGGCGCGGGGATGAGCACCTCGCCGACTGGCCGGAGGCGCAGGCCGGTCCCGAGTATTGGATGTACAAACGAGCCGTCGAAGGCGCGTGACGCTTCTCACTGACGGGAGGTCAATCGACTAAACAGGAGGCCTCATGTCCGCCAAGTTCGCCCGGTCGATCGTCGTTGTCGCCGTCACCGCCCTCCTCATTCTGCCCCTCGTAGCGCTAACGCGCCAAGCGACACCCGCTGTCCCCGTTGCTACCACCGTCCAGGAGCCGCACCCACAAATCATGGCCGCGATCCGCGCGCTCGAAGCGGCCCGGCTGCACCTCAAAAACGCCGCGCACGACTTCGGCGGCCACCGCGTGAAAGCGATCCGCGCGGTCGATGCTGCGCTCGTGCAACTCAAGCTCGCGCTCGAGTACGACAAAGACTAGCCAGCGCTGACGTCTCTCGGGGCCCCCGCCTCCAGCACCTGAGGTCGGGCCCCGCATGTTTGCGGGCGCTTGCGACCGCTCTGCGGGTTGCGTATGCTGCGAGCCTTCGTCCCCCGTCCCCCGTCCCCCTCCCCCTTCCGCGGAGCCACGAGGCATGGTCCTGGGTTCGTTCGCGCTGCTCGCGTCGCTCGCCGCCCGTGACACCCTGCACGGCACCGTGGCTGATACCGCCGGCCGACCGCTCGCCGCCGCGACCGTCAGCGTCGCCGAGCTCGGACTGACAGCGGTCACACAGACTGACGGCGCGTTCCGCTTCGCCGATCTGCCCAGCGGCCGTTACACCGTGGTCGTTCGCATGCTGGGCTACGCACCCACCGTCGCGAGCGCCACGGTCGCCGGTCCGCCGCTGCGGCTCGTGTTGCGGCCCACCATTCTGCACCTCGAGGCCGTCACGGTCACCGCCACGCGCTCCGCAATCGCCCCGCTGACCTCACCGCTGCCGACGGCGGAGTTGGCAGACGAGCGGATGCGCCGCTTCCACGAGGTGTCGCTCGCCCATGCGCTGGACCAACTGCCTGGCGTCCGCACGCTGAGCACCGGGGAGCAGGTCGGCAAGCCGGTCATCCGAGGCCTCACCGGGCCGCGCGTCCTGGTGCTCGACAACGGCCAGCGCCTGGAAGATTACTCGTGGAGCGATGAGGACGGGCCCTCCGCGGACGCGCGGCTGGCCGAGCGAGTGGAGGTCGTCCGCGGTCCGGCGAGCGTGCTCTACGGATCGGACGCGATCGGCGGTGTGATCAACGTGATCCCCACGGAGGTCCCTGACGGCCGTGGCCGGGCAGCGTTCGCGCGGGGCGCTCTCGAGCTGTATGGGGCGACGAACAACAGCGAACTGGGAACGGTGCTGCGCGCCCAAGGAGCGAACGGGCGGTTCGGCTGGAACGTCAAGGGAATCGGTCGCCGCGCGGACAACTTCCACACGCCCACGGGGAACGATTCCACGCCGACGGGGGACATCTACAACACGGCGTTCCATGCCATCAATGGGGAAGCTGCGGTGGGCTGGCATGGAGACCGCACTGCGGTGACCCTCCGCTATACGCGTTACGGCGGCGCGTTCGGACTGCTCGATGGCCCGCCCGTGCCCGCCGACAACACCAACGGGCCGCTGCGGCGTCTGTCCGACAATCGGCTGCAGCTCGCGACCAACAGCGTAATCGGGTCGTTGCGCCTCGAGACCAAGTCCCAGTGGCAGCGCCACTCGCTCCAGGAGGTGTCCGACCAGAGCCGCAACGGGGACTCGACGCCGAACTTCGATCTGCTGCTGAACACCTACTCGACCGACGTGCTGCTGCACCACGCGTCCTCTGACCGACTGACCGGCACCGTCGGTGTGTCCGCTGTGTACCAGGACAACCAAACGCGCGGAGTGGAGCCGCTCGTCCCCGCGGCCCGGACGGTGGGCGGAGCGGTATTCGCCCTGGAGACGGCCAGCCTGGCCCGCTGGACGTTGATGGTCGGCGCGCGCGGCGACCTGCGTCATCTGAGCGCCGACTCCAACGCCGCGCTCGGCATGTCGGCGCAAACCCGAGACGCAGCGGCGTTCACGGCGAACGTTGGGCTGGCGTATCGCGCCGCGCCGGGGCTCGCGCTCGGCGCGAACGTCGGGCGCGCATTCAGGGCGCCGACGCTGTTCGAGCTGTTCACCAACGGGCCACACCTCGGCGAGGATCGCTACGAGATCGGGCTGCCGAGCGCCCGGCCGGAGGTGAGCTTCAATACCGACGTGAGCGTCCGCTGGCGGGGCAGCCGGGTGCGCGGCGAGCTGGCCGCCTACCGCAACCAGATAGACAGCTACCTCTATATCGCGCCCACCGGCACGACCGACCCCGGGTCGGGCCTCGCGGTTTACCGCTACCGCCAGGCACGGGCCGTGCTCCTGGGTGCCGAAGCCGGTGCCGAGGTTGCCGCGACCAACACGCTCGCGCTGCGCGCGCGCCTGGACGCCGTTCGCGGCACCAACGGGGAGACCCATGAGCCGTTACCCCTCACGCCCGCGCCGCGGGCGGACCTGGAGGCCGAATGGCACGCCACCGGTCTGCGCTGGGCGGAGCGGCTGTACTTGAGCGCCGGCCTTCAGGCCGTTACGCGCCAGACGCGGCTCGGACCGTTCGACGAGCAGACGCCCGCCTACCAGCTCCTCAACTTCGGGGCTGGGTTGGAGCAAACGGTGGGCGGACGGCTCGTGTCTCTCGACGTGCGCGTGCGCAACGCGACGAACACGCGCTACACCGACTTTCTCAGCCGCTACAAGCTGTTCGCCTACGGGGAGGGGCGAAATGTGGTCGTGAGGCTGTCCATCGGGGAATGAGGGTCGCCCGCACCGCCCTGGGGTTGGCGCTCGTCGCCGCGAGCACGTCTCCTGCCCAGAGCTTCCGTCAGAAAGAGTTCGACGCCTACGTGATCCGAGGCCTGCGGGCGCTCGATACACCGGGCGCCGCCGTGGCCGTCGTGAAGAACGGGAAGCTCCTCTTCGCCAAAGGGTACGGGGTGCGCCGGGTCGGCGACCCGGGGCCGGTGGACGCGCACACCGTGTTTCAGATCGCTTCCAACACCAAGGCGTTCACCACGGCCGCGCTCGGGATGCTCGTGGACGAAGGCAAGCTCTCCTGGGACGACCCCGTCACCAAATTCCTGCCAGGGTTTCAGCTCTCCGATCCGTACGTGACGCGCGAGCTCACGGTGCGCGATCTGGTGACGCACCGCAGCGGCCTGGGGCTCGGTGCGGGCGACCTGCTGTGGTTTCACTCGACCTACAGCCGCGCCGAGATCGCGTATCGCATCCGGTTCGCCAAACCGGTGTCGAGCTTTCGCAGCCAGTACGCGTACGACAACGTGCTGTACATCGTGGCCGGCGAGATCGTCCCGGTTGTCGCGGGCGCGAGCTGGGACGATTTCATCGCCCGCCGCATCTTCGCGCCCCTCGGCATGACCGAGTCGGGCACGACCACGGCGTCCTTCACGGGGAGCCCGAATGCCGCCGCTCCCCACGCCCTCGAGGGCGGCGGGCTGCAGGTGGTGCCGGTCGATTCGGTGGAGAACATCGCGCCGGCGGGCGGGATTTCCTCCAGCGTCTTCGACTTGGCGAAATGGCTGCTGTGCCGGCTCGATTCCGGCCGGTACGCCGGGGGCCGGTTGTTCAGCGAGGCACAGGCGCGCGAGATGTGGTCCGGTCAGACGATCCTGCCGATCACCGACCCGGCGCCGCCGCTCGCGGCGCTGCGGCCGAACTTCGCCGAGTACGGCCTCGGCTGGCGGCTGCGGGATTATCAGGGCCGGAAGATCGTCTCGCACACCGGCGGGCTCGCCGGTATGTCGTCGCAGGTCACGTTGGTGCCTGCCGAGAAGCTCGGCATCGTGATCCTCACCAACTCCGAGGCCGACCTGAGGGCGGCGCTCAGCTATCGCTTGCTCGACGACCTGCTGGGGGCCCCGCGCCCGCGCACCGACTGGGTGGCGGCGTTCGTGGAAGCGCGGCGGCTGGACCGCGCCCACGCCGACTCGGTGCTCTCCCTGTCGCGCGCCACCCGCGACTCGTCCTCTGGTCCGTCGCTCGCCCTGGAGCGCTACGCGGGGCGCTACCGCGACGACTTGTATGGCGACGCCGTGCTGGCGCTCGAGGACGGCAAGCTGGTCCTGCGACTCACTCGCTCGCCGGCGTTCGTCGGCGACCTCGAGCACTGGCAACACGACACGTTCATCGCGCGCTGGCGCACCAAGCACCTCGAGGACGCGTACGTGACATTCGCCCTCGATCCCAAAGGCGCGATCGATCGCTTCCAAATGGCCGCGGTCTCGCCGCTTGCCGACTTCAGCTTCGACTATCAGGATCTGCTGTTCCAGCCCGCCCAGAGGACGGGCCGATGAGCCTGCGCACCGAACCCATTCGAGCGGCTCCCGACCTCGAAACCGCGGACTTCCGCGCGCTGCTCGAGCACGCGGCCGCCGTGGCGGCTCGTTACTGGGACCGACTCCCCGAGATGCGGGCCTTCACGCGCCCGCCGGACGACCTCGTCGCCACGTGGCGCGCTGAGCCACTGCCGCAACACGGGGTACCGCTCGACCGCATCGTCGACCGCATCGAGCGGGAAGTGGTGGCCTACCCGCTGGGCGTCGGTCAGCGTCGCTGGTGGGGGTTCATCAACTCGCCGCCGCACCCCATCGGGATCGCCGCGGATCTGATCGCCTCGACCCTCAAGAACAACTGCGCCGGGACCAGTCAAATGGCCGTGCAGGTAGAGCTGACGGTGATGGCGTGGCTGGCCGAGCTCGTCGGGCTGCCCCCGCAGAGCGGCGGTCTGCTGGTGAGCGGCGGGTCGATGGCCAATCTGGTGGCGCTGGCCGCGTGCCGCGAGGCGAAGCTGCCCGGCACCCGGCGCCACGGGCTGCGGGCCGTGTCAACGCCCCCCACGATCTACGCCTCCACGGAGGCGCACTCCTGCATCCGGCGGGCAGTCGAAGTCCTCGGCCTCGGCAGCGATGCCCTGCGGCTCGTGCCCGTGGACCGTGAGTATCGCATGGACGCGGGTGCGCTGCGCGAGATGCTCGCGACCGATCGTGCCGCCGGTCTCCGGCCGATCTGCGTTGTCGCGAGCGCCGGCACCGTGAACACCGGCGTGGTGGACCCGATCGCCGACATCGCCGACGCAGCCCGTGAGTACGATTGTTGGTTCCACGTAGACGGCGCCTACGGCGCGGTGGGAGCGGCGTTGCCGGAGCTCGCCGCGCGCTATCGTGGGATGGACCGAGCGGACTCGGTCGCGATGGATCCCCACAAGTGGCTGTACGCGCCCTACGAGGCGGGGGCGACGCTGGTCCGCGATACGGCGACCCTACGCGCCATGTTCGCCCACCGCGCCGAGTATCTCGCGCTGGAGGAGCAATGGTATCTCGAGGGGCCGGTATGGCTGTCGGATATGGGTCCGCAGCTCACGCGTGAATTCCGCGCCCTCTCGGTGTGGGCGGTGATGCAGGCAGTGGGGCTGGAGCACTACCGCGAGCTGTGGCGCAACGACATCGCCGTCGCGCGCGAGATCGCGCGCCAGGCGGCGCTCGAGCCGCGCCTCGAGGTGCTCGCGCCGACGGACTTGAGCTGCTTTTGCGTGCGCTATCGGCCGGAGCGCGGCGATGCCAACGCGTTCAACCGCACGCTGCTCGACCGGACCCACCGCGACGGGCGCATGTTCGTCTCGGGGACGACGCTCGACGGCAAGTTCGCGCTGCGCGGATGCGTCACGAACTTCCGCTCGACCGCGGCCGACGCGCGGCTGTGCGTGGAGATCATCCTCGAGCTCGGGAAGCGGCTCGAGGCGGAGCAGCGATGAGCTGGCCCTGGTACGTGACCGGCCCGCTGGTCGGCCTGGTGGCGGTGGCGCTGCTCTTGATCGGCAACAAGCAGTTCGGCGTCTCCACCAATCTCCGGCATATGTGCGCCGCCGTCGTTCCTGGCACGCTCGCCTACTTCAAGTATGATTGGCGGGAGAGCGGGCTCTGGAACCTCGTCTTCATCGCCGGGGTGGTGATCGGTGGGTTCGTAGGCGGCGTGCTGCTCGGGAACCCGCATCCGGTGGCTATCACGCCACAGGCACACGACTCGCTCGCTGCGCTCGGGGTTCACGACTTCTCGGGGCTCGTACCGCGTGACCTGTTCAACTGGCACGCGCTGCTGACCGTGCGCGGGCTGGTGATGCTGGTTGGCGGCGGGCTGCTGATCGGGTTCGGGACGGCGTACGCTGGGGGCTGCACCTCGGGTCACGGCATCACGGGCCTGGCCAATCGCCAGCTAGCGTCGGTGATCGCAACAGTGGCCTTCTTCGCGGCGGGGGCCGCGGCGAGCCATTGGCTACTGCCGCTGCTCGTCCCGAGATGAGCGCCGTCGGTAATGCAGCGCCCGCTCAGGCGCGCCCGCGCGAGCGCCTGCTGGTTGCCTATCTGCTGCTCGGCGTCGCATTCGGGGTGATCCTGACGAAGGGCGAGCTGGTCTCTTGGTTCCGCATCCAGGAGGCGCTGCGGTTCCAGGGTCTCTATTTGTACGAAGTGTTCGCGAGTGCGCTGGCAGTCGCGACTCCCGCGTTCGCGTGGCTCCAGCGCCAGCGTGTCCGCTCGCTCGCGGCCGAGCCGATTGCCCTCCTACCGAAAGCCCTCGGGCACGGCATTCGCTACGTGGCAGGCGGGCTCATCTTCGGGACGGGGTGGGGCATGGTCGGTGCCTGCCCGGGCCCGCTGTTCGCGCTGCTCGGCGCCGGTGTCGGCGTGATCGCGGTGGTGTGCGTCGCCGCGCTTGCAGGAACGTGGATCTACGGCTACCTGCGGCCGCGGCTGCCGCACTGACTCGGAAGCGACTCGTGACGGCGGCGACGGTCCTGATCGCCGCCAGCGCGCTGTTGCATTACGAGATCCCGCCCGTCCCCACATGGTTCTACGTGCTGGCCTGGTATCCCACGCTCGTCATTCTCGACGAGGTCGTCGTGGTGCTGGGCGGTGAGTCACTCCTCACGTCCCCCCGCGAAGTCGCGTTGATGCTGTGGTGGTCGGCGGTGATCTGGTTTGTGTTCGAGGCGATCAATTTCCGACTCCAGAACTGGTATTACGTGTTTCTGCCGCCGAGTCGATTAGAGCGTTGGATCGGAATAACGGTATCGCTGGCGACGGTCGTGCCCGCCGTGCTGCTCCCCGAGCGCTTACTCGCGCGGCTGGGCGCGTGGCACGAGCTGCGCTATCACCCATTCACCCTGCAGCCGCTTCACCTGCGGATCGCGACCTGGTCGGGTTGGGGGCTGCTGGCGGCCGTGCTCGCCTTTCCGCGCTACCTGTTTCCGCTCACCTGGGGAGCGGTGTGGCTGATCGCCGAGCCGGTGCTGTACGCGCGCGATCCCAAGCGATCGTTGTTCGCGGACATGGCCCGCGGTGAGTGGGGACGGATCGCGCGCCTCATGGCTGGAGGACTGTTCGCGGGCGCGCTGTGGGAGACGTTCAATGCTGTGGCCCGCGGCCGGTGGATCTATACCGTTCCGTTCCTCGAGGGCTTGAAGATCTTCGAGATGCCGCTCGTCGGGTTCCTGGGCTTTCCGTTGTTCGCGCTCGAGGTGTGGTCGTTGTACCACGCCCTCGCGCCGCGAGCCAGTCGCAACACCGTCCTCGCATCGGTGCTCTTCTCCCTCCTGGTGCTCGCGGGAATCGACCACTGGACGGTAAGCTCCACCGACCCACGCCTCGCCGAGCTTCCGGGCGTGACCAACGCGGTGCTGTACCGACTGCGCGACGCGGGGTGGACCGACGTATTCCGCGTTGCGCGGACGCCCGTCGCGGAGCTCGCCTACCGAGCGAACGTGAGACCCGCCGACGCGCGCGCGGCGCATGAGGCCGCCCGGCTCACCACGTTACGAGGGATCGGCACGCGGCACGCCGCGGCGCTGATCGGCGGCGGCATCACCACCGTGGAGGAATTGGCGGCCGCGGCGCCCGATTCGGTGTGGCGAACCGTAGCGGGTAGCGGTGGGGGCCGTGGGGGCCGCAGCCGCCAGTCCAGGCCTACGCCGCCGGAGGTTCGTGTGTGGGTGCGGGCGGCGCAGCGTCGGTCGCGACCCTGAGCCCGCTCACGGAATCAACAGCACCTTGCCGGCGGTCTTGCGTCCTTCGAGCAGCCGGTGCGCTTCGGCCGCTTGAGCCAATGGGAGCTCGCGCTCGATGCGGACCTTCACGGCGCCGCTCCCAACCCAACCCAGCACTTCCTTCGCTCGAGCCTGCAGCTCGGCGCTCGTGGCGATGTAGTGGCCGAGCGTAGGCCGAGTGAGAAACAGCGATCCCTTTTGACTCAGGACCTGCGGGTCGAAGGGACCCACCGACCCGCTCGATTGGCCGTACAACACCATCATCCCTCGACGCGCCAAGCAGTTCAAGCCTTTCTCGAAAGTCGTTCTTCCGACGGAGTCGTAGATCACTGGCAGGCCCGCGCCGTTGGTCAGGCGCTTCACTTCCGCCTCGAAGTCCTGCTCGGTGTAGAGAATGACGTCGTCCGCACCGGCCGCTCGAGCCAAGGCGGCTTTCTCGGGCGTCGAGACGGTGCCCAGCACACGGGCACCACGGATCTTCGCCATTTGGCACAGCAACAAACCCACGCCCCCGGCCGCCGCGTGGACCAAACACGCGTCCCCGGGTTTCAGCGAGTAGGTCGAGCTCACGAGGTAGTGGGCCGTGAGACCCTGGAGCATGAGCGCGGCGCCCTGCCTGGTGCTCACTCCATCCGGAAGCACGACGACGCGATCGGCCGGCACGACGGCGTACTCCGCATAGGCGCCGAGGATGTTGGTGTAGGCGACGCGATCGCCGATACTCGGGGTCGTGACGCCGCCACCGAGGGCCGCGACGACTCCTGCCGCCTCCTGGCCCGGGGTCAATGGCATGGGGACCTTGTAGAGGCCGGTGCGGTGATACACGTCGATGTAATTGAGCCCGGCGGCTTCGATCTTCACGAGGACTTGGCCGGACGCCGGCTGTGGCTGCTCGACGTCGTCGTAGCGCAGCACCTCCGGGCCACCCGGTGCATGAATGCGAATCGCTTTCATAGCGCCTCGTCCCGTTCCCACTCCCGGTTAGCTTTGGACACATGAAAGTATCCTTCGTGGGACTCGGCAGCATGGGCTTGCCGATGGCCCGTAATCTGTTGCAGGCGGGTCACAAGCTGGCCGTCTACAACCGGACGAGCGCTCGCGCGGACGTGCTGCGGCCGCTCGGCGCCACCGTCGGCGACAGCGCCGCTGCCGCTGCGCGCGGCGCCGACGTGCTCGTGTCGATGGTGGCGGACGACGCCGCTCTCGAAGACTTGATGCTCGGTGAAGACGGCGCCATCGCCGCGCTGCCGCGCGGAGCCATTCACGTGTCCATGAGCACCATCAGCCCGAGCCTGTCGCAGTGGCTCGCCGAGCGACACGGCGCCGTGGGGCAATTGTACGTGGCCGCGCCGGTGTTCGGGCGACCGGAGGCGGCAGAGGCGAAGGAGCTGTGGATCGTGGCGGCCGGTCCGGCGCCGGCGATCGAGCGCTGCCATCCGCTGTTCGACGCGATGGCTCAGGGCGTGATCACCGTGGGCGACGATCCCGCGCGGGCCAACGTCATCAAGCTGGCGGGCAAAGCCGCGGACGCCGTCGCCGCTCCGCTGCCGCTCGCGAGCCTGGTGCGTGACCGCTACCTCTCAGCCGTCGCGCGCGGGTGGAGCGAGGTCGACTGGTCCGCCTTGGCGCGCGTCGCCGCCGCGGACGCCGGCCTCTGATCCGGGCTGCGAACCGGCCTCAGCCTCCCGCGATCGCCGGAATGACGGTGATCTCGTCGCCGTCTTCGACCGGGGCGGAGAAGCCGCCACGGAAGCGCACGTCCTCGTCATTCAGGTAGAAGTTCACGAACGGATAGGGCTTGCCCTCCGGGTCGCGCAGTCGGGGCGCCAGGGCGGGATAGCGGGCGGCCACGTCGGCGACGGCGTCGCCGAGGGTGCGGCCGTTGACCTGAATCGTGCGCGCGCCGCCAGCGTGGGCCGCGAGCACCGACGGTAGGTTCAGCGTAGCGGGCATTTCAGATCCTCCCTGCGGGTCCTGGGTTGTCAGCCTTCGACGAGCGCCGCGACCTCGCGCAATCGCGGGGCCACCACAGGCGCTGCTGCCACGGCATCCTGCACCACCTCGAGGGTCTTCAAGCCGTGGCCGGTGATGCAGAGGACCACCTCGTCCTCCGGGCGGAGCCGGCCCGCACGCGCCAGCGCCAGTGCGCCGGCCACGGTGACGCCGCCGGCGGTCTCGGCGAACACGCCGACGTCTTCGGCCAACGCTTGAATTCCGGCGACGAGCTCCGCGTCGCTCACCGCCGCCGCCCATCCGCCGGTGTCTCTCATCGCACGCGCGGCGAACAGTCCGTCCGCCGGGTTGCCGATCGCGAGGGAGCGGCAAACGGTTCGCGGTACCACGGGCTCGATCGCGTCGCCGCCGCGCTCCACCAGCCGCACGATCGGGGCGCACCCCGAGGCTTGCGCGCCGTACAATCGCGGTGGCCTGTCCCCGCCCACCAGACCCGCGTCGCAGAACTCGCCGAAGCCCTTGTGCAGCTTGCTGAGCAGCGAGCCACCCGCCATCGGCGCCACGACGGCCGCGGGCAGGCGCCAGCCGAGCTGCTCGGCGATTTCGTACGCGACGGTCTTCGACCCCTCCCCGTAATACGCGCGCAGGTTCACGTTCACGATCCCCCATCCGAACCGGTCCGCCACTTGCGTGCACAACCGGTTGACGTCGTCGTAGGTGCCACGCACCCGCACGAGCCGAGCGCCGTAAACGCTCGTGCCGATCACCTTGCCCACCTCGAGCTCGTCGGGAATGAAGATCCAGGCCTTGAGCCCTGCCCGGGCGGCGTGCGCGGCGACGGCGTTGGCGAGGTTGCCGGTCGAGGCGCAGCCGACCGTGTCGAGCCCGAGCGCCGCGGCGGCGTTGATCGCGGCCGTCACCACGCGGTCTTTAAAGGAGAGGGACGGGTGACACACCGTGTCGTTCTTCACCCAGGCCCGCGCCACACCCAGCCGTCGCGCGAGCGCCGGCGCGTCGAGGAGCGGAGTGAACCCAGTGTCGAGCGACCAAATCGGGTCACCGTCGAACGGCAGCCACTCCTTGTAGCGCCACAGCGAAGGCGCCCGGAGCGCGATGGTCGCGCGGTCGGGGAGCGCGCGGCCCGGCACGTACACGGGGTCGAGGGGCCCGAGACACTGCTCGCAGATCGCGACCGGAGCGGGCGCGTATTCGGCGCCGCAATGACGGCAGCGGAGCGGTCGCGCGGTGAGCGTCGGAGCAGCGAGCAGAGACGGAATGGCCGGCATCGGAACCTCAACAAAAAACCCGGGCTACAAATAGCCGCGGGCGGTCGCTTTTTAGCACCTTGTTTAACGTGGCGGCAATACGCGGCAAATCACCACGAGTCGTCGATTGTCAGCCTAAGAATAGCGAGCGGCTCTCGAAGGTCAAGTAGGCACTGGCGCCAACCCACCCACGAATCTTTGGATCGCCGCGAGCGCCCCCTCGAGCTCTCCGCTGTCGGTCGCGTAGCACAGCCGCAAGTGCCCCTCTCCGCCCGGCCCGAACGCCGTGCCGGCGAGCACCGCCGCGTGTTGCTCGGCCAGCAGCCGCTCGGCGAAGGACTCGCACGTGAGCCCCGTGCGCTCGAGCACTCCACCGATGTCCGGAAAACAGTAGAACGCCCCCGCCGGGGTGGCGCAGCGCATCCCGTCGATCGCGTTCAGGCCTCGCGCCACGAGGTCGCGCTTCACCTTGAGGCCGGCCACCATCCGTGTGACGGCGTCCTGCGGTCCCTCGAGCGCGGCGATCCCGGCGTACTGCACGAAGGTCGCGGTGCAGGAGACGTTGTTGATGACCAGTCTGGTCATCTTGTCGGTGAGCGACGCGGGCATCACGGCGTAGCCCAGCCGCCACCCCGTCATCGAGTAGCCCTTGGAAAACCCGTCCACGATCAGGGTGCGGTCCGTCATGCCGGGGAGGGCGGCGATGCTGTCGCGGCGCCCGTCATAGCGGATCTGCCCGTACACCTCATCCGAAATCACCCACAGGTCATGGCGCTGGGCCAACTCCGCGAGCGCGGCGAGATCGCGCGCCGTCGCCACGCCGCCGGTAGGGTTGTGCGGCAGGTTGAGAATCAGGACGCGCGTGCGCGGTGTGATCCGCTCGGCGATCGCCGCGACGTGCGGCGCGAAATCGCGGGTCTCGTCCAACGGGTAGTAGACCGGCCGGCCGCCCGCGAACCGGACCACCGACTCGTAGATCGGGAACCCGGGGTCGGGACACAGCACCTCGTCGCCGGCCGCGATCAGCGCGAGCGCTGTGCAAAACAACGCGGGCTTCGCCCCCGGCATCACCACGACGTTCTCCGCGCTCGCGCGGACGCCCCGCAACGCGAGCGACCGCGCGATAGCATCGCGCAACTGGGGCACACCCGCGGCGAGGGCATAGCGTGTGAGGCCGTCGCGCAGCGCCCGCACCCCGGCTTCGACGACGTGCGGCGGCGTCGGCATGTCGGGCTCGCCGATCTCCAGGTGCACGACCTTGTGCCCCCGGGCCTCGAGCCGCTGCGCCGCGGCGAGCACCACGTACGCCTGCTCCGTTCCGAGGGCGTCAAGCCGGGGAGCGGTATGCAGGGTCACTTACTTCGCTCGCTCCAAGTAAGCGCCCTCTCGCGGATCGACGCGGACCTTCTCGCCCTCGGAGATGAATTCCGGCACCTGAATCGTCACACCGTTGGAAAGCTTCGCCGGCTTGGTGCTGGCCGTCTTGGTCGCCCCCCGCATCACGGGAGAGGTCTGTGTCACCGTCAGCTCCACCACCGACGGCAGCTCGATGCCCACCGGGCGGCCGTTGAGCCATTCGACCTGGATGTGCATCTCGGGCTGCAACCAGTCGCCGTGGTCGCCGACCGCTTCGAGGTCTAGGGTGTGTTGCTCGTAGCTCGTCGTATCCATGACGTGGACGCCGCCCTGATCGCGATACAGCACCTGGAACTCCTTGGTCTCGAGCGGCGCCTCATCCACGAAGTCCGTAGCCGCGAGGCGCGTGTCGAACGTGTTCCCCGTCGCGAGGTTACGCGCCCGCACCTGCACGAATGCCCGGAGGTTGCCCGGCGTGCGGTGGGTGAACTCCAGGACGCGGGACGGCTGCCCGTCCAGGAGGATCACATGCCCGCGGCGAATGTCGGTGGCTTTCATCTGTACACTCCGCTGTACACTCCGCGATACCCATCCCATGAAAACAAACCGCGCGGGCATGAACCGGAAGGCCCGCGCGGTTTGGCGGGAAGATAAACCGGTTGCTAGGGGAATCAACGGGGCGGGCGGAAGTCCGCAATCGACAGCGGCCGCGTGAGATACCCGATCCGTTCTCGCCGCCACCACGCGCCGGCGGCCCGACCCGCCGAGTCGCTGAACCGGTAACGGTAATACACCAACCGCACGTACGTCGGGGGCCGGTCCGGGAACGGCGTGTCCCGCAGCAAACCCAGAACCTCGGGCGTTCCCTCGAGCAGTCGCCGCAGGAGCGGGACCAGCCAGTCTCGCGCCCCCTCGGGATCGAGCGCCGCGAACCACATCTGCCAGTCAAGCCGCGGCATATGTGGCGCCACGAAGCGCGGGCGGCGGGTCACGTCACCCGGCTTCCACCGAAAGTCGTACTCCCGCCACTGCAGCGTGTCGTTGCTGCCTTCGACCACGATCTCGAAGCGGTCCGTCGTCATGACGCGGAACAACCCATAGCCGTTCACCGACCGCAACGGCTCCACCACGCCGAGCAGGGGGTTGCCGAACGGCCGGCGCGCGCCCGGCAGCGTCTGCACGATCTCGCGCACGAATGCCAGCGTCGCGAGCAGCGCGAATACCGGGGCGAGCCCGCGGATCGTGTAGACCTTCCAAGGCGGCTCCGGCTCGCCCGCGACGAGCCGCAGCGACAGCACGCGCCGCAGCACAGCGTCATCCAGCAACGGCACGCACAACACCAGCGCGAGCACGTTGAAGAATCCGTAATTGCCGGTCAACGCGATGCCGAGCTGGCCGAGCACCAGCAGCGCGCACGCCCCGTAGCGCGCGCGCCGCCAGCGCTCGGGCACGAAGATGAGCGCGGGAACGACGATTTCGATGCCCAGGATCGCCAGCGTCATGCCCCGATGCATCCACTCAGGGAGCCAGTACACATACCACGCCGTCCAGGGAGGCAGCGGCTGGGTCCAGAAGTGGTAGTCGAGGGCGGTGAGGTGCCGCCACGTGGGGTCACCGCTCGCGAGCTTGGTGACCCCCGACAGCACCATGAGGCGAAACAGCAACCCCCACATGAGCCACCGCGTCGCCGGAATGGGCTCGCGCTCGTGCGCCAGGCTCGGTCGGAGCTGCATGGGGGCGAATAGCACCGCCAACAGTCCCGTCTCGAGTAACAACCCGTCCCATTGAAACCACAAAAACGCCTGCCCGACCACCGAGAGGGACAGGTAGCAGATCCAGAGCAGCAGCAGGACTGGCGCCTGCGCAACCCCGGCCAGCAGGGTCAACGCGAGCGCAACCCCGGCCCAGCACAGCGCGCGCAGCATCGCGTCACCGCTGCCGAGCCAACACACCGTGGGAAACAGACGGTAGGCGTCGGTCCCGAAGGTCGCGTGCACGCGCTGCAGGAACGCGCCGGCCGGCAGCAGCCCGCGCTCCCCCACCAGGCCGGTGACTTGCGGCAGGAGCGACAGAAAAGCGATGAGGTAGACGACGCCCAGGAGCCTGAGGAACACCCAACGTGAGAGCACGTACGTCGGCTGCTCCACTGTCCGTGTGGCCCAAGCCTCGGTGACGCCTCTCGTTGCCATAGGTCCGCGAGCGGGGCTATATCTTATAGTGCAGCGAGAGGCATCCGTCCCGTGTCGAACCGTACCAAGTCGTCCGGTGTAGCACCTGTCCAACACGACGGCGGTGTGCACTCTCCACCGAGTGATGTATGTCCACGCCAGTCCATGGTATAGGAGGTCGAGACATGATTCGCAGACGTCTCCTTGCGCGCGGCGCGTGGCTGCCCATCGCGCTGTTGGTCGCCGCAGGGTGCAAGCAGGGCCCGACCCCAGAGGTGCAGGCGCGCCTCGACAGCTTGTCCCAGGCGTCGGCCCAGCGCGACCGCTTGCTGCAGGAGGTGGCCGAGAACACCCGCCTGGTGAGCGAGATCAGCCGCGAGCTCGCGAAAGTCAACATCCCCGCCCGCCAGCTCAAGGTGTCGGCCGAGTCGCCGCTGCGGGCCTCACGCGACACGCTGATTCAAAAGATCCACTACATGACGGCGCGGGTGAAGGAGATCGAGCCACGGCTGAAGGAGAGCACGCAGCGGATCAAGGACCTCACCACCCTGTCCGATAGCCTGCGGAACGAGCTCGCCGCCACCATGCAGAACCTGCAGGGCGTGATCGACAATCAGAAGGAGCAGATCGACGCCCTGACGCTGCAGGTCGAGACGCTGAGCGCGGAGAATCTCGCCCTGAAGGACACGCTCGAGAACATGTCCACCATCAACAACACGGTCTATTACGTGGTGGGCACGAAGGACGAGCTCGAGCAAAAGGGGATCATCACGGAAGAGGGCGGCGCGCGGTTCCTCTTCGTCCTGTGGAAGAGCGGGAAGACGCTCGTCCCCTCGCGCAACCTCGATCCCGGCGTCTTCACCGTCGCCGACCGGCGGCACTTCATCGAGCTGCCGTTACCGGAGGCCGACAAGGAGTACCGGATCGTGTCGCGGCAGGACACGTCGGCGCTGGACGCGCCGCCGGACCATGACGGCAAGCTGAGTCCCGGGCACCCGGTGAAGATCACCGACCCGGTGAAGTTCTGGGCCAACTCGAAGTACCTGATCATCGTCGAAGGCTGAACCGTTTTGCGTCCACGGCCGGTCTGCGAGCCCGGACCGGCCGTGGTGTAGGCGGCGAGCAGCAGTTTCGTGGCGGCTGTGGTTCGCAGGTCCGGGGAGTCGAGTCACGGGCCGCACTGCCGTCGCCGGAACGCACCGGGCGCGGAAATTGCGGCACCCGCGCACGGACGCTCGCAACACTGAACCAAAGGGGGGCTCATGCATGGCATGATCAGGCGGTACCGGGTGAGGTTAGGCACGGTCGCGCAAGCGGCGCGCTACGCGGAAAAGGGCTTCCTCCCGATCATCCGCGACATTCCAGGTTTCGTTTCGTGCCACCTGCTGGACGCGGGAGACGACGTCCTCGCCTGCATCGCCCTGTTCGATACCGAGGAAGGCAGCGCGGCCGCCGTGCGCGCGACGCGCGAGTGGTTCCGAGACGAATGGTCTTCGTTCCGGCCGCTGCCGCCCGAAGTGATCAAAGGAGAGGTGGTGGCGGGCACGACGACCGATCGCCGGCGCCTGGCGGACCGCCGCCGGCTCGCGCTGGTCGGCGCCCCGATCTGGGCCGGCGAGGAACGTCGTAGCGGCGGGGATCGCCGCGTCGAGGCCGCCGCCCTCGCGGTGGCGGGCTGAGCTAGCCGCGGGAGCGACTGCGCGGGGACCGGGCGGGCCGGGCGGCTCGGCCGGCCCCCTTGAACGCTTCATACAGGTCGTCGAGCAACGCCGCCCCACGCTCCAGTCGCGCGGCATCACTCGCGTGCCGCCGGACTATTCCCGCGATCATGCGCTCGAACCCCGCCGTTTCGCTGCGGCCGAACTTGCCATCCTTGCAATCGACGTCATGCACCAGCTCCGCGATGGCGGCGATAGCCGAGTCGCCAAGCCCGAAGCGCGCGGCCAACGTCTCGAAGGTGCAGCGGTCTCCTTCGTGCGTGTACTCCGCCTCGAACATGTCGAACCGCACCTCGCGAGCGGCTGGTTGGTGCTCCCTTCCCGCGACGAACCGGAAGCGCGCCGCCGGATCGATGAAGCGACGGATCAGCCAGGCGCTGGCGATGCGGTCCACGTGAACGCCGCTGCGCGTCACCCAGGTCCGGCTGCGTGCGGCTCGCGGCGCGCGGCTCGTCCGAGGCTCGTGCGGCGAGGGGTGGGCGCGTCGCGCTCGCTCGAGCGCCGCTTCGGCGGCACGACGCGCCGCCGCGCCGAAATGATCGAGCGCCACGATCTCCGCGAGCCGACGCTCGAGCCGCGCGACCTCACCCGGCTCGCGGCTCCCATCCCCGCGGCCCACCTCGTCCGCCGCGCGAGCTAGCTCGGCGTACTCGGCGTCGCGCTGGGCGCGAAACAGGGCCTCGATCTGTCCGTCGGAGAGGCCGTCTACGAAGGCAACCCGGCATACCGCCGCCTCCCCTCCCCCAGCCACCACTTCGCGCCGCAACCACTGAAAGTCCTCCGTCGCCTGCTCCGTGTGCGGCAGCACGTACACCGAGTTTTTGATCGCGACGGCGCCGAGGCGTTGCAGCCGACGCCAGATCTTGACGCGGAAGTAGTCGGGTTTGGGGGGCAGCTGGTGAATCAGGAGCAGCCAGCGGCCGCCTGGCGTCTCGGGGCGTGGCGTTACCACAGGTTGCGGAACGCAGAGCCGGCAACGCGCCGGGACGATCTGGCCGCACCCACGTCCCCGGCGTCGGCGCCGAGGGCACCGGTCGCGGGATTGAAGAGGTGCTGCTCGGACGCCGCCAGCGTGAGCGCCGCGACTTCGGGCTCCGAGTAATAGCGCCGCAGCTCGGCGAGCACCGCGTCGGGAATGCCCCCCGCGGCGTCGCCGTATCGCGACAGCGCGTCGGTGAACGCCAAGGCGGCGCGCTCGCCCTCGGAAAACAAGGGGTTGCTGGCGTAGCGGTGCAGTGCGGCAAGCTCCTGCGGGGGAAGGAACGCCTGCCGCCACAGGTGGCGCCCCTGCTCGATGCACCAGGGGCACCCCGCCAGCTCGGCGGCGTGCTGCCGGACCAGGAGGCGGAGGCGGCGGTCGAGCACGACGCCGCCAGCCAGGTGACGACCCATGCGCGCATAGGACGGCAGCACGCGGGGGCCCGGCAGGCGGGGCGCGGGAGGCGTCACCAGCCAGTGCCAAGCCCGCGCGATAGCGTTCAGTAGTATCATCGTGATGATACAAGTGTATCACCATAAGCTCCGCGCGCAATGGCTCCCTCCTCGTATCTTTTGCCCGCCATGGCCCTCGCTCGCCGCCTGTTGCTCGGAGCCTCCCGCAGTGCTTGGCTCGCCCGCCAGCTGTCGCGGCGTGGCTTCGTACGCCGCGCAGTGCGGCGCTTCATGCCGGGCGAAGACGTGGACGCAGCCCTAGCCGCCTCTGGCCAGCTTGCCGGGGCGGGCATCGGTACCGTGCTCACGCAGCTGGGGGAGCAGGTCACGACCAGCGGCGCAGGCGCCGCCGTGCGGGATCATTACCTCGACGTGCTCGACCGCATCCGGGAGCGGCGGCTCCCAGCGGAGATTTCCGTCAAGCTGACACACCTCGGCCTCGATGCGAACCCCAAGGCGTGCTTCCAGGACTTGCTCGCGCTCGCCACGCGCGCGAGTGAAGGGCAGTCGTTCCTCTGGATCGACATGGAGGAGTCGCGCTACGTCGACGTGACATTGGAGATGTATCACGCCGTTCGCACCGCCCACGCCGGCGTCGGCGTCTGCCTGCAGGCCTATTTGCGCCGCACCCCCGCGGATCTCGGGAGGCTACTGCCGCTGTCGCCCGCGATCCGGCTGGTCAAGGGGGCTTACAACGAGCCGCCTGATGTTGCGTTCCCTAGAAAGCGCGACGTGGACGCCGCTTATCTCACGCTGGCTGGCTCGCTGCTCGAGGGCGCGGCGCACGCCGGGGCGCGCCCCGTGTTCGGGACCCACGACCTCGCCCTGATCGCACGGTTGCGCGAGCGGGCGCTGGCACTGGGCGTCGCACCCGGAGCGTACGAAGTGCACATGCTGTACGGCATCCGCGCGGCGCAGCAGCGGGCGTTGGTACATGACGGCGTTCCGGTGCGCGTCCTCATCAGCTACGGCGACCATTGGTTTCCGTGGTATATGCGGCGGCTGGCTGAGCGGCCGGCCAACGTGTGGTTTGTTGTACGACACTTGTTGGCCTGATCCCAGGCCCCGGGGTGGACCGAGGACGTACTCCCCGCGACTTTTCCCGCATGCCCCCCTCCGCCCGCACATCCCCGCTCGCTGCGCCGTCCCAGATCGACCGCTGGCGCCGCGACACCCCCGGGTGCCGCGACCGGATCCATTTGAACAACGCCGGGGCCGCGCTCATGCCCCAGCCGGTACTGCAGGCGCTCGTGGAGCACCTCGAGCGCGAGGCGTCGATCGGCGGGTACGAAGCCTCCGACGAGGCCGAGGCGCGGGCACGCGAAACGCACGAGCTGGTCGGCCGCGTCGTCGGCGCCGCGGCGCGGAACATCGCGATCGTCGAGAACGCCACGGTGGCCTTCAATCAGGCCATCTCGGCCTTCGATTTCCGGCCGGGCGACCGCATCGTCACCACGCGGAGCGACTATCCATCGAACCAGCTGGTGTACCTGTCGCTGGCGCGACGCGTAGGGGTCGAGACCGTGCGCGCCGACGACCTCCCTGACGGCGGTGTCGATCCGGACAGCGTTCGCCGTCTCTCACGTCATCCGCGCACCAGACTCGTCGCACTCTCGTGGGTGCCGACGAACTCGGGGCTCGTACAGGACGCCCACGCCGTCGGTGCCGTGTGCGCCGAGCTGGGTGTACCGTACTTGATCGACGCCTGCCAGGCGGTAGGACAGGTACCGATCGATGTGGCGGCGCTGCGCTGCGACTATCTCGGTGGCACCGGGCGCAAGTTTCTGCGTGGTCCGCGCGGCATCGGCTTCCTGTATGTGTCGGACCGGATGCTCGAAAGTGGCGCGTACCCCTTGCTCGTCGATATGCACGGCGCCGACTGGACCGACCCCGACGCGTTCCGACTCGCCGACGGCGCCCGCCGCTTCGAGAACTACGAGTATGCCTACGCACTGGTCGTGGGGCTGGGAGCGGCGGCGCGGTATGCGCTCGACGTCGGCCCTTTCGGCGGGGAGCGCGCGGGGCAGCTCGCCGCCCTGCTGCGCGAGCGGCTCGCGGAGATCCCCGGCGTGCGCGTGCTCGACCGCGGCGCCGAGCGCTGTGCCATCGTGACGGTTGACGTGGCCGGCCATTCCGCCGAAGACCTGAAGCTTCAGCTGCGCCGGCGCGGGATCAACACCAGCGCAGCGGACCGCATGTCCGGTGTCCTCGACATGGACGACAAGCGGGCCAGCAGCGTGCTGCGTTTCTCGCCGCACTACTACAACACCGACGACGAGCTCGAGACGGCCGCCGCCGCGCTGGCAGCCCTGATCCGCCTGTGACGAGCGCGCGGCGCCCCCGGCCTCCCCGGGCCCCCCGGGCCCCCCGGCCCGGGAAGATCATCGGCGTGGGGCGGAACTATCGCGACCACGCTTCCGAGCTCGGGCACACCGTCCCGGCGCAGCCGCTCTTCTTCCTGAAACCGGCCACGGCGGTCATCCACGATGGCGCCGCGATCGTGCTGCCGCCGGAATCCCAGCAGGTGGACTTCGAGGGGGAAATCGGTGTGGTGATCGGCAAGCGGCTGCGGCGCGCCGGCGAGCAGGAGGTGCGTGCCGGGATCGCCGGGATCACCTGCGTCAACGACGTCACCGCCCGCGACCTGCAGCGCAGCGACGAGCAGTGGACGCGGGCGAAAGGGTTCGACACGTTCTGCCCGGTGGGGCCGCGCGTCGTGCCGGTGGACCCTGACCGCTATAGCGACCTCGAGGTGCTGTGCCGCGTGAACGGCGCGCTGCGTCAGCACGGGCATGCGCGCGACATGGTGTTTTCGATTACGACGCTGGTCGCCTTCATCTCGCAGGTCATGACCCTCGAGCCCGGGGACCTGATCGCCACGGGCACACCCGCCGGCGTGGGGCCGCTGCAACGCGGTGACGTGGTGGAGGTCGAGATCCCAGGCGTGGGCGTGCTCAAGAATCCTGTGACGAAGGAGGCGTCGTGACGCCCGTGACGTTGCTACTCGTTGCGGTGGGCCAGATCCCCATCAGCCAGCACGCGGCCGTGACGCAGCACATCGGGCAAACCGAAGTCACCATCGTTTACAACCGTCCGAGCGCACGGGGGCGTAAGCTGTTCGGCGGAATCGTGAAGTGGGGGAGAGAGTGGTGTCCTGGCGCTGACTCGGCTACCACGATCGCCCTCAATCAGGACGTGCTGGTGGGAGGGCAGCGGCTCGCGGCCGGCACGTACAGCGTCTGGGCCATTCCCGACACGGCCGAGTGGACACTGATCTTCAGCCGGGCGGCCCATGTCTTTCACCTCCCCTACCCCGGCGCCGCCCAAGACGCGCTGCGCATCAAGCTCAAACCTCAGACGGGACCCTACCTCGAAACGTTGGCGTTCTACTTCCCGGCCGCCGACCCGCAGCGTGCGCTCCTCAACCTCCACTGGGGGGAGACGATCGTGCAGGTGCCACTCGAGCACCCCCGCTAGCGCACCGCGGATTCGGGCTCAGGTCCGGTGATCGCCTCGAAACGGTCCTGGACCCGGCCGGCGTGCCGCTCGCTCTCCTCGAATTTCTTCTGGGCGTTGGTGAGGTGGGCGCCCACGGTCTCGAACGCGGCCCAGAAGGCGTCGAATTGCTGCCGCAAGCCCCCCAACCGCTCCTGGATCTCGCGGGCCTCTCGCTCGACCTGCATGCCCTTCAAGCCGTGGAGGATCACGAGCAGGTAGGCGTAGAAGGTGTGCGGCGACACGGGAATCACCCGGCGCCGCATCGCATGGCCCAGGACGCTCTTCGCGTCCTCCGGATCCTCGGCCCGTAGCACCGCCTCGTAGTAGACGTTTTCCGCCGGGATGTACATCAGCGCGAAGTCGTACGTACCCTCGTCGGGACGGATGTACTTGTCGGCGATTTCGTCGATTCGGTCCTTGAGGGACCGTGCGAACAGGCGTCGCTCGCGCTCGGCGTCCGCGCCATCGGCCGCCAACATGCGCTGGCATGCCTCGAGCGGGAATTTCGCGTCCACGGCCACCAAGCGATCGCCGAGCCGGAGCGCGGCATCCACCCGCTCCCCCGACCGGAAGGCGTGCTGCATCTCGTAATGAGAGCCCGGGAGGATTTGCCGCAATAGCTCCTCCAGCCAGATCTCGCCGATCGTGCCGCGGAGCTTGGGGACCTGCAGCAGCTGCTGCACTTCGGTCACAGTGGCGCCGACGGTCTCGAGCCGTCGCGTGGCCTCTCCCAACGCGCCCAGCCGCTCGCGCACGTCGGAGAGCAGGGTCGCCTGCGCGGCGCTGCCCTGGGCGAGGGCCTTGGGTACCTCCTGTTGGGCGGCAACCAGCTGGTCGAAGCGGGCGCGCAGCTCGATCAGCTGCTGTTGGATCAGGTCGACCGTCCGCTCGCTGCCGGGGCGGCGCAGCAGCAGGACCACGAGCAATGCGCACAGCGCGGCGAGTGCGACGATCGCGATCTCCATGGAGCGGAATCTAGGAGCGCGTTAGTGTTCATGCATGGCGTCACGCGCTCCCGCCCGACTCTCCAAGTCGCGCTACCTCAACGGGCTCCAGTGTCACAAGCAGCTGTGGTGGCGCGTGCACGAGCCTGAAGCACCAGAGCTTTCCCCCACGCGAGGACAGCAGAACCTGTTCGCGCAGGGGCGGGAAGTGGGCGAGCGGGCGCGCACCCACGTGCCGGGGGGCGAGCTGATCGACCTGCCGTTCTACCAGTACGACAACAAGGTCGCGGCGACGCGCGAGGCGTTGCAGCGCGACCCGCCGGCGATCTACGAAGCCTGGTTCCTGGCCGACGAGACCTATGTGGGCGTGGACATTCTCGAGCGGACCACGCGTGGCCACACAGTGATCGAGGTGAAGGCCTCGAACAGTCGCAAGCCGGAGCACCTCCCCGATGCGGCGGTGCAGGTGCACGTGCTGCGGCACGGGGGCCTGCAAGTCGAGCGTGCCGAGGTGATGCACCTCAATGCGGAGTGCCGCTACCCCGACCTCTCGAATCTGTTCGTGCGCGAGGACGTGACGGCCGAGGTCGAGGCGGCGCTGATCGGCGTGCCCGATGAGCTGGCGGCACAACAGCGGATGCTCGAGGGACCCCTCCCGGAGGTCCCTATCGGAGAGCACTGCACCAAGCCGCACGACTGCCCCTTCATCCCGCGCTGCTGGCCCAAGCTGCCTGACCATCACGTGAGCAGTCTGTATCGCATCGATCGGCGGCGGGCGCTCGAGCTCGAGGCCGACGGCTACGCGACGATTTACGACCTGCCATCGGACCTCGAGTTGACGGCGATTCACGCCCGTCAGGTGAAAGCGGTCCAGACCGGTCGCATGGTGGTGGAACGCTCCCTGGCGGGCGCGCTGGCACAGTTCACGCCGCCACTCGCCTTCCTCGACTTCGAGACCGTGAGCCTGGCGATCCCCCGCTGGCCCGGGTGCCGGCCCTGGCAACAGGTGCCCGTGCAGTTCAGCGTGCACGGGGACGAGCGAGGGCGTGGCCTGGTGCATCGGGAGTGGATCGCCGAGGGTGCGGACGATCCGCGGCCGGGGCTCGCCGCAGCGCTCGTCGAAGCGTGCGCGGGAGCGCGCAAGATCGTGGCCTATTACGCGAGCTTCGAGCGCGATTGCATCCGTCAGCTGCGCGAGGTGGCGCCCCAGCACGCCCGGGAGCTCGAGCGCATCGAGAAGCGCCTGGTGGATCTCTTGCCCGCCATCCGAAACCACCTGTACCACCCCGACTTCGGGAGTGGCTTCAGCATCAAGAAGACGCTACCGGCGCTCGTGCCGGGGCTGTCCTACTCGGATCTCAAGGTGCAGGACGGCGAGACGGCGACGGTCGAGCTGCAGCGGCTGATGCTCGAGGGCGCCCAGCTGCCTGCGGAGGAGCGCGCCGTGCTGCGGCATGCGCTGCTCGCGTACTGCAAGCGTGACACGTGGGCCATGGTCAAGCTGCTCGAGAAGCTCCGAAGCCTGGTGTCCGTTCAGCTGGAGCTGTTCTGAGTCGCGCCCCCCCTCACGCCCACCACAGCCATCGCAGCTGCAGCAATGTCCATTTCAGCCCAGCGAGGTGGGTGGCCGGCTCCATTCGCAGCCGGGTCAATCTCAGCGGGTCAGCCGACCGGGAGTTGAGTCGCCGGCGTGCGATCACCGCGGCCTCGTAGCCGGCTGCGCGCGCCAAAGTGCGCGTGGCGGCGTTCTGTTTGCCGTACGGATAACACAGCACCCGGACCGGCTCGCCTAGCAAGCGCTCGAGCGCGGCGCGAGAGCCGCGCAGCTCCTCCACGGCCTGCGGCGGCGAGATAGTGGTGAGCGGCAGATGGGTCCTGGTGTGCGAGCCGAACTCGACGCCGCCGGCGCGCAGCTGGGCGATCTCCGCCTCCCCCAAGAGCGGCTCCTGGATCTCATCGACGTCCCAGACGTTGGTCTTACCGATCAAGTCAGAAACGATAAAGAGGGTTGCGCCAAAGCCGTAGCGTTGCAGCAGAGGCCACGCGATCTCGTACGTAGAGCGGTACCCATCGTCGAAGGTAAGGATGATCGGGCGGCGCGGGAGGGCGCGCTCTCCACGCCGGTAGGCCAGCCAGTCGTTGAACGAGATCGTCTCGTAGCCCCAGCGCCTGAGCGCGGCGAGCTGGGCCGCGAACTGATCCGGCAGGACGTAGTTACGAGGATGGCGTACGCCCGGCGGCAGCCGATCGATCTTGTGATACATCAGAATCGGAAGCCGCATCGCGGGTTTGATCGAGCTCCCAGAGGAAGGCGTATTTGAGGAAGCCGGCGCAGGCGGTGAGCAGCGACGTCGCCAGACCGTAGCGACCGTCCCGCCAGCTGCCGTACAGAAAATAATCGCGCGCGAATCGCCACGCCGGACGACCCAGCAGATCCCAACCGCTGGCGTGGCGGCCGCGCGCGTGCAGGTCCTGCGCGCCCCAGCGCGCGTACACGATCATCTTCTCGAGATGATGCGACAGGTCCCGGTACGGGACGTGGCGAATCGGCGCGCGCAAGTCGGCCACATCGGCGACCAGCTCGAGCGCCTCGTGCACGCGATCGGCGGTGAAGCGCCGGTCGCGCCGGAACAGCCGGACGTGCCAGTCGCGGGCCCAGCCGCCACGCTCGCGCGCCGTGCCGAGGAAGTACGTCTCGCAGCGGATGCGGTACGCCTGGTGCGCCGGAGCGGCCATAACGGCGGCGATCTCGGCCCGGAGCGCGTCGGGCACGCGCTCGTCGGCGTCGAGGGCGAGCACCCATTCGTTGCGGGCTCGGGCGATCGCGGCGTTGCGCTGGCCACCGATCGTCGTGCCCGCGACCTCGAGCACCGTCGCACCGCGGCTCCGGGCGAGCTCCGCGGTGCGGTCGGCCGAGCCGCCATCGGCCACGATGACCTCGTCGGCCCAGGAGAGCGCCGCGACCGCAGTGGCGATCTGACGCTCTTCGTTGAGGGTTGGAATGACGACGGTGAGGGGGATGGTCATTCTGCATTGTACCTGCACCTCACCATAAGGTCTACGGCCACCGTGGCCCCGCAACGCCCGACGCGTCGCTTCGACGTTTCGAGTCCCTGCGAGACGACGTTCGCCACCGCACGGTGTCGCGCGTGCGAGGCACGTCGGTTGCAGCCTTTCCCACTCGTCACCCCGGGAGACCAGGACCGTGCCTGCTATTTCTCATCCCCGCTGGGTTCCCGACTTGGACGCGGCCCTCGCGCCATTGCAGCAGGCCATCCTGAACACGCCCGTCATCGAGCACGCTTCGGAGAACCGGCTGCGGGAGCCCCGGATCCCGGACTCTCTCGTGGCCTTTTACCCGATCGTGCGGGATTTCCCGAGGTGGTTGGAGCTACTGCTCAATCGTTCGCCGGACGACGGGCGCGGGTTCTTCGAAGACAACATTCGCGTGGAGCGACGCCACGGCGCGGCGGTGTCAGCCACCAATTACGCCGTCGAGGGCATCGCTCAGAAGATCTCCGAGAAGGCGCTCCGCGGCTTGAGCAAGAACGACAAGATCGGTCCCAAGGGACGGTGGTGGCTCGAAGAGCACGCCAAGTACGACGACGAGCATCCGATCCAAGCGCTCGAGATCGTGAAACGTTGCGTGGCGCGCGGGGAGTCGGCGGCCGCGGTGACCAATGCCGCGGTGCGGAGTCTCTCTCTCATGAAGGAAGCGATGGTGGCGGCGTACGCGGTTTGACGGCGGCCCAATCCTCCGGCGTATCTACATCGACGAGCAGCGCCACCGGCCGGTCCACGAACATTGCTTCGTGGCTGTGCGCTTTGACGACGGTCTTGCCGCACCCCTCCCCTGTCCAGGCGAGCAGCTCGGGAAAGAGCGCCCGCCGAAACAACAGCGGCGGTGCCGTCACGTCCCCATAGCGCGAGACAACGAGGGGCGCATCCGTCCCCCGCGCGGCGGCGACCAGCATCGCAAGCGTCTCCGCCGTCACGCCCACCATGTCTCCCAACATCACGACCGCGGCACCCACATCGGGGGCGAGCGCATTGAGGCCCTGGTGCAGAGAGCCGCTCGTCGGACCGGTGTAGTCGGAGTTCACGGCGAACTGGACGGGCAGATCTTTGAGCTCGGCGCGGATCCGATCGGGCTCGTGCCCGATCACCACCACCACCGGTGAGAGCCCGGCAGCGAGGGCGCGGCGCGCGGCGCGGCGCACCAGCGACTCGCCCTCGATCTGGAGCAGCATCTTGTTGCGGCCCGGCCCCATGCGGCGCGACGCGCCGGCCGCCAGGATCACCGCCGCCACCCGGTCTGGATCAGTCGGTCGGGGCATGAATCGGAGCCTGCCGCTCCCGCAGCGACCGGGCGCGCCGGCCCGACCGCAGTGCCAGGATCTCGGCGATGACGGCGAGCGCCACCTGCTCGGCGCCATCGGTGCCGATGTCGAGCCCCACCGGCCCGTACACCCGCGACTCGTGGATCACTGTTTCGGCGGCGAGGTTCCGAAGAATCCGCTCCGTGCGCTGGCGCGGTCCCAGCATCCCGATGTACGCCACCGGCGTCTGCAGCAGGGCGCGCACGTACGCCAAGTCGTCCGCAAAGTTGTGGTTCATGACCACCGCGTAGCAGTCGGCGTCGAGCGGCAGCGCGCCGCCCAGCTCGTCGCCCCCGCTCTGGACCAGCGCCGCGGCTCCCGGAAAGCGGTCGCGGGTCAGATACCCTGACCGGCGATCGACCACCACCACGCGGAAGCCGACGTCCGCGGCGAAGCGCGCCAGCGGCCGCGCGTCGTCCCCCGCGCCGAGGACCACGAGCTGCGGTGGTGGCTGCAACACATCGAAGAACACCGACCGGCCAGCGATCTCATGGATGCCGGACTCGCCGGTCATGACCAGCTCCCGCGCCTTCCCGGCCACCCGCGCGTTCATCGCCGCCAACCCGAGATCTCCCTCCACGCCGTCCCCAGTCACCGTCAGCCTGCTCCCTGCTCCCGGCTCCCCGCTCCCGGGAAGGACGGTGCAGACCACGAACGGAGCCCTGCCATCGAGCAGCGCCCGCTGGCGCGGCCGCGCCTCCGCTGGCTCGACGTAGACGTCGACCTGCCCCTCGCACCCCACCCCGAGGTCCCATGCCGCGATCTCGTCGGCGCTCGAGCAGTAGCTCCGTAGCTGGGGCTCGCCGGTACGAATCACCTGGAGCGCGACCTCGCGCACGTCCTGCTCCAGGCAGCCGCCGCTCACGTTGCCGGCGCTGCCGCCGTCCTCGGCGACCACGAGCTTCGCCCCCTCGTGGCGGTAGGCGGAGCCGCGCACCTGCACGACCGTCGCGAGCGCCGCGCGCTTTCCCGCGCCGCGCACTCGGGCCAGGAGGTCGAGGACCTCTCGGGTTTCATGCCATTGTTTCATCGCCGTCCCGGTGCACCCCTCGCCTGCAATCTATCTGGCCGTTATTGTTCCTGTACCATGCTATGCGGTCGCTCCTCACGGCCTTGTTGTTGTCCCCCCCTCTCATGATCGGGAGCCGCACGGGACCGTAAGGAACCACACTCGAGTAGCCCGCCGGCTGTGCTCCCGTGAGCACGGCCGGTTTCGTCTCATGGCCATTTTTTTGAGGAGGAGCCCATTCAATGAAGCGCACCGCCCTATTGTTGCTCCTCGCCGCCCTGCCCGCGGCGATGATCCCCAACCCCACACCCCGCGGGCCCGAGGACGAGTCGGTGTTCGTTCACGGGCTCTCCGCCGGCCAGCACGAATCCCTGCTGTACGTGTGGACCAGCGACGCCGACCAGAAGGATCCCGATTTCCTGACCACGATCGATGTCGATCCCAAGTCGCCGAGCTACGGCAAGATCATCGCCACGACCCCAACGAGCGCCCCCGCCAACGAAGCACATCACTTCGGCTACACGGTGAATGCCGACCGCATCTTCGCCGGAGGCCTCTTCTCGGACCGGCTCTTCATCTACGACGTGGCGACCGACCCGAAGCACCCGAAGCTGATCAAGACCGTGCCCGACCTGGCCGCCAGCACCGGTTACTCCGGTCCGCACACGTTTTATGCGGTGCCCGGCGGGGTCACGATCGCCATGCTCGGCTCGAAGACGGGCGGGGCTCCGGGAGCCCTGGTACAGCTCGACAACGACGGCAACTTCATCAAGGCGCTCCCCGCGCCGGACTACATGTACGACGTCGGCATCAAGCCCGAGCTGAACCTGATCGTCACGTCGAGCTGGGCCCATCCGCACGCGGTCAAGGCCGGCAACACGCCGATGGATCAGGTAGGAGACGAGGTGGTGGCGTGGGACTACAAGACCGGCAAGGTGCTGCAGACGGAGCACCTCGACAAAGCCCCGCTCGAGGTCCGCTGGCTGCACGGCGCGGCGGCGCGCGGCGGGTTCATCAACTGCGCGTTCGGCAACACCGTGTGGCATTGGCAAGTGGGGGGGGGGCCCGACGGCAAGCTCGCGTTCCACCGTGTGATCAAGCTCGCCGACGGATCGATTCCCGCCGATATGCGGATCTCGTACGACAACCGCTTCCTGTTCGTATCGCTGTTCGGCGGGGGCGCGGTGCAGCAGTACGACATCGCCGATCCGATGCAGCCGAAGCTGTTGAGCAGCGTGGCGATTCCCCAGGCCCAGATGCTCAAGCTCACGCCCGACAACAAGCGGCTGTACGTGAGCAACTCGCTGCTCTCGAACCTGGACGGCAAGGTGCCGTACGCCGTGCGGCTGGTAAACGTCACGTCCACGGGTCTCGTGATCGACCCGAAGTTCGATGTGGACTTCGAGCATTTGCCGACGGGCGAGGCGAGGCCACACGATATGCTACTGAAATAACGACTTAACATGACGGTGTGGGGGCGCAGCATGCTGCGCCCCCACTTAGGTGCCGCCCCTACGTCGCTTAGAACCGGACGCTCAGACCGGTAAACAGCTGGTCGTAGCCGTCCAGGCCGCCGCGCTGCCGGGTGGCGGAGAGCAACAAATACCAGGCGCGCGCCAGGGTAACATCGCCATCCACACCCACCCACGTCGCCGTGGTGCGAGCGGGGTCGTCCGCCGGGTTTCGCTCGGCGCGGATCCCTCCGTTCAGCTCCAGGTGAAATCGCGTTCCCGGATCGGCGACCAGGGCCAGCGACTGAAGCCATCCCGTCAACGTTGGATTGACGTAGTAGGTCGTCCGGCTCCGTACGGTGACGTCGAGCCTGGTGAGGCGATCGGCAGCGAGCGAAGCGGTGTACGAGTGCGCCGTACCGCTCGAGCCCTGCATCGTGGGAGCGGGGCCGGGCGGGATCAGCGCCTCGCTCCGCGCCATCGAGCGCAAACTCAGCCACATCACGCTCGAGCAGGACGAATTCGGTGGGACCGTCGCCAAATACCCGCGCCAGAAGCTCGTGATGACGAG
>DATEGE010000136.1:0-4632 GCA_035280265.1 Gemmatimonadales bacterium | reverse complement strand
AGAGTGCGTTCCGTTCCCGTTGAACTGCGCCCAGGTCACATAGATCGAGCCGGAGAAGGGACTCGCGGGGCTGCGATCGATCCACAGCGCCTCATGATCCGTGAACTGGCCGTTCGAGCCCTTGGTCTTGCCGTTCCCGGTCCAACTCGCGACCACGGTGAGTGGCTGCGCCGGGCCGCCGGCGAGCCAGGTGCGCCCTCCGTCGCTCGAGCGGCTCAATAGCAGGTTGATCTGGAACGGTGAGGTGAAGTTGAACGCCTGACAGACGAAGTACGCGGTGCCGTCGGGGCCGAACGCGACAGTGGGGTCGCCGCCCGCGTCGAACAACCCGGTGCCGGGGACGCTCGGATCGTTCGTGAATCTCGTCACCCCGGGGACGAACCCGTTGGGAAGCGTGGGCGTCCACGTCTTGCCCCCGTCGAATGACGCGTTCACGGCGGAGCCGTCGTTGAAATTCCAATCGTTGGCGCCCGTGATGAGATTGCTCGGGTTGACTGGGTTGACCGCGACCGGCGTCTCGTTCTGGGCGGTCGTATCGCGGCTCACGTCCACCGTGAACACGGCCGGACCGTGACCGCCGGCCGCGAAGCTCGGACGGGCGCGAAGCGCTGTCGGTGCTGGGGACTCGGTGCAGGCGACCAAACCGAGACCGGCCGCCGCTAGAGTGGCGTGTTCGAGGAAGCGACGCATTGCATGATCCCGCGGGATGAAGACTCGGGCCAATATGCTCCTCGCAGGCTCGGCCGCCAGGAGGATCAGATCGCGACGTGATCGCTCAATTGGGGGCGTGCACGCGCGGCCCGCCGTAGTCGCGGTTCCGTCCCAGGGTGGGGCCCGACGCGCGCAGGCCGCCGCGTGTGTTGTCGATGCGCGCGATGAACTGGCGGATCGATCCGGGGAACGGCTGGGTGCGGCCATGCTTCCCGAACGGATCGGTGTACCACACTTCCGGTCCATCGGCGTTGTCCACCTCGTTCGAGTTGACGTCCACCACTCGCTCCACACCGTTGAACACCGAGGCCGGATTATCGAAGGTCACGCCGGTGACAGTGCCGTTGCTGGTGGACACGTCACAGGGCTCTCCTTGCGCCCGATTTCCCGCAGGCGTGACCTCATAGCAGACGTCGATCGGACGCCCCACGAGCGTGGCGCTCGCCGGATCGTGAAAGCGGCTCGGCAGGAACACCTGAAAGTACGGATTGAAGAACGCCAAGCCGTGACCGTCCTCCCGCTCGATGCCGTTCGAGGTCTGCCAGCTCTCGTGCAACGCGCCGAAATCGGATCGTTGTCCCGGGGGCACGAGAATGAACTGATCGACGCACGTGCGGTCGGGAATCAGCCGCCGGCCACCGCCCGCAGGAGAGTTGGCCGGGGTCGCCGGACCCACCACTACCTGCGTGGCGCCGTCGCAGGAGCGCGTGAACTCTCCGGGATCCCCGATCGCCGCGAGCATCGTGACGTGGAGCTCCGTTCCGTCGGTGCAATGAATGTGGTAGGCCAGCTCGTGCAGGTTGTTCGTGAAAGCGTCCTTCGAGTGCGTGCCCTGGTGGAGCTTGGTGAGGACGTCGCAGTGGATCTCGAACAGCTGGTCCGCGGCGGCGCTCCCGAAATGCATGAGGACGTTGTTCTCCCACTCGATCTTGTGCCCGAAATGGTCTTCGTGCCGCGGGTTGGCGGGATCGTAGGTATCGAGCTGCTCGTTGGCGTAGCCGAAGGGGATCGGCCCGACGGCGGCGTACAGTGCCGAGCCGCGGGGATCGCGCCCGTGGTCGTGCCCGAACGAGCAGCCGGTGACCGGATCGATCGGTGGATGCCAGGTGGGATAGAGCTTGCCGTCGGGACCGACCACCGAGTAGCGGTTGTGGATCTCGGCGGTGCAGTCGTCGCGCGGGCCGGGCGTCCAGAGGCCGTACGACTGCGCATTCCCGATGGGCGTGCCGCCTCCCGGCGTCACCACCAGAGCCTCGCGACAAGTGAACGTCGCGAGAGTGGAGACGACCAGGAGCATGCGAGACCGGCCGTACACCATGATCACACGATCGCCCGGGCGCGAACCGCCGGGCTGTGACAGCTGTCACCTCGTTCCGGGGCGCAGGACCTTAGCAATGGCGCGCATGAGGCACGTCACCGGTGTGCTCGGGTGCGCGGCCGTGATGCTCAGCAGCGCGCGCGTAGTGGCGGCGCAAGGAACGCCGTCGGGCCAGCGCGCGGGCTTCTGGTACTCCGTCGGAGTCGGCGAGGGTTGGGCGCGCGTATCCTGCAACATCTGTCGGGCGGACCACCAGCCCGGATTGTCGGCGCACCTGCGCCTGGGTGGCGGCTTGAGCCGCACCGTGCTGATCGCCGGCGAAGTCGCGGCATGGCGCCGCAACGTGAACGGGGTGCGCCAGTCGCTCGCGAGCGTGGGCGCGGCGGCGTACTGGTATCCCGGCCGCCGGCCGGGCCCCTTCTATCTAAAGGGTGGCATCGGGTACGTCACGCACCACGCCGATGATGGCACCGACGCGATCACGTCCACCGGGCTCGGGCCGCAGCTGGGCGCAGGCTACGAGCTGCCAGTGAGCCGCAGCATGATGCTGGCGCCGTACTTCAACGTCGCGTACGGCTCGTTGTTCGGCGGCGTCAAGTTCAACGGTGCGCAAGCCGTCGATCATGCCACAGTCACGCTGATACAGGTCGGGGTCGCGCTCGCCGGACGCCCGTAGCCGCTGGACAACCTGTGCAGGTCGAGAACGTGCCGCCTGGGGTGGGGGCACCGGGCCGCGTGCTGAGGATCCCTAGCGCACTACCTCCGGCTCGCACGCGAGCCGGACGCCGAACCGTTCCTCTACTCCCGCGACGATCGCCTCGGCCAGCGCCAGCAGGTCGGCGCTCGTCCCTCCGAGATTGACGAGGGCCAGGGCATGGCGCATGGAGACGCCTGCCCCGCCCCGGCGGTAGCCTTTGGGAAACCCGGCGCGCTCCACCAGCCACGCCGCCGGCACTTTCACCACGCCGTTCCCGGCTGGGTACGTCGGGATGCCGCCGGCTCCTCCCAGCGCGCGCCAGCGCGCCTCGAGCTGGCCGAACGCAGCGGCGGAGAGCACCGGGTTCATGAAGAACGATCCCGCGGACCGAGTGTTCGGATCAGCGGGATCGAGGACCATCGATTTGCCGCGACGCAGCGCGAGCACGGCGTCGCGCACGATCGCGACACCCTGCGCCGGGGGCACGGCCTCGAGGGCCGCGACCCGAGCCACGGCCGCTTTCAGCTCAGGGTAGCGCAGCTCCGGGCGGCGGTCGCGCGCCAGTCGCAGTGTGACGTCGAGCACGACATAACGACCCCGATCGTCTCGCTTGAACCGGCTATCGCGGTATCCGAAGCCGCATTCGGCGGCCGTGAAGGCGCGGCGGGCGAGCGTGGTCCGGTCGAGGCAGGTGACGTGAACCAGCGTCTCGGCAATCTCCTGCCCGTACGCGCCCACATTCTGGATCGGTGTCCCGCCGGCCGTTCCGGGGATGCCCGACAGGCACTCGATACCGCTCCAGCCGCGCTCCACGGTGTCGCGCACCACGGCGTCCCAATCCACGCCCGCGCCGATCTGCAGCTCCGGCGCCGAACCGTCGCGTACCTCGACGCCACCGATGGTGACACGCAGCACGAGCCCGGGGTAACCGGCATCGGGAAACACCACGTTGCTCCCGCCGCCGAGGATGTACACGGGGAGATTGCGCTCGCGGGCGTACAGGAGCGCCGCGCGGACTGCTGCCTCACTACCACATTCGACGAAATAGCGCGCGGCGCCGCCGAGGCCGAGGGTGGTGTACGGGGCGAGCGGGACGCGCTCCCGCACGGTGCCGAGCTTGGGTGCGCTTCCCGAAGCGCTCATCCGTCCCAAGCTAACGACACCAGGACACTCGTGAGATTCGGGGCGTTGTGGCGGCCTTGCCTCCCCAACGTCCCGCGCCGAGTTCAGACCCATGAAAGCGCGCGAACGGGGCCACCTGAGACGCGTTGAGATTAATGGGCCGACTCGGAATCGAACCGAGAACCTACTGATTAAGAGTCAAGGCGCACTACGGACTCAACCCTACTGAACCGGACTTTTTGTGCTCAGAATCGCGAATCGAGACCGATTGAGGGGGGTGAAGTAGCGTAGAGTACGTGACAGGTATCGTGACAGCGCAAAGGCTCTGGCGAACCTGCCCGGAGCCCTTCCGCGCCGCTGCCCTTGCAATAGCCCCTGATGTGATCGTGAACGACGCGGGCCAGTCCTCCTACCCCACGTGACGCTACGCGGGGGCCGAGCCTGGAACTGGAATGTGAGTTCCCCCTCTCCGGTCGGACCCAGGTTACGACATCTTGTCGCAATAGCGCGGTGTTCTGGACATCGGTGGCAACTACGGGCCAAAAACAACGACGGAGTTCGGTGAGAAACTCACAACGACGCTCTCAACACGCTGACGATCGCGCACGACTGACTTGCCACGTGGACGTCACGTTGTAGTATCTCGATCGCGCTCACGACAGCATCGGGTGGTGGCTGAAGAAGGGCACGGCCATCGTGCGTCTCACCGGCGTCGCGATTCTGGTTTTCGGAGGATTCGTGGCGTACGCCTGCGCTCCAGCGCGGCGCCGCCCTAACTAGCGGC
>DATEGE010000135.1:0-14912 GCA_035280265.1 Gemmatimonadales bacterium | reverse complement strand
ACGCCGCAGCTCGTGCGTACCCTCGCGCGCCGGCGCCTGACGCCGTTCGTGCTCACCGGCCTGGGGGTCGATTATCAGATCGATTATCCGGCGAAGACGTTCTCCATCCGTCCCGTGGTCCCCGCTGGCATCGGCCTCGCGTGGCAGCTCCACTCACGATCTGCCCTCTTCCTCGAAGGGATCCACTACGTGCTGCTCGGCCGCGTGACGACGCGCGACATCCCCGTCTTGCTGGGCTTTCACGCGGACCTGTGATGCTCTCGCGACGATCGCGGCTCCTCGTGACCCTCTGCGGTATCGTCGGCCCACTGATCCTCGTGGGTTCGTTCGTCATCAACCCGGCGCCGCCGGCCGCATCGACGATTCCACAGCTGCGCGATTTCGCCGTACGACACCACGACGCGATCGTCCTCGGCGGATGGCTTCAGGGGATCGGCTCGCTCCTCATTGTGGTGTTTGCGATCGGCCTGGTGCATCTCGCCGATGCCACGAGTCGGATGGCTGGATGGCTCACGCTGCTCGCGGGCGCGCTCATCGTGATGGTCAGCCTGGTCGAAGTCACGTTCTACCTGGGTGCGGTACAGGGGACCGCCATGGGCGATACGGCAAGTGCGCTGGCGAGCGACAACTTAAGGAAGGCGGTCCAGCACGTCTTTCTGATTGCACCCGCTCTGCTGTTGCCCTTGGCGTTCGTGCTGCGAGGCGCGAATCTGCTCCCGCGCGTCTTCGCTCACACGGCCCTGGCCCTGGGCGCCACGTTGCAGACGCTCGGGCTGGTGGGCCTCTTGACGGGCCTCCAGACGGTGGTGGACGTCGTCCTGATGATGCAGGCGTTCTGGTTCGTGGCGGCCGCTGTCGTGTTGCTCCTGCGGTCGGGCAGGTTCACCGCGGCCCCGCGATGAGCGCTCACCGCTCGCTCATAAATCCGTCGAGCCAAGCACAGGAGCGGCTGTGCGGCGGTTCAGTCTGCAACGTTCGTGGGGCTGCCTAGCCGCTCGGGCATCATTGGTGCTACGTTCCCGCCGCCCTTGGTCCCCCCATCGGAACACGTCGAAATGAGTAACCGCACTTCAATTCACTGCCTGAATTGCGGCGGTCACGTTGTAAACGAGCGGCGGGCGGAATATCGGGTCTGGTCGGAGCGCGCAGCGGTGGCGCGACCGCGGAGTGAGCCGTGCGAGTGTGGGCAACCGCTTCTGCTCCTGCCCTGGCGCACCAGGTCCCGTCGCCCGAGCGAAGCCGACACCGTCCAGCCCTAGAAAGTTCGCTGCAGCGTCAGGTCGCGCTCAAGTATTCTTCGCGGTACATGTCGATCAGTTCAAACCAGTACGAGACCGCCAACGGCCCGATGAGCAGCCCCAGCAGGCCAAAGTACGGCACGCCCACGAGCGCACCGGTCAGCGTCACGAGCGGATGGATGTGCCCCCAGCGCTTGGATACCATCGGCCGGATCACGTAGTCGACATTCCCCACCACCACGAGCCCCCAGAGGGCGAGCATCACGGCCGCACCGGGGCGGTGGTCGAGCAGCAGGGCGATCGCGCCCGGACCCCACACGAGTCCACTTCCGAGAACCGGGAGGATCGAGAACAGCATGGTCACCACCCCCCAGAAGGCTGCGTTCGGGAGTCCCACCACCCAGAACGCCAGACTGACCAGCGCGCCGTGCACCGCCGCCGAGAGCCCCGTGCCGATAAAGGTGGAGGTCGTGACGTCGCGAAACCGCTGGCGCAGCTTCTCGGTATTCCGCGCGGAGAAGGGGATGTACGGCCGCACCCCGTCCCACACCTCACCCGGCCGGGGCAGCAGGTAGAAAAGGCCAAACAGTGAGATGGTGAGATTGAGCGCGAATCGGGACGCCGAGCCGAGGAACCCAAAGGCGGAGGAGCCCATCCAGGATACGAGCTTCGTGCCGAGGTCGCCGAGCCGGGCACCCAGCTCGACCCCGCCGATCTTGAGGGCCGCTAGCTGCGACACCAGCCGGCTCTGTGCGACGGTTGCCGCAATCCGCTGGGCTTCGCTCAGAATGAGGCCTGCGAACGCCACCGTTGGCACCACCAGCAGAAGGAGCGCCGCCGCCACGACCAGGCTCGCGGCTACGGTGGTGCCGGTGCGCGCCGCCAGCCAGCGATGAATCGGCGCCAACACGACGTACAGGACCGGAATGCCGATGAGCCCCGTGGCGTACGGGGCGAGGGCTATGCTGAGCGCGAGCCCGAGGGCGATGATGAGGGCCCCGGCGCCGCGTCGTTTGATATCGGGAAGTGGCATGACTCGCTAGTTGCCGGGCGCGCTCGCGTACGCTTGCTCGCTGCGTCGCTTGACGTCACGCAGAAACGTCATCGTCTCGTCGCGCACCTTCCCGATCACCTTGCCGCGCACATTCATCAATCCACCGCTCGGCAAATCGTCGAAGTGCAGGCGATGGAGCAGCACAAGGAAGATGCCCGGCGTGTGAGCCGAATCGCTCGCCTGATCGACGACGGCCGTTAGGTCGAGCGCTCCGTCGAAGTAATGATCGGCATAGAGTTGCTTCGCCACGATCAGGGTGGAGCCTGGCAACTCGGGCGGGGCGTACACGATCTCATGCGTGATGGTGATCGTCGGCTTGAGACTGGGAAAATCATCCTCCGACCAGAACAGCACCTCGGATACGTCCGCCGGGCGATCAGCCGGATAGTCCTTCAGGTACCGCTCGAGCGACGGTGCGTACTGGTACATATACGGAGACCGTGACAGGATCCCGTTGAACACGTCGGCTGCCGCGGCAGCTGCCCGTTGGTCGTCGTACACGATGAGCGCCGTGTTCCCCCGAGCGCGGTAGCCCGTGATATAGTCCATCATGCGCGCGCGGAAGTACGCGCTGGCGACGGAATCGGCGGAGGGCGAGTTGGGATCGAGACTCCCCTGCAACCGGGCGATGGCCGCTGCCGAGAGCTTCACTTTGCACGCCCCCGGGCGACAGCGCGCCAGATCTTGGACGTCGTCATGCGGCACGGACAGCGCGGCCACGTCGGCTACGGCCACTGGATCGGAGAAGATCCCGAAACGGGGCCGGGGGCGCGACGGAGTGCGGAGCGATTTCGAAAAGTCGCTGACCGAGCGAACGTAGAACGAGCGCGGCACGTTGACGCTCACGATGCCGAACACCGCGACCTCGCGTTGGTCGGACGTGGCGAGCACCTTTACGACGGGCTTCCCCGTGGCCGCGGCGCCCATGTCGTCACGATTCAGCTCGATCGTCTGCTCCAGAAACTGGGTAAGCCGCGCGGGCGTGCCTTGCCCACTACCGAGCGAAGCCATCGTCGCGGACGCAATCGCGGCCCACACCAGCGGGTTGCCGAGCATCCGCGCGGGCCGCAGACTGAACCGCTTCCGAGGGGTACGTCGCGCAAACAGTTTGGGGGAACCATGGCGCAGCTCGAGCTGACGGCGGATGAGGCGCACATACTGGAGCAGGCGTTGAAGACGTACGTGTCCGACCTCCGCATGGAGATCGCGGACACGGACGGGCAGGACTTCCGCGATCGCCTCAAGCATGAGGAATCGGTCTTGACGCGGGTGCTGGAGCAGCTGCGAGCAGGCTGAGCGGCGTGGCGCTACCCCCCCTCCTCCACTCCCTGCGTCGCGAGCCGTCGGGGGTCCTCAAACAGGCGCCCGGTGAGCGCACCGAATACCAAGCCGCCGATGTGCGCCAGGTAAGCCACCCCACCGGTCTGCGCCGTGGCGACAGTGCCGACGCTTACCAGCTGCGTGAGGAACCACAGGCCGATCAACAGCGCGGCTGGAACGAACGTCACGCGCACAAACACCAAGATGACCAGAAGGGTGCGAATCTGGTCGCGCGGGTAGGTGACCAGAAACGCCCCCATCACAGCGGCGATGGCGCCGCTCGCTCCCAGGCTCGGGACCGTGGAACTCGGGCTGGCGACGACCTGGGCCAGCATGGCCACGACCCCGCCGAGGAGATAGAACACCGAGTATCGGAACGGGCCCATCACATCTTCGATATCGGGACCGAACACCCATAAGAACAGCATGTTGCCGAGGATGTGCGACCAGCTGGCGTGCATGAACATCGCCGTCAGCAGGGTGATCCAGCGATGTCCCGCGAAGATCTCGGCGGGGATCGCCGACCAATGGGTCACGAAGGGCTCGCCGCCCCGCAACTCCAGGGCGAACACGAGCCCGTTGAGGAGGATGATGACCGCCGTGACGACGGGGGGATGCAAGGGGCGCCGGGACGCATCCCGGAGCGGAATCATGGTTCCCATGCTGTCCTCTCCGCGCAGCTACGGGTGCACAACCGAGCGCAGCTTGAAGGCGCCGGCGACGAGGACGACGCCAGCGACGATCGAGAACCCTGCGATCAGCCCCATGATCGCGGCGAGCGTAGCCGGTGGAGACAGGAGCGCAAACACGCCCGCGACGATGCTGAGCACGCCAAACGCGGCCGGCCAGCCCCAATCCATTCCCATTCGCTTGAGCTGAAACGCTCCGTACACCCCGAGGATCCCGGTGAGCAGCAACCACCAAGCGACCCAGGCGACGGCGAACGACAGGGCGAGCGTCGGATAGTACACGAGCGCCGCGATCCCGAACGCGACCCCGACCAGGCCCGCGAGCAGGGTCACCCACCAGTGCGGCAGCGCTCGCAGCTGGAACGCGTGCACGATCTCCACCACGCCGGCGAACAGCGCCCAGAACGCGATCACCAGTGCGAACGCGGCGACCGAATCGACCGGGCGTGCAAAGATGAAGACACCTACGGCGATGGAAAACAACCCGCGCAGCATGAGAGCCCACCACGTCATCCGATAGACTCGCTTGACGTCTTCCATTACGGGTGTCGTCATACGGCCTCCAGTGTGGGACGCGCTTTATGAACGCCGCCGCAAGGGACTGCAATTCGGTTGGAACTTTATGCGGAGTTCGTGAGGCCGCTAGGAGACCAACTCTCCCGACTCGTTACACGTTCGTTACATCGCGCTCTTGGTGAACCGTTCCGCGGGATCCTGCACTCGATCTATGGAAAGTCACGATCCGCTCAGCCCATTTTGGTTGACAGTCATTCGCTTGCAGATAGCATTCAAAGCCCTTCCCTTACGGATCGCGTGGTTGACTCCAATGCGAGCGTCGCGAGCCATTTTAGCCTGCCTCGCGCTTCTCACCTGTGGCCCTCCCATGAGCGAACAGGCGACGGCACCTCCGACCGAACACGCCCGCAACTTCCTTCATGGTCTGATCTCAAACTCGAAGGCCCCCGGGATTCAGTGCGTCGTCGTAGACTCAGCGCACGTCCTGTGTGAATACCATGGGGGCTGGGCAGACGTGGCGCTGGCATTGTCGGCTCAGCCGCGGCCGATTCCGACCGGCGCCTCTTTCCACCGCAACGACTTGCCGCCTTCCACCCGGACTAGGCCGTGAGAGCTGCCCTTATCGACCGCTACGGGAGCAACGACCTGGTTAAGGTGAGGGACATTGCCGTCCCCGCGATGGGCCCCTTGGATTTGTTGGTTCAAGTACGCGCCGCCAGCGTGAATCCGTTGGATGCCAAAACACGTGATGGGAAGTTGAAGACGCTCTTGAAGTACCAGTTTCCGCTGGTGCTGGGCAACGACCTCTCTGGCGTGGTTTCCGACGTGGGCGCACAGGCGACGCGCTTCCAGAAAGGCGATGTGGTCTACGCGCGACTGGACAAGGACCGCATTGGAACGTTTGCGGAATTTGCCGTGGTCCGCGAAGGCGCCGCTGCCCCCAAACCCACCAACGTGACGTTTGAAGAAGCCGCCTCTCTTCCACTGGTTGCGCTGACGGCGTGGCAGGCCTTGGTGGAGATTGGAAAGCTGGGCGCCAACCAACGCGTGTTGATTCACGCGGGTAGCGGCGGCGTCGGAAGCGTGGCCATCCAGTTGGCCCGTCACCTCGGCGCAACGGTGTTCACCACGGTGGGGCAACGCAATATGGAACTGGTGAAGCGTCTGGGCGCGGACGTCCCCATTGATTACCGGAGCGCACGTTTTGAAGACGTGGCCAAAGACTGTGACGTGGTGCTGGACAGCGCGGGCGGTGACACGCTGGTGAGGTGCTTTGAATGCGTGAAACCTGGCGGCGTGGTGGTCAGTATTGGCAGCACCCCGTCAGCAGCGTTTGCGCGAAGCTGGGGACTCAATCCGATCCTCGTCCTAGCGATCAGCGTGATGTCCCGAAGGGCGGTGGCCGCAGCGCGGCGCCACAAGGCCCGCTACCAATACCTTTTCATGCGTGCCGACGGAGAGCAGCTGAGAGAAATCACTCGGCTGGTGGAAAGCGGCGTCATCAAACCGCTGGTGGACAAGGTCTTTCCGCTCGAGCAGGTGCGTGACGCACTCGCGTATTCCGAGTCCGGGCGGGCGACGGGAAAGGTGGTCATCAAGGTGCCGTGAGCACTTCGACGAGGCGAAACGCTACGTTGGCCGAGTGCAACACACTTCTGTGATTGCCTAGTTTTGAGGCGCCGACAGAACCACGCCTGCTTCGGAGTCCGCCTCGCGTTTGGCCAGTTCCTCCGCGTGCCCACGCGAACGTGTGAGCAGGCCGGTTGGGCAGGGACGGTTGGCCTGATCCACAGCCATCCGAACGCCGCGCAGTGCTGGTACTATTTCCCGAACACTCAAGTCCCGACCAGCGACGGCCAGTCGTTTCTCCACAACCCTTATCCGGTGGACGCCATCCTGTGCGGTACGCGGGTGGTGTGGATCAGCCGGGACATGGCGCAGCGAGAGACGCCGCTGATCGCCACTGCCACCGGGAGTCTCGTGACCCCGCCGGGGCCCTGCGCTATCGCGCCCTGAAGGACATGGAGGGCGCCACCTGACACTGCCGTGATGAGCCTCCTCCCTGCGATCTGCACCGGCCACCCCGGGCACAGCCGCTTGCCAAACCAGCTACCAAGACTTCGAGAACTCGATGAGGTGCGTTCCCTTCTGAACGGTTTTCCTTGACCGGACTGTTACCCGCCTTTCGCCTGACCACCGCTTCGCGCGACGGATCATAGAGCCTGTCCCGGCAGTTGTCTCACGTCACACTGAGGCGATGGAGGGTCACATGTCTCCGCTGCTCCGTCGGGCCGCTCTCGTTTCCCTCTCTTTTTCTTTCACGACAATGGTTCCCGCTGTCGCGCCCACGCAGGCGCCGCCCGGCTCGATCGCGGGTCAGGTCACGGACGCGTCGAGCAAAGCGGTCGCCGGCGCGGCAGTGCAGGTCGCCGGCACGGCCATCGGGACGCGCACCCGTGAGGACGGCTCGTTCCGGCTCGACAACGTACCGCCCGGGTCCTACCTGTTGCGGGTCCGCCTGCTGGGCTTCGCGCCCGAGTCCACTCGGGTCACGGTGGCGAGCGGCGCGACCGCCGAGGCGATCCTCGCACTGCGACCCGTGGCCGTGAGCCTCCAGAGCGTCCTGGTGGTGGCGCACCGCTTGGGCGAGACGAAGGCGGCGGCGCTCGATCGCCAGAAGGACGCCGCCAACCTCGTGACCGTGCTCTCCGGAGACGAGATTCGCGCGCTCCCGAACGGCAACGCCGCCGAAGCGGCCGGCCGCATGCCCGACGTCTCCCTCGAGCGCGACGAAGGCGAGGGCAAGTTCGTGCAGGTCCGCGGCACAGAGCCACGACTCTCCAACGTCACGGTCGACGGCGTGCACCTGCCCGGGACCGAGCAGGGCAACCGCATCGTGAAGCTCGATGACGTGCCCTCGGATATCCTCGCGGCCATCGAGGTCTCGAAGACGCTCACCGCCGACATGGACGCCGATGCCATTGGCGGGTCGGTCAACCTCGTGACGAAGACCCCCGAGGGCCGGCCCCAGGGCTACGCCGCCCTGCAGTACGGCCGCACCTCGCTGCTCGATCGCGACGTGACCCAGGGAAGCCTGACCTACGGTGGTCGCTTCGGCGTCGACTCCAAGCTCGGCTTCCTGCTGGGCGGCAGCGTCGATCGCAACAATCGCGCGATCAACGACGTGGAGCCCAGTTGGACGGTGGATAGCCTGAACCGCTCGGTCCCGGTGGAATGGAGTCAGCGGGATTACACCTACTACCGCACGCGCTACGGGATCGGCGCGGACCTGGACTACCGGTTCGACGATCACTCCACGATCTACCTGAAGGGCCTGTGGAGCCTGTTCAAGAATCACGGCACCCGCTATGTGTACGACATTGCAACCGGTGGCGACTCCGCCGGCGTGGGCACGAGCGGCTTCGGGACGAACGCAGTCCTGACCCGCGAGGTGCAGCACCGCACGCCCACGGAGCAGCTGTGGGGTGTCACCGCCGGCGGCCGGCACGAGCGCGGGCTGTGGACCATCGAGTACGCGGCGAACTATGCCGGCACGCGCCAGTCGGTCGTCGACTACCGGTCGAGTGGCTTTGTGTACACGGACACCGGGAGCAAGAGTCTCACCTTCAAGTACGACGCATCGAACAGCGAGATGCCGCTGTACCAGTACGTCAACGCCGCCGAGGCCCTGGCGGCGACCACTCCCGCGAATTACCTGCTCGGCGGCTACGACGCGAGTAACGGGCTCACCACCGGTCGCGACATCGGCGGACAGTTCAGCGCGCTGCGGGCGTATCCCCTCGGCCGGTACCAGAGCAGCGTCAAAGTCGGATTGCGGCTGCGTGACGAGGCGAAAGATGTCACGCGAGCCAACGTCTCCTTCGACCCAACGCAGACCTACACCTTGCAACAGGCGGTTGGCTCGTTCTCCGACCCCAGATACTACAGCGACCTGTCGTCGGGTTTTGCGATCGGGCCGATGCCCGATCTCGCGACGACGGATCAATGGGAGGACGCCAACCCCGGCGCCTTCACGCCGAATCAGTCCAACGCCACCCGCAACGCGCTCGGGACGTTCAGCGGCTCGGAACGCATCTACGCCGGCTACGTGATGAACACGGTCGCCTTGGGCCAGTTGGAGCTGAACCTCGGCTTCCGGGTCGAGGCCACGCACTCGGAGTACACTGGACACGTCGCGTCGCGTGACAGCGCCTCCGGTCCCTATACGATCAACACGGTGAGCGGCTCGCAGAACTACACGGACGTGTTCCCGAGCGTACAGCTGCGCTACGGCGTCGCTCCGAACACGAACGTGCGGGTCGCCGTGACGCGCGGCATCGCCCGTCCCAATTATTCCGATCTCGCGCCCAGCCTCCGGGGCAACGTCAACACGATCTACAAGCTGCAGTACTCCAATCTGAGCGCCGGTAACCCCAACCTCCGCCCGCAGCGCGCCTGGAATTACGACCTGCTCATCGAGCGGTTCCTGCCGTCGTTCGGCGGCGTGTTGACGGGTGGCGTGTTCTACAAGTCGCTCTCGGACGTGATACTGACCCGTGACTTCATCTATCAAGGTCCCTACACGCCGTTCGTGGGCTATTACGGCACTCAGCCGCAGAACGGAGGCTCGGGCCACTTGGTAGGAGTGGAGGCGGACTGGGTGCAGCATTTGCCGTTCCTTCCGGGAGCCTTGTCGGGTCTGGGCTTCGACGTCAACTGGACGTACGTGGACTCCAAGGTCCTGGTCGATCCGGCCAGCGGGCGCGAGGCACCGCTGCTGCGGCAGGCGCCGGACATCGCGAACGCCGCGCTGTTGTACGACCGCGGACCGATATCGGCGCGCATCGCGTGGACGTACAACGGGGCGTACATCGGCTCCTACGGCGACGGCTCCGCCACGGCCAGCGGGGACAACTACTTCTACCAGCACTCGCAGATCGACGGCTCGGTGATCTACAACGTGACGCCCGGCGTACAGCTGCAGCTACAGGCCCTGAGCCTCAACAACGCCCAGTTCGGGTTCTTCCAGGGCACGCTCGATCACAAATTCAACGTGCAGCGCGAGTACTACGGTCGAACGTTCTACTTGGGAGCGAAGTACGGCTTCTAGGATCGTCGTAACGGTACCGGCGCTGGTCGCGTGTCTGGCAGGAACCCTCCCCAGCCAGGCATTGCGGCCAGTGTCCGGGCCCGTTCGCAGTGAGAGCGGCCGGCCGCCGATCTCCTTGATCGTGCTCGTGGCGGTGGATCAAATGCGCGCCGACTATCTGGCGCGCTACGCCGGGCAATGGACCGGCGGCTTCGCGCGCATCTATCGTGGCGGGACGGTGTTCGAGCACGGCGAGCAGGACCACGCCGCGACCGAGACCGCGCCCGGTCACTCGACGATGCTGTCGGGGCGCTACCCCGCGCACACGGGCATCGCGCTCAACAGCCGCGGCGTGCAGGATCGTGCGTCGCCTGCGCTGAGCGCGACGCCCGACACCATCGGGGCTTCACCGCGCCGCTTCCGGGGCACGACGCTGTACGATTGGATGCTCGCGGGCGATTCCGGAACCCGCATGCTCTCGGTCTCACGCAAGGACCGCGCGGCGATCTTCCCGATCGGACGGGCCCGCGGCCCGGTGTATTGGCTGTACGGCGGCGCCTTCACTACCAGTCGCTACTACGCCGACTCGCTGCCCTCGTGGGTGCAGGCGTTCAACCGCGGGCTCGACCTCACCCGCTGGACCGGCGCGACGTGGAACCTGCTGCTCCCCGACTCCGCGTACGCCGAGCCCGACAGCATGCCGTTCGAGAACGGCGGTGCCGACTACACGTTTCCGCACCGCCTTACCGCTGCACCGGGCGCGGTTGCGCGTCAGCCGAATGCGTTTCCGTGGATGGACTCGCTGACGCTGGCATTCGCCCTCGACGGCGTGCGCGCACTGGGACTGGGCGATCGCGGTCGGCCCGACCTGTTGAGCATCTCGCTCTCGACGACCGATGCGGTCGGGCACGCCTTCGGTCCCGACTCGCGTGAGATCCACGATCAGCTGCTGCACGTGGACCGCTGGCTGGGACAGTTCCTCGACTCGCTCAGCCGCCTGGCGCCCGCCGCCGGCACCGTGGTGGTGCTCACCGGCGACCACGGCGTGACGTCGCTCCCGGAGTACACCGTTACCGTGCAGCACCGCCCCGGTGGTCGTGTGTCGCTGGCTGGGGTAGCCCGCGGGGCGAGTGCCGCGCTGCGGGACCGGTTGCACGCTGACTTCGGGATCGAGGCCGACGGTGGGCTCGTCATGGCCGACGTCGGCGCGTTACGCGCCCGGGGAGTTGATGTGGACAGTCTTGCGCGGGTGCTCACGTCCGAAGCAGGGGGGCTCCCCGGCGTGGCCCGCGTGTTCACTCCGCAGACGCTGGCGCGCGCGCCCGACTCGGACCGCGACGCCACGCTCTGGCGCCGTCTGCTTCCAAGCGACTACGGCTGGCTGGTGTCTGCGATGACGTCGCCGGGCTACGTGTGGTCGGGCGGTGGGCTCGACGCCGAGCACGGCTCGGCCAACCCCGAGGACATCGCCGTCCCGATCGCTTTCTACGGCGCCGGCATTCGCGCGCAACGGATCGAGCGACGCGCGAGCACCGTGGATATCGCTCCGACGCTCGCCGCCCTGATCGGTGTCACTCCCACCGAGGCGCTCGATGGCCACGTCCTGATCGAGGTCGTGAGCCGTCAGGCGTCACCCTAGCTGCGCGTCCCCGTTGACGTGTCCTGACGAGCGGCGACACTGTCATCGTGCACGTTCCTGTCATAGCCGGCTTTGATAACACGTAAGGAGCGCAATTGACCGGCGCTTGACCCCCTCTCCGCATGATGGGCGCGTCCTCTGGCGGAGTGCTCTTATGCGGCGCGCGAAATACTTACTCAGTGTCGTGACTGCCGGCTTATCCGCGTGCAGTGGCGGCGACAAACAAGGGCCGAAGCTCGCAGATGTCTCCGGCACGTGGAACGCCACCTGGAGCAACATGTCGGGTGGCGGGCACAGCTGCAGCCTCACCCTCACGCTGACGCTAACGCAGCAGGGCAGCGCGTTGACCGGCTCCTACGGCAATGCGATGGTGGGGTGCGACGGCCAAAACGCTGGCCCAGTCAGCGGGATCGTCGCGAATGGCACGGTGAACGGTGACCAAGTCAGCTTCGATCTCGACTCGCAAGCCCTGCATCAAACCGGGACCGTGAGTGCCGCGTCGATGTATGGCAATGCGACGTGGACGCTCAGCGATGGGACGACCACGATTAGGCTGACCGGGAACTGGGCCGCGACGCACCCATAAGCGCGGCGGTGGTGCGCCCTCCCTCTACGGCCCCTGCCCGGCGGGGCGGGCCCAGGGCATCCTGGAGCGTTGGCCAGACCGAATCGCGACCAAGCCTGCTCAGTAGACGTTTTTCTCGCGGTGTCGTTTCCGCAGGCTCGCGAACTCTGTCCTTAGCGCGTCCATCGCCGGCGTGGCGGCCGACTCAACACGCAAGCGCAGGTCGTCCAGAGCATCCCGATCTTCCATGAAGCCGCGCCACTTGTCTCTGGGCTTCATCCAGGTGTCGATGGCAGTGAGGATCGTCACCAAAAGAGCCAGAATCGGAACCCAGCCGCTGAGGAAGGGCGCGACGGAGGTGCTTAAGCTGTCCCGGGTCGCGACGAGCGCCGAAGCGATGATCAGGCAGCTCCGGATCCCGACGTACAAGGATCCGTACACGCGTGTGTTGACTGACCACTTCTTGAGCTCCGACTGAATGTCAGCTACCAGCGAATCGGTGGGCATCACCACCCTCCGCGTTAGCGTTGTAGCCGCAGGCCAAGCCGCGCATTCGACGATCGGCTCGAACGGCACGCAATCCCGCACATGTTGACAAATTACGCGCCTGTCATCGCAGCCTCCTTGACATCTTGAGAACGACGTTATATTACTTAACATCGTTATGGAAACTCAGCGGACTTCCCCTAGTCTTCAGCGCCGCGAGCGGGAACGCGCGGCCACGCGCCGCAAGATCCTCGAGGCCGCCCGCAGCATGTTCGTGCAGCGGGGATACGAGGGGACCACGATGCGCGCGATTGCGGCGAAGGTCGGCTACACCCCGACGGCGATCTATCACCACTTCAAGGACAAGGACGCACTAGTCGCGGAGCTCTCCGCGTTGGATTTCCAGGCATTCGCCCAGGCGCTGCGACGCACTGGGGTCGAGTCGGATCCGCTCGAGCGGTTCGGCAAAATCGGTGAGGCATATGTCGACTTCGGCCTGACCCACCCAATGCAGTACCAGTTCATCTTCATGATGCCCCGGCCAGAGCACGCCCCGAACGCTCCCGCTGGGGACGCCTACGGGTTCCTGCGGCAGACGTGCGCCGAAGTGATCGCGACCGGGCGACTGCGGCCAGAATTCAACGATCCCGACGAACTGGCGCAGATGGCGTGGGCCTCGGTGCATGGGCTCGTGTCGCTGCAGATCGTCAAAGGTTGCGACGCGCGCTTCAACTGGCGCGACGCGCGTCAGACCAGGGCGAAGATGCGGCAAGCCCTACTGCATGGCTGGCTGCGTGGAACCGAGCCGTAGTTTTTTTCGTTGTGTACTTAACGATGTTAGAATATGTGACAGTGTTACCTGGCAGATGAACCGTTGGCCGGGTCAGACCCATCAGCCCAAGGAGGGTTTTCGCTATGCTTCCCAAGCTTTCCGCGTCGGCCCACGCGCTGCTGCTCTCGGCGCTGGTTGGCGCCACCGCCGTCGCGCTTCCCGCGACTGCGCGCGCGCAATCGATCGCCCCAGAGCGGGCGCTCCTCAACAGGGCGGATGCCACCCCCGCTGCGGCCGTTCAGCCGATCGCGGCTGCAGCGGATGACGTTGTCGACGGCGAGCGGGCGCTGTTGAACCGCGCGCAGACGAGCGTGTTGTTCGCCGTGTCAGACGATCCGGTGATGTTCGCTGACGCACGCGGCGTCGATGGCCTGCGGGCGCTCCTCAATCGGGCGAGCTCGTGAACCGGTTGCTCGTCGCGGCCTGGATCGGGGGCGGGGCCATGGGGGCCACGCTTGCGGCACCCCTCCCGATCCCGGCCCAAGACCGGCCGGACCCCATGGGTCCACTCGTGGCCGAGGCCCTGGCAAAGAACCTCGGCCTCGCCGCCGAGCGCTTCGCCGAGCGGCGGGCCGCGGCCGAAGTCCATGAAGCTCGCGGTCTCTTCCTCCCCTCCTTGGGGCTCAACTCGCGCTACTCGCACTTCGACGGCGTGCCCAACATCGGCGACCTTGTGAACCCCGCGTATGCGGCGCTGAACGGCATCCTCGGCCAGCGGCGCTTTCCGACGGACATCGACATCACGCTGCCGCAGCGACACGATTCGCACATCGAGCTGCGCCAGCCGTTGTTCAACGCTGGGATTCTCGCCAACTACGCGGTCGCTCGAGGGCGCGCCGACGGGCAGCACCTCGCCCGGCTCACCGCGGCGCGCCGCCTCGCGGCCGACGTGCAGACCGCATACCTGAACGAAGCCAGTGCCCGCCGCGCGGCCGAGATCTATGCCGCGTCGCTCGCCCTGGTCCAGGAGAACGAACGGGTCGCCCAACGACTGCTGGCTGCCGGTCGCGTCACACCAGAAGCCGTGTTCCGAGCCCGCGCCGATCGCAGCGCGATCGAGCAAGACCTTGCGGAGGCGCGGCAACGGCACACGGCGGCGGCGCGGGTCGTGAATCAGATCCTCCAGCGCCCGCTCGACGCTCCCCTCGATGTCATCCCGGACAGCGCGCTCGAGTTGCCGCTCGCCGTGGACGTCGATGGCGCCGTGGCACACGCCCTGACCGGCCGCGAGGAACTGCAACAAGTGGACGCCGGCATGCGCACGGCCCAGGCGGGGGTGAGGGCTGCGACCGCAGCGTTTCTGCCGAGCGTCTCCGTCGGCGTCGACTACGGCTTCCAGAGCAGGGACCTGGCGTTCCGGTCGAGCCAGGACTACTGGGTCGCGTCGCTCGTCGTCTCTTGGAACCTCTTCAACGGCGGGCAAGATGCCGCCCGCCGCACCGCCGCATCGCTCGACGTCGAGCGGGCGCGGACGCTCAGGACGG